>JAUZFQ010000150.1 GCA_030838445.1 Pyrinomonadaceae bacterium | reverse complement strand
TTGGAGTAGTAGCGTGGGAGGCGTTGGGTGACGGTGTAGCCGAGGTTGCGGTAGAGGATTTGCGCGCCGGTGTTGACGGAGCGGACTTCGAGGCGGATGGTGCGGACGTGGCGGCGGCGGAAACTCTCTTCCACCTTGTTGAGCATCTGTTCGGCGATGCGGCGGCGGCGGTGTTCGGGGGCGACGCCGAGCGTCGTGATGTGTCCGGTGTTCTGCGGTTCGACCAGCCCGACGATGAAGCCGACCATCAGGCCGTCGGGCGTGACGGCGCGGAAGGCGACCGATTCGGGCGAGGTCAACAGGTACTCGAAGGTGTCGCGGCTGTAGGCTTCGCCGTCCACGAAGCAACGTTGATCGAGTCGCCAGCACTCGTCGAGTTGGGAGATGGTGAGCGGGCGAATGTCGTAACGCTCGTCGGGAAGCGTGGGGGCGACAGCGGCGGCTTCCGGCGCGTCCCCGGCCGCCGCAGACGTTGCCCCGGCGGCGCGCGTCTCCCCGTCGCCGTTCGCGGCCACCTCCTCCGGCGTCGAAAAGAGACGCGAGCGAATTTTTTTCAGTACTGCCATAAGGAAACAGTGACGAGTGACGAGTGACAAGTGACGAGCGAGTGACTAGTTAGAGCCGCGCGCTCGTCAAGCGTGATTTTATCTTGTCACTCGTCACTTGTCACTTGTCACTTAAAAAGCACCTGTTGCTCGTCACTCATCACTCATCCTCTCGTCACTCGCCACTTGTCACTTGTCACTTAAAGAATGAGCATGCAGTCGCCGTAGCTGTAAAAGCGGTAGCGGGCGGCGACGGCGTGGCGGTAGGCTGCGAGCGTGAGTTCGCGCCCGGCGAAGGCGGCGACGAGGACGAGCAGGGAGGAGCGCGGGAGGTGAAAGTTGGTGACGAGCGCGTCCACGATCTTGAACTCGTAGCCGGGCGTGATGGTGAGCGTGGTGGAACGCGCGCCGGGCGCGAGGCGTCCGTCGCTTCCACTGGCAGCGGCGGCGGATTCGAGGGCGCGGACGGTGGTTGTGCCGACGGCGACGATGCGTTGCCCGCGCGCGCGTGCTTCGTCGAGCGTGGCGGCGGCCTCCGGCGTGATCTCGTAACGCTCGGCGGCGACGGCGTGCTCGCTGAGGTCGTCGGCGCGGACGGGCGCAAACGTGCCGTAGCCGACGTGCAGTGTGATCTCTGTGACGTTGACGCCGCGTGCCTTGAGTTGTTCGAGAACGCGGGGCGTGAAGTGGAGTCCGGCGGTCGGGGCGGCGATAGCGCCGCGTCGCTCGGCGTAGATTGTCTGATAGCGTTCGCGGTCTTCGGCGTGGCGCGCGCCCGTGGCGTCCGCGTCGGAGGCGCGTTTGATGTAGGGCGGGAGCGGCACGCGGCCGAACTCTTCGAGCAGCGCGTCGAAGTCGCCCGCAAAGTCGAACCTGATGGTGCGGCGTCCCGCTTCGCCCGCGTCAACGATCTCCGCGCGCAGTCGTCCGTCGCCGAAAGATAATGCCTGGCCGCGCGCGAGGCGTCGGGCGGGGCGTGCGAGCGCGTCCCACACGCGCGGGGCGCGCTCCTCGATGAGAAAGAGTTCGACCTGCCCGCCCGTGGGTTCGCGCCGCCCGACGAGGCGCGCAGGGAAGACGCGCGTGTTGTTGACGACGAGTTGATCGCCCTCGCGCAAGGCGGCGGGGAGTTCCGCGAAGGTGCTGTCGCGCCAAGACGCGCGCGCGCGATCCAGCACGAGCATCCGCGAGGCGTCGCGCTCAGCGAGCGGGGCTTGCGCGATCAACTCTTCGGGCAGTTCGTAGTCGAAGTCGGAAATCAACATGACGGAAAAAACTTAGGGGAAGGGGTAAGGTGTAAAAGGGAAGGGAAGAGACGATCCGTTTGATGGTTTCCGTCAGTTGCGATGCGGTTGATGCTTCCCGCCCGTTTTTCTTTGCCCTTACCCTTTCCCTTTTCCCCTTCCCCTTGCTTCACGCCTGCGGCACGGCGGGCGTCTCCGTCGGCGCGTCGCCGGGCGGCACGGTGGTCGCCAGTTCCTCGTGCGCGGCGGAATGTTCCTGGTGGAAGACGACGGAGAGTTGCGCGCCGAACAAGAGAATCAAACTCGACACGTAGCTCCACGTCAGCACGGCGACGACCGCGCCGACCGAGCCGTAAATTTGATCGTAGTGGAAATAATGCAAGCTCGACGCGAAGATGAATTTCGCCGCCTCCCACAGGAGTCCGGCGACGACCGCGCCGGGGATCGAGTCGCGCAGTTTGACGCGCGCGCTCGGCATGAAGCGGTAGACGAGCGTGAAGAGCGAAACCGTCACGGCGATACTGACGAGCGCGAAGATGACTTGCCAGAAGGCGTTGCCAACCAGTGAGAGGATCGGCACGCGTTGCAGCACGCGCAAGGGGAGTCGCTCGGCCAACTCTCTGAGCGCGACGAGCATGTAGGTGATGATGATCGAGACGATGAGCAGCACGCCGACGCCGCCCATCATGCCGAGGGTGAGTCCGCGCCCGTGCAGGAACGCGCGCGGCTTCGTGCCCCACAAGCGGTTGATGGCGCGCTCCATCACGTTGAAGACCCACGAACCCGCCCAGAGCGTGACGATGATGCAGGTGATGATCACGCTCGTGCCGACGTTCTCTAAAGAGCGCACGGTCGTACGCAGGAACTCGCGCGAGCCGGGATAGGCTTCGACGGCGCGCGTGAGCATCTCGCTGCCCACGTCGAAGTAGTTGCTCAGGGCGAGCAGCACGAGGAGCATCGGGAACAACGTGAGCAGCCCGAAGTAGCTCATCGCGGCGGCGGGCGTGAAGAGATCGTTTTCGTGGAACTGGTGGAACGAGTGGCCGAAGATGCTCAGCCACGGCGCGGCGTTGCGCACGCCGAACTGGTGGCGGGTGAATGAGCGTATCCGCTTCAACATAACTCTACTCTGCGCTCGCTCGCTAGACGCCGAACAGCCCCGGCGTCGCGGGCAACTGGCTCAGGCCGAAATGCTCGTAGGCGAGGCGCGTCGCCATGCGCCCGCGCGGGGTGCGGTTGAGGAAGCCGATCTGGATCAGGTAAGGCTCGATGATCTCCTCGATGGAATCCTTCTCCTCGTGAATCGCGGCGGACATCGTGCCGAGGCCGACCGGGCCGCCGCTGAACTTCTCGATGATCATGAGCAGCAACTTGCGGTCAACTTCGTCCAGCCCGTAGGTGTCAACTTCCATGCGGTTGAGCGCGTCGCGCGCGACCTCTTGCGTGATGCGCCCCTCGTAGTCAACCTCTGCGAAGTCGCGCACGCGCCGGAGCAGTCGGTTGGCGATGCGCGGAGTGCCGCGCGCGCGCCGCGCGATCTCTTTCGCGCCGCCTTCGTCAATCTCCGTGCCGAGAATTTCCGCCGAGCGGCGCACGATCAGTTCCAACTCGTCGTGCTTGTAAAAGTCTAGGTGGAAGACGATGCCGAAGCGACCGCGCAAGGGTGCGGTGATGAGTCCGGCGCGCGTCGTCGCGCCGACGAGCGTGAACTTGGGTAAGTCTAACTTGATAGAGCGGGCGGCCGTGCCCTGCCCGATCATGATGTCGAGCTGGTAGTCCTCCATCGCCGGGTAGAGCACTTCCTCGATAGCGGGGTTGAGGCGGTGAATCTCGTCTATGAACAGCACGTCGCCTTCCTGCAAGTTGGTCAGGAGCGCGGCGAGGTCGCCCGCCTTTTCGATGACGGGGCCGGCGGTCGAACGCAGTTCCGCGCCCATCTCGTTGGCGACGATGTTGGCGAGCGTCGTCTTGCCCAGACCGGGCGGCCCCGTCAGGAGGACGTGATCGAGCGCCTCGCGCCGCATCGTCGCCGCGCGGATGAAGATGCGCAAGTTGTCCGTCGCCTTGCGCTGCCCGATGTACTCGGCGAGCCGCGCCGGGCGCAGCGACAACTCAAACTGCGACTCCTCGTCCGTCGGCGCGGACAAGCGGACGCTGGCTGGTTCGAGTTCTTCAGACATACTGGCGATTGCGGAATGCGGATTTCGGATTGCGGATTATAAGAAAGCAAATTGTTTTCCAATCCACATTCCGCGATCCGCATTCCGCAATTGGCTCATCCTTTCGAGAGCGATTTCAAGCTGCGGCGCAAGAGCAGTTCGACCGAGATGTCGCCGCCTTCGTGCATCGCCTGATTGACGACCTTCTCGGCGGCGGCGCGCTGGTAGCCGAGGTTCGTGAGCGCGGAGAGCGTGTCTTCGCGCAAGGTGTCTTCGCTCGGCGCGCCGCCGGACTTTTGCGCGGCGAGTTGCTCTTCGAGCGCGGGGTGCGAGAGCGTCGTCATCTTGTCGCGGAGTTCGATGACGAGGCGTTCGGCGGTCTTCTTGCCGAGGCCGGGGATCGAAGTCAGGCGCGCGAGGTTGTTGGAGCGGATCGCGCTGATGATCTCGTCGGCGTTCATGCCGGAGAGCATGGCGATGGCCGACTTGGGGCCGATGCCGCTGACGGAGATGAGCATCTGGAAGAGTTCGCGTTCGCGCGCGGTCTTGAAGCCGAAGAGTTGAAGCGCCTCTTCGCGCACGTGCGTGTAGATGCGCAGCGAAATCTGCGCGCCCGCCTCTTCCATGTCGTAAAAAGTGGAGACCGGAATCGTCACTTCGTAGCCGACGCCGCCCACGTCCAAAATCACACTGGTGGCCTGTTTTGCGAGTAGAGTTCCTGATAAATGTGCGATCATTCTGCGTTCTTATTTCTGCCGAGAGAAGAGATTTCGGGAGCGTCTCCGGGTGCTCGAAGATTGTAGTTGAAGCGCGCACCCGCGGCAACGCACGGAATAGTGAATGGTAAATGGTAAATGGGCTAAAGACGGGTTTTCTCCATTCACCATTTACCATTTACCATTTACTTCTTTTCGGCGTCTTTGGGCGTGCGGCGCGCAGGCGTTATACTGGCGTGCGAGGGAAGAAAAGGAAACGGGATGAAGTCGGAGAAAATTTCTGAACTGACGACGAACCGGCTGAGCGTCTACCTGCGCTGCCTGAACAAACTGGCGGCCGCCGGGATCAAGACCGTCTCTTCGCGCGCGCTCGCCGAACAGTTCAACCTCAACTCGGCGCAGATCAGGAAAGACCTCGCCTACTTCGGCGAGTTCGGCACGCGCGGCGTCGGCTACACGGTCAACGACCTGCGCGCGCACATCACGAACATACTGGGACTCGACACCGAGCGTCGCGTCGGCATCGTCGGTGCAGGCCACCTCGGCACTGCGCTCGCCAACTACAACGGCTTCACCGCGTCGAACTTCGCCGTCGTTGCGCTCTTCGACAACGACCGCGAACTCATCGGCCGGACGGTGGGCGACGCGCAGATTAAAATTTACGACGTGCGCCACGTCGCGCGCGTGGTGCGCGCCGAGCGCATCGACGTGGCCGTCATCGCCGTGCCCGCGCGCGCCGCGCAGAGGGTGTTGAACGGGTTGATGTCGGCGGGCGTCAAGGCCGTCTTAAACTTCGCGCCCGCGCGTCTCAACAAGCGCCCCGACGTGAAGTTGAAGACCGTGGATCTGACCATTTCGCTCGAAACGCTCTCGTACTTTCTCGCGCGCCCGCCCGCGACGAGTACGACGAACCCGCGCGGCCTGCTGTCCTTCGAGGAACTCACGCCACGCGAAGATGAGAACGAACTGTAAGGCGTATGACCGCGAGTAGGAGTTGATTATGATGCCCGTCCTGAAAAGAGTTTTGCCGTTTATCCTGACGCTGCTCGTCGGCGTCGCCTTCGGCAGTTTGTTGCGGCGTGACACGCGACCGGCGGCGTACCCTGTCTACACGGAGTTCGGCGCGAAGAAGTCGTGCCGGATGCGGCCGCCGCACGCGATACTGATGCCCCTGCCGCCTCCGCCGCCTTCCTTCGAGGGCGACGTGTTTACGTCAAAAGACGTGACGCGCAAGGCCGTCGTTAATTACAAGCCCGAACCGCTCTACACTTATGACGCCCGCCGCAACCAACTGACGGGCACGGTCAGGCTGCGGATGGTGCTCGCGGCGGACGGGACGGTGCGCGACATCACGCCGCTCACAACGCTGCCCGACGGGTTGACGGACGCGGCCGTCGCCGCGGCGCGACGCATTGAGTTCACGCCCGCTTGGAAAGACGGCGCGGCCGTCTCGCAGTACGTAACGGTCGAGTACAACTTCAACATCTATTAAGTCGCGGATCGGGAAAATTGATGGATGAGCGAACGGCGCGGCGAGAGATCGTGCGCGTCGGCCAGTTATTGTACGAGCGCAGCTACGTCGTCTCCTCGGACGGCAACGTGAGCGTGCGCCTCGACGACGGGCGCATCCTTGCGACGCCGACGCAGACCAACAAGGGGCGCATGAGCGAAGACTCGCTCGCACTGACCGACATTGCGGGCAAGCCACTGAACGACCGCAGGGCTTCGAGCGAACTCGCGATGCACCTTTTGATCTACCGCGAGCGACCTGAGATCAACGCCGTCTGCCACGCGCACCCGCCGCACGGCTCGGCCTTCGCCGTCGCGGGGCTGGCGATTGATCAGCCGATTTTGTCGGAAGTGATTTTGACGTTGGGGTGCGTCCCGCTCGCCGCCTACGGCACGCCCTCGACCGACGAGTTGACCGACGCGATGCTGCCGCTCGTCAAGCACCACAACGCGCTCCTGATGGCGAACCACGGCGCGGTCGCTTACGGCGAAGACGTGTGGCAGGCGTTCGACCGCCTTGAGACTCTGGAGCACACGGCCAAGATCGCCATTCTCTCTCGCGCTCTCGGCGGCGCGAGCAACTTGCCGCCCGACGCCATCGAGAAGTTGATCAACGTCCGCGAAAAGGCGGGCTACCTCGATGAGCGCGCGCGCTGCCAATCGTGCGGCTACCTGCACGAGACGCGGATCACTTGCGGAACGGGCGAACGCGCGGGCAATATGGACGCGCCGCGCGCGGCCACGAACGGCGCGGGCAAAATTTCTCTGACGCGCGAAGATTTGGTCGAGTTGTTGAGTCAGGCCGTGGACTTGAAAAACTGACCGCCGCGCGCAAAAGTTTTTACGATAACCGCCACCTGTCACGTCTATCGTTAACGGACACCAGCGGGCGTTTAAATTCTAAGGAGCGACAAAGCTAATGGCACAGGAAGCACTGGGAATGGTCGAGACGAAGGGTCTCGTGGCGATGATCGAGGCGGCGGACGCGATGGTGAAAGCCGCGAACGTCACGCTCGTCGGTTACGAAAAGATCGGCGCGGGGTTTGTGACGGCCATCGTGCGCGGCGACGTGGCGGCGGTCAAGGCCGCGACGGACGCGGGCGCAGCCGCCGCGCGTCGCGTCGGCGAACTCGTCAGCGTCCACGTCATCCCGCGCCCGCACGGCAGCGTTGACGACGCGCTGCCCGTCGGCAACGACAACTAAAGAATTGACAAGTGACGAGTGACGAGTGACAAGTTAAAGCAGCGCTCCGGTCTGTAAGCTTGTCCTTGCTCTCGTCACTTGTCACCTGTCACTCGTCACTGTTTTCTTATGCTTATCGCGCGCATACTCGGCACGGTCGTTTCGACGCAGAAGGACGAGCGGCTCAGGGGCAAGAAGCTCTTGATCGTGCGCCCGCTGAACCTCGACGGCACGGAGACGAGCGGCTTTCTGGTCGCCGTGGACACGGTGGGCGCGGGCTTTCACGAGCGCGTGCTAGTCGTCGCCGGTTCGAGTGCGCGCCTCGCCGAAGGCATGAAGGACGCGCCCGTTGACGCGGCCATCGTCGGCGTGATTGACACGGTGGATTACGTCAACGACTGACTCATGCAACTGGCGCGCGTCATCGGGACGGTCGTGGCGACCGTGAAGAACGATTCACTCGAAGGGCGCAAGCTCCTCGTCGTGCAATCCTTGAACGCGCGGCTCGAACCGCAGGGCGCGCCGCTCGTCGCGCTCGACGCTATCGGCGCGGGCGAGGGCGAGTTGGTCGTGTGGTGCAGGGGGAAGGAGGCGAGCTTCCCGTTCCGGCGCGAGGACACGCCGACCGATTGCACCATCATCGCCATCGTCGATTCGGACAGTCATGTCAGCAATGGAGGGGGCGCTCGGTAGCAGATGATTCTCGCGCGCGTAGTAGGAAACGTGGTGGCGACGCAGAAGAACGAGCGTTACGCGAACGCGCGCGTGATGCTATGCCAGCCCGTTAGCCTCGAAGGCGAAGAGATCGGCGCGACGATGGTCGCGCTCGACTCGGTTGATTCCGGCGTCGGCGACACGGTGCTTGTGGTGCAGGAGGGTTGGGGCGCGTCCACGGCGGCGACGAAAGAGCCGGGCGCGGCCATTGATTCGGCCATCATCGGCGTCGTTGATTACATAGATTTGCTGCCCGCAGAAGAAGCGGGCACGGGAGAGAGACGTTGAGCGCGAAAGAGCAAGACCCGGTTCGCACGCTGGCCGAGCGCATCGCCAACCGTCTCGCGACGGGCGACGCGCCCGACAACGGCAACGCATCGTCTCCCGCGCGGCACGACTCAGGCGCACGCGTCGGCGACGAACTGGCCGCGCTGCGCGCCTCTGTCTCCGAGATCGGGCAGCGACTCGCGCAGATCGAATCTCACGTCACCAATCACGACGCGCCCCAACGCCCGCCCACACGCCGCGACGACTCGCGCGAACAACAGCCACATCTACAACAGCGGCCATCTCAAACTCAGTCGCCGCAACACGAGCACGCCGCGTCGCACGCGAACGCCAACCCCGCGCACTGGTTGAGCAGCACGTACGTCCCGGCCGTGCATCCGAGCGAGGAACGTTTCGGGATTGACGAGGCCGTCTCGGAGTTGGTCGAATTTTTCGAGCGCGAGAAGGTCTGCAACGTCGAACCGGGCGGCAAGCCCTGCGACCATTGCGGCATGTGCAGTTCGCGTGGTTTTTAAAGTTCGGAGAACATGAGCGGCACGGCGCGATTCGGCCGCGCCGGTCGTAAAAATTTTCGGGGGACGCTTTCGGTGTGAAAGCGTCCCCCGATTTTCTTGTGCGCTCCTGATTAAGAAGTCGCAGTGTGGCGTTGCGTCCTTACTTGGTGTTGCCCTGATTGCGGCGCATCGTGTTCGGGTCGAAGCGCGGGGCTTGGCGCGCGCCCTCCTCGGCCTTGAAGTAAGGCTCTTCTTTGAAGCCGTAGAGCTTGGCCGCGAGCACGGTCGGGAAACTGCCGCGCGGCGTGTTGTAATCCTGCGCCGCCGTCGTGTAGTCGTTACGCGAAGTCGCCAGACGATTCTCCGTCCCCGTCAACTCGTCCTGCAACTTCAAAAAGTTCTGGTTCGACTGCAACACCGGGTAGGCTTCTTGCAGCGACAACAGCCGCCCGATAGTTCCGCCGAAACTGTTGTTGGCCGCGATGATCGCTTCCTTCTGTTCCGGCGACTTGTCGCCGCCCTCGCCCTGCGGCTGCGCGCTCGTCGCGTTCAACAGGCGCGAGCGCGCCTCTGCGATCTGCCCGAACACTTCCTGCTCCTGCACGCCCGCCGACTGCGCCGCCGCGACGATGTTCGGGATCAAATCCGCGCGCCGCTGTAACTGGTTTTCCACGCCCGCCCACTTGGCTCTGACGTTCTGCTGCTTCGATTGCAGTGTATTGTAGCCGCACCCGCTGGCCGTCATTGATACAAAGACCACGAAGGCCAACAGCAAAAATCTTCTCTTATTCATTACTCTCTCCTTATTCATCGCAAGAATAGACAGCCCGGAGATCGCCAGCAAGCAACTTGTGCTCCACTAATTCTCCGCGCCCAATCTCAACTCATCAACTGCTTCCGTCACAATTTCAATCTGCGCCAGATACGAGGCGAACAACTCGTGCGCCTCGGCGTCGCTCGCCGGTTGCACGCCCGTCTCGCGCAGGGCGAAGATGCGCTCGAACGGTTCGCCGTTCAACCCGAAATGTTTGACCGCCGCGCGCACGCACTCCTGCTTCAAGACGGGCGGCTCTCTCACGCCGTGCAGCATCAGCGCGGGCGCGAACAGCGCGGCGAAACTCGTCAAACTCTCGCCCATCAGGTCGGTCAACTTCTCGACCGAGATTGACGCCGGGATGTAGAGCCGCCGCAGTTGAATCAACTTGCTGCGCAGTTCGTACTCGGTCTGATGGCGCAAGTTGTGATCATGTATAACGAGACCGGCGAACGGATCGTTCCCGTAGAGCACGAGGCGCGCGCGCCGCATCTGGTGAAACTCGATGGGGAACACGTCGGCCGCGTCGCGCAACTCTTCCGTCGTGAAATAGACCGGCAGCGGATGACCCAAACGCCGCCACTCGCGCAGAGGCGCTTGCGCCTGCCGCAACTCTTCGGGCGTGATGCGTTCGAGCGCGATCAGCAGGTTGTAGTCCGAACTCTGATCAATGTGGTCGCCCGCCGCCGCCGACCCGTACAGCACCACCGCCGCGAGGTTCGCGCCGTGCGTCGCCCGCAGGTCGTCGATCAAATGATTGAAAGCCTCTTGCGCTACCTTGTTAGCCATCAGCACTCCTCGAAACGAAAGGGCTGTCAGTAGCCCGTGGTCAGGTGCCCGTCGTTTGTAGTTATCAACTCAGTCACTAAAGATTGATCCGAACAACTGACCACGGACAAAGGACAACTGACGAGTCTCGTTCACCAACTGCCGCCCGAACCGCCGCCGCCGAAACTACCGCCGCCGCCGAAGCCGCCGAAGCCGCCACCGCCTCCGCCGCCCCCACCGCCGCCGAAACTGCCGCCGCCCCAGCCGCTCGAACCGCGACTGCTGCCGCTGCTCAGAAGCGAGTTGAGCAACAGCATGCTCAGGCATCCGCCCCCGCGGCCGCCGCGCCCTCGACTCGACAGCAGAAAGATGATGACGACCAGAATGATCAGCCCCGTGCCGCAGGTGGAAAACCCGCCGCGCGTGCTGCGCGTCCGCCGCGTCTGCGTCGCAGGGGCGCGGTAGGCGCGACTCTGGTCGAGACCTTCCACGCTGAAGCCGCGTTTCTCCGCGAGCGTGGCGACGTAGGTCTCAACTGTGTCGGCGATGCCCTGCGAATAGTTGCCCTGCTTGAAGGGCGGCACGAGGCGCGCGCGCTGAATCTGCCCGGAGAGACTGTCCGTGAGGTCGCCTTCGAGATGCCTGCTGATCTGCGTGAAATACTTCCGGTCGTTGATCGCCACGAGCATCAACAGCCCCTTGCTCTCGTCCTCTTTCGCCCCGATGCCCCAGCCGCGTGCCACGGCCAGCGAGTAGTCGAAAATGTCCTGCTCGCCCGTCGTCGGCACGGTCACGACCGCGAACTCGATGTCGCCGACGGTCTTCAAGTTCGTCAGGATAGTTTCCAGACGCTCCTCGGTCGCCGGGTCAATGACGTTGGCGAAGTCGTTGACGAAGCCGGTCGGCGCGGGCAGCGGCGAGGTGGTCGTCTGGGCGCGCGTCGCGCTGCCCGACAGGCAGAGGAGCGCGAAAACTACTAGAGCGGGAAATGTTCGTCGGGTTCGCATGGGATGAACTGATAATACAAGGCGCGGGGCAAAAGGTAAAAGCCAAAACGAACGCCGCGCGTCCGACTTCGCCGCGCCCCTTTCGCCCGCGCGTCAGCTTTCCAGAAGCCGGTGCAAAAGGTAGAAGAGCGCGACGCCCGCGAAGACGACAATCGAGACGAGCGGGTTCTTCCGCTCCATGTGGTTGACTTCCGGGATGAGATCGCTCGCCGCGACGTAGAGAGTCACGCCCGCCGAGAAGGGCAGGGCGTACATGACCGCCACGTCGAGTCGCGCTTGCAGCAACGCCACGCACAGCACGCCGCCGAGCGTGGCCGCCCCGATGATAAGCGTCGCAAGGAGCGCGCGGCGCGGCGAACGACCCGCCGCCAGCATGATTGACGCAGCCGTGAACCCCTCCGGGACTTTGTGCAGCAGGACGGCGACGAAGACGAGCAGCCCCGCCTTGAAGTTCACCAGAAAAGCCGCCGCCACGGAAACGCCGTCGAAGAAGGTATGAATGGAGAGGCCGGCAATGGCCGCGTAGGCGGCTTTCGGTTGAAGCATGGCCTCCGTGTGCGTCTCTTCCCCGAAATGAAAATGGGGCGCGATGGTGTGCTCGAAAAGATGGATCAAAAGGTAGCCGAGCAAGAGGAGCGTCATCGCGCCGAGCACGGCGTGGCTGATGTCATCCTGCCCCGCGCCCCACAGTCGCACGACTTCCGGCAGAATCTCCAGGAAAATCGCGGCCAGCATAAAGCCCGCGCCGAGAGCGATGAGATAACGCAGGACGTGCGCGTCGCGCAGGGTCGTGCGCGGGCGGGTCAGAAGGAGTCCGCCGAGCACGTTGGCGAGCGCCACAAGCGCGCCGAAAAAGAGAAGTCCGCCGAAGCTAATCATGCAGAAAGGTCGCAGCCGGATTGTAACTATGGATGTCGGATTACGGGGCGCAACTATACAGGATGGCGCGTGAAAGTGACAGACGGGAGTTTAAGCAGTCGAGTCATTCCGGACAGCTTTTTGACCTCTCGCTTAAGCAATTTGGCTCTGAGAGCCTCCTAAATGCACGAAATGGTGCTTAAAATTATCTGTTCGACAATGTTTTTGGTCTTGACAGTGTTCGGTAATGGAGCGTAGTATTCGCGTCGAGTGGGAGAAAGTGGCTAGAAGTGGACTCTCCAGAGCAGGTTGGCGTAAACGGTTTAAGTTATACTTTAACTTTTAAGCAATTCTCGCCCCAGCCGAACGCCGAAGCCCTATGTTAAGAGGAAATTACACGGCGCGCATATAAGCCAAAGGGAGACTCAAAGTGCCGACCACTTTCCGCCGCCACCTACAGGAAACTCACGGGGCGGAAGTTTACGTGACCAGTTTAACCGGAGACAGCGTGCGCATCTACCCTCTGCCCGAATGGGAGAGCATCGAACAGCGGCTCGCGTTGCTGCCCTCGATGGATCCGGCGCGGCGCAAGTTTCTGGATCGCACGAACTATTACGGTCAACAGACGACCATTGACGGGCAGGGGCGCGTGCTCATCCACCCTCTCCTCAGAAAAAGCGCGGGCGTGATGGGCGACGTGGCGGTGCTCGGCTATTTGAATTATCTGGAGGTCTGGGAACTAGAGCGCTTTCAGCAACGCCTGCTCTCAGACCCCTACACCGAAGAGGACGAGGCTTCAATCGCGCGCCTCGGAATATAAAGAAAGTGACGAGTGACGAGTGACAAGTGACAAGTTAAATCACAGAACTTGCGCCACTGACACATGCTTTTTCTCGTCACTTGTCACTCGTCACTTGTCACTGTTCTTTAGCTCTTTGAACGACTTCACGGGGCGGTGGTGATGTTTGCATCAGGTGGGGGGCCGGATGCGCCCCATCGCCCCGTGTTGCTAGCAGAGTCGGTCGGCTATCTCGCGCCGGAGCGCGGCGGGCTATTCGTGGACGCGACGCTCGGGCTGGGCGGACACACCGAAGCGTTGCTCGCCGACTCGCCCGACGTGCGCGTCCTCGGCATTGACCGAGACCCGGAGGCTTTGCAGTTTGCGCGCGCGCGCCTTGCCGGGTTCGGCGAACGCTTCCGCGCCGTGCACGCGAACTTCAAAGAGATCGCGGGCGTGCTGGAAGAGGCGGGAGAACGAGAAGTGAGCGGGGTGCTGGCCGACCTCGGCGTGTCGTCGCTCCAGTTCGACGCGGCGGAGCGGGGTTTCAGTTTTCGCCACGACGCGCCGCTCGACATGCGTATGGACGCGCAGGGCGACGAAGAGACCGCGGCCGAACTGCTCGCGCGACTGCCGGAAGAAGAGATCGCGCGCATCATCTTTGAATACGGCGAGGAACGTAAGTCGCGTAAGATCGCGCGGTGGATCGTCGAACGACGTGAAGAGGGTCGGGCGATTGAGACGACCGCCGATTTGGCCGCACTGGTGGCGCGCGCCGTCGGCTACAAGCGCACGGATCGGATTCACCCGGCGACGCGCACGTTTCAGGCGTTGCGTATCGCCGTCAACCACGAACTCGAAGGGCTGGAAGCATTCCTTGAAGCCTCCGTCGATCTTTTACAACCGTCAGGCCGTTTGGTCGTCATCAGTTTTCACTCGCTCGAAGATCGGATCGTGAAGCGCGTGTTGCGTCGTCTGGCGGGGCAATGCGAATGTGACCGGCGTCTCCCCGTCTGCGCGTGCGGCGCGCGCCGCGCCGTCGAGATATTGACCCGGCGACCCGTCACCCCGGCGGACGCGGAACTGGATGACAACCCACGCGCGCGCAGTGCGAAACTCCGCGCCTGCCGGAAACTCGAAGCCGTCGCCCGTTGAGCGCGACTTGAAAACTTTTATTAAGGACTGAGCATCAACGCCCGGTCGCATGGGTCTGACACGGACCCCATTTTGTTTGGAGACGGAAACGGCAATGAGAAGATTCCCCCAACAAAATTTCAACCACGGCGTGCGCCGCGAACACGACACCCGCGCCCTCAAGCGTCAACTCGTGATGCTCGTCTGCGGTCTGGCTCTGGCGGGCGGGTTCGTCGCCGCCGCCGGGCAGCATTTCGCGGCGGTGCGTTACGGCTACGACGGCGAGAAGCTACGCGCCGAGCGGGTGCGCTTGATGCGAGAGCAGCAACAACTGATCTTGCAGATCAACGCGGCGACCGCCCCGGCGTCGCTGGATCGCGCGGCGCGTGAGATCGGGATGCAGCCCGCGCGCCCGTCGCAGATCAACCGGGCGCGCGTCAACGCCTCGACGTCGGACTCGGACGCGCCCACCGCAGTGCCCGCGGCGACGACCAGAGCGAAGAGTTCGCGCGCGCGTTCCGTGGCGCATTGATTCGCACAAAGACAGCGACCGGGAACGTCCCGGCTTCGCTCCCCCCGCCACCCCCGCACGCTACGGCTTCGAGTTCTCCGGGCGCAAATTTTGTCGGATTCGGACAGGCGCACGGCGCGGATCGTTTGATAAGAGTTGGCTCCCAATGATGCCCGAACGCTCTAACGCGAAAACGAAAAACCGACCGGACGCGTCGCGCCAGCGCGTCACGGTCGTCGTCCTCCTGCTCGTCCTCTGGATGCTCGTCATCGGCGGGCGGCTCGTCTATCTCCAAGTCGGCCAGCATGAAGAACTGAGCGACCGCGCGCGACGGCAGCAGCAGCAGTCTGCGAAGACGAACGCGCTACGCGGTTTGATTCTCGACCGCAACGGGCACGAACTCGCGCGCAGCCTCGACGTGGATTCGTTCGTCGCCGAGCCGACGGACGAGAAGTTTGACGCGCGTGCGACGGCGCAGAAGTTTGCCGCCGTGCTCGGCCTCGACGAGTCGCCGCTCAGGGCGCGTTTGGAAGAGGCGCATAAGTCGAAGCGCCAGTTCGTGTGGCTCGCGCGGCAAGTTGACGCGGCGCAGGCGAAGCAGATTCACGAGTTGAAACTCGCGGGCGTGCGCGCTGTCAAAGAGCCGAAGCGTTATTACCCGAACGGCGCGCTCGCGGCGCACGTGCTCGGCTACGTCGGGACGGACGACGAGGGGCTGGCTGGCGTCGAGCTTTACCAAAATGCCGCGCTCGGCGGCGAGGCGGGCAAGACCGTGTTCGATAGGGACGCGCGCCACCACGCCTTCAACAGTTTCGAGGTCGAGGCCGCGCCGGGGCAGTCAATCGTGTTGACGATTGATCAGAACATCCAGTTTCAAGCCGAGCGCGCCGTGGCGGAGGCGATGCAACTGACGCGCGCCAAGTCGGCCACCGCGCTCGTGCTCGAACCGCGCACGGGCGAAATCCTCGCCCTCGTCAACGCGCCGACGTTCGACCCGAACGGCGCGCGAAAAATCTCCGACGACGTGCGCAAGAATCAGGCGTTGCAGAATATCTACGAGCCGGGTTCGACCTTTAAGGTCGTCGCCTACTCCGCCGCCATCGAGGAGAAACTCGCGCGCCCGACCGACACGATTGACTGCCAGATGGGTTCGATCAATCTCCTCGGCCGCATCATCCACGACACGCACGCCTACGGCACGCTGACGGTGACTGAGGCGCTGGCGAAGTCGTCGAACGTCGCCGCGATCAAGTTGGGGTTGAGACTTGGCAAGGAGCGCATGTACGACTACATGCGGCGGTTCGGCTTCGGCGAGCGGACGGGCATCGAACTCAAGGGCGAGACGCGCGGCATCTTGCGCAAGCCGGAGCAGTGGCATCCGAGTTCGATGGGGTCGGTCGCCATCGGTCAGGAAGTCGGCGTCACGCCGATCCAGATGGCGGCGGCCTTCGCCACGATTGCGAACGACGGCGTGCGCGTCGCCCCGCACCTCGTCAGGGAAGTGCGCGACGCGAACGGGCAGGCGATTCAACGCGCGACGCCGGAGTCGCGCCGCGTCCTTAGCACGGAGACGGCGCGCACGATGCGCCCGATGCTTGAGAGCGTGACCGTCGGCGGCACGGCCAAACTCGCGCAACTCGACGGCTACTCGGCGGCGGGCAAGACCGGCACGGCGCAGAAGATTGACCCCGCGACGCGCGCCTACTCGAAGACGAAATACGTCGCCTCGTTCGTTGGCTTCGCGCCGATTGAGAACCCGGCGGTCGTGATCATCGTCGTGCTCGACGAACCGGCCGGTTCGTATTACGGCGGCACGGTGGCCGCGCCCGTCTTCCGCGCCATCGCCGAGAGCGTGCTGCCTTATCTCGACGTTGCCCCCGACACGGAATTTAAAACTCCCGCGAGCGGCGACGACTACGACGAACTCGCGCGCGAGTCGAACGCGTCCGGCGACGCGTCGGCGACGCACCACGCGCAGTCTTCCGCGCCGGAGTCGGCGCAGGCGATGTTGCCGCAGGTGGTGGAGCAGCAGGGAGCGCGCGGCGCGGGCGGCGTCCGCGAAGTGGTGTACGCGGCGGCGTCGGAGCGGGCGTTGTTGATGCCTGACGTGCGTGGCCGCAGCGTGCGCGAGGCGGCGCGCGTCTGCGCCCAACTCGGACTCGAACTCGAAGCCCACGGCGAAGGCCGCGCCGTCGGGCAAAGCCCCGCGGCGGGCGCGCGCGTTGAGGCCGGTCAGATCGTCCGCGTCGAATTCGGCCGGAGCGATTGAGGCGAGAAATTGCGTTCGCCGAACGTGCTTGCGGCGCGCCGCACGCGCCCGCGTCAACCGGAAAATCGGTAACGGAGCGACCCGATGACACTTCCCCCGCAAGATAGTCAGCAGTATGAACTGAGACGTAGAATCGTTGATTGCCGGGAGCGTTTGAGACGCAAACGGAGCGCGTCGAAATCGAGCCGCCGCGCCGCCGAGGCCGCGCCGCCGACGCCGCAGAAAAAAGAAGCGCAAAGGAAAAAGTAGCAGCGTGAACATACGAACGGCGTCTCAACTGATACGTGCCGACACGAGGGGCGCGGGCGAGACGCGGGAGTTCTTTGACAAAGAGTTGACGGGTTTTTCGATTGACTCGCGCACCGTCGCCGGGGGGCAACTGTTCTTCGCCCTGTCGGCGGAAGACTACCGGCGGCACTTCTTCACCGCCACTTCCTTCGACGACGGACACCGCTTCATCCCCGCCGCCTTCGAGCGCGGTGCGGCGGCCGTCGTCGCACGGCGCGAACGGATCGAAGGCGACGCCGAACTCGCATCGTTCGGCGACCGTCTCTTATTAGTTGACGACGTGATTGACGCGTTGCAGCAAATCGCGCACGGCGCGCTCAAGGCTTGGGGCGGCAAGGTCGTCGCGCTCACGGGGAGCGCGGGGAAGACCACGGCGAAGGACTTGACGGCGCACGTCTTGGCCGCGACGGGGCGACGCGTGTTGAAGACGCAGAAGAACTTCAACAACGAACTCGGCCTCGCCCTCTCGATCTTGCTAATGGAATCGAACGGGGCACGCCCTGCCGATTTCGACGTGGCCGTGTTGGAGATGGGGCAGTCAATGTTCGGCGAGATCGCGCGGCTCGCGCAGGTCGCGCCGCCCGACATCGCGGTCGAGTTGAACGTCGCGCCCGTGCATCTGGAGTTCTTTGATTCCGTCGAGCACATCGCGGCCGGGAAGGCGCAACTCGTGGAAAACTTGAAGCCCGGCGGCACGGCGATTCTCAACGCGGACGACGCGCGCGTCGCCGCGATGCGCGCGAAGCACCGCGACGGCGGCGACGGTCGCACGCTCACCTTCGGCATTGAAAACGCCGCCGACGTGACGGCGAGCGGAATCGAAAGCGCGCGCTTCGGCCTCAGTCGCTTCCAGTTGCGGACGCCGCGCGGCGAAGCTGACGCGCAGTTGAGTCTGCCCGGTCGCCACAATCTTTTGAACGCGCTCGCGGCGGCCGCGGTCGCCACCTGTTTCGAGATCGCGCCGGAACAGATCGCACGCGCGCTCGGCTCCGCGACCGCTTCGGAGATGCGCGGCGAGGTGATCGAATTCGCCGCCGGGTTCAGCGTGATTGACGACTCATATAACTCGAACCCGCGCTCGCTCTTGAGCATGGCGCGTTCGGTGGCGGAGGCGAGAGGGACGGGCGGTGACGGCGGCGCGGCGCGGCGCACGTTCATCGTCGCGGGCGAGATGTTGGAGTTGGGCGAGACGGGCGCGGAGTTGCACCGCGAGGCGGGGCGCGAGATCGCGCGGATGGGGATAGACGTGCTGTGGGGCGTGCGCGGGCTGGCGACGGAACTCGTCGCGGGCGCGCGCGAGGCGGGACTTGAGGCGGCGAGGTTTTTTGACACGACCGACGAGGCCGCCGCCGCGTTAACTGACGAGGTGCGCGCGGGCGATCTGCTGCTGGTGAAGGGATCGCGCGGCGTACACACGGAGCGGGTCATCGAAGTGCTGCGCGAACGATATGAGGAAAACAGTGACGAGTGACAAGTGACAAGTGACGAGTAAAAAGACGACGCAAATTTTACTTGTCACTTGTCACTTGTCACTCGTCACTTAAAAAAGATGATCTATTACATCTTCTATCATTTGATCTTCGAGCGTAACGGCGGGCAGAACGCGCAGTCGGTCTTCATCAAGGCGCTCAACGTCTTCCAGTACGTCACGTTTCGCACGGCCTATGCCACCGTCACCGCGCTTCTCATCTCGCTCGTCTTCGGCGGCCGCGTGATCCGCGCTCTGCGCGAGATGAACGTCGGGCAGCAGATCAGGGAAGAGGGGCCGCAGGCGCACATGGCGAAGCGCGGCACGCCGACGATGGGCGGCGTCCTCATCATCGGCTCGGTGCTCATCTCCACGCTCTTGTGGGCGCGGCTCTCCAACCTCTACGTCTGGATCGTGTTGCTCTCGACCGCGCTGTTCGCCGTCGTCGGTTTCCTCGACGACTACGCGAAGGTGGCGAAGCGGCAGAGTCTGGGGTTGACCGGCAAGCAGAAACTCGCGGCGCAGTTTTTGATCGCCATCGGGGTGTGGGCGACGCTCTACTTCTTCTCGCCCGACTACTCGTGGAATCTGAGCTTCCCGTTCTTCAAACAGACGGACACCTCGATGATCACGTACATCGGGCCGTGGCTCTACCTCGCCTTCATCGTCGTCGTGCTCACCGGCGCGTCGAACGCGGTGAACTTGACGGACGGGCTGGACGGACTCGCCATCAGCGTGACCTTCATCGCGATGGTCGCGCTGACGGCCTTTACTTATGTGAGCGGCGACGAGCGTTGGGCGAAGCAACTGTTCATTGATCATCGCCGCGAGGTGGGCGAACTGACGGTCTTTTGCGGGGCGATGGCGGGCGCGTCGCTCGGCTTCCTGTGGTACAACGCGCCGCCCGCCGACGTCTTTATGGGCGACGTGGGCAGTCTCGCCATCGGCGGCGCAATCGGGACGATAGGGATTCTGACAAAGCAAGAGTTCATCCTCGTCCTCGTCGGCGGCGTGTTCGTCCTCGAAGCGATCTCGGTGATGCTGCAAGTCTCTTTCTTCAAGATGACGAAGCGGCACACGGGCACGGGGCGGCGGCTCTTCAAGATGACGCCGCTGCATCACCACTTCGAGATGCAGGGCTGGAAGGAGTCGAAAGTCGTCTTTCGATTCCTGATCCTCGCGATCCTGTTCGCGCTGTTGAGTCTCTCGACGTTGAAGCTGCGGTGAAAAAAACGTCAGTTGTCCGTGGTCAGTTGTCCGTTGTTTGTGCTGACCAAAGGAAGCGGCTAAAGATGAAACGAACGACTGACGAAAGACTGAAACAACTGACTACTGACTACTGACAACGGACAGCTTTTAATTGTGGAACTGAGCGGTAAAAAAGTTCTGGTCATCGGCGCGGCGCGCAGCGGCGTCGCGGCGGCGCGTTTCCTGGCGGCGCGCGGGGCGACGGTGGCGTTGAACGACCGCAAGGCCGTCGAAGAGTTGACGGACGAGGCGCGCGGGTTGAAGGCGGAAGGCGTCGGGCTGCTCGCGGGCGACGTGCCGATGTGGTTGATGGATCAGATCGAACTCGTCGTGGTGAGTCCCGGCGTGCCGCCGAAGAACATCCCGGTGCGTTACATGGATCGCGCGGGCGCAGAGGTGATCGGCGAAGTCGAACTCGCGGCGCGACACCTTCGCGGGCGCATCGTCGCCATCACGGGGACGAACGGGAAGACGACGACGACCGCGCTCGTCGCGGAGTTGCTCAGAGGCGCGGGGCTGCCCGTGCAGGTCGGCGGCAACATCGGCACGCCGCTCGTCTCGCTCGTGGACGCGTCGTGCGAAGACGGCTGGACGGTCGCGGAGGTGTCGAGCTACCAGTTGGAGACGATTGCCGAGTTTCACCCGACGGTCGCCGTCGTGTTGAACTTGATGCCCGACCACATGGATCGCTACGAGACGCTGACTGACTACGGCGCGGCGAAGCATCGCATCTTTCGCAACCAGACGGCGGCGGACGTGGCGATCTTGAACGCGGACGACGAGATCGTCGCTTCGTGGGCATCGGGCTTGCGCGCGCACGTCACGCTGTTCAGCGTCGAGCGCGAACTCGAAGAGGGTCTGTTCCTGCGCGGCGGGCGCGAACTCGTGTCGCGGACGCCGGACGGCGAGCGCGTGTTGATGACGCGCGACGAGATGCAACTGCACGGCTTGCACAACGTCCAGAACGTGCTCGCCGCGCTGGCGTGCGGGCTGGCGTGCGGCGCGTCGCCCGACTCGATGCGCGAGACGGTGCGCGGTTTCAAACCCGTCGAGCACCGTTTGGAACGCGTCGCGGAAATCAACGGCGTCGAGTTCTACAACGACTCGAAGGCGACGAACGTGGACGCGGCGTTGAAGGCGCTCGAAGCGTTCGCGGAACACGCGGGGCAGATCGTCTTGATCCTCGGCGGTCGCGGCAAGAACGCGCCTTACGCGCCGCTCGCGCCGCTCGTCGGGCGCAAGGCGCGCGCCCTCGTCGTGCTCGGCGAAGACGCCGCGCGCATCGAGAGCGAGTTGCGGGAGCACGCGCCGGTCATCCGCGTGACGGAGATGTCGGAGGCCGTGCGACGCGCGGCCGAAGCGGCGCGCCCCGGCGACGTGGTGTTGCTCGCGCCCGCGTGCGCCAGTTGGGACATGTTCGACAGTTTCGAGCACCGGGGCAGAGTGTTTAAGGAAGAAGTGGGAAAAGTTTCAAGTTTCAGGTTGCAGGTTTCAAGTTAAAGAACAAAGAAGTTCGGACTTGAAATTTGAAATCTGTTCAGACTTGAAACTTGAAACCTGCAACTTGAAACCCGTTTGAGTTATGGCGAGAAAGCTACAAGCTGACGAGTGGTTGTTTGCCGCGACGGTGGGGCTGGCGCTGTTTGGCGTCGTGATGGTCTACAGCGCGTCGGCCGATCTGGCGTTCGCCGAAAACGGCACGCAGTATCACTACGTCAAGAAACAGGCAGTGTGGACGGTGGCGGGCTTGTTGGCGATGATGGGCGCGATGCACTTCGACTACGGGCGGCTCAGGGATCGCCGCGTCGTCATCGCACTCGTCGCGGGAACGGTCGTGATGCTGTTCGCCGTGTTCGCGTTCCCGCGCATCAACGGCGCGCATCGCTGGATCAGATTCGGCGGCGCTTCGCTGCAACCATCGGAGTTGTCGAAACTCGCTCTGGCCGTCTTCCTCGCGCGCTTTCTCGAACGCCGCGCGGGCGAGGAGCATGCGCTCCTGAAAACTTTCCTGCCGTGCGTGTTGATGACGGGGTTGTATGTGTTGCTGGTCGCGGCCGAGCCTGATCTGGGTACGGCGATGATGCTCGGCGTTGTGAGCGTGGTGCTGTTGTTCGCGGCGGGCGCGCGTCTGTTGTATCTGGGAGTGCTCGGCGCGGCGGGTCTGGTCGGCATCTTCTTTATGATCGTGCTGTTCCCGTGGCGGCTGGGGCGCGTGACGGCGTTCCTCGACCCGTGGGCTGACGCGCAGGGGACTGGTTTCCAAGTGGTGCAATCGCTGATCGCGGTCGGGTCGGGCGGGACGGACGGCTTGGGGTTCGCGCAGGGGCGACAGAAGATGCTGTTCCTACCGTTCGCGCATTCGGACTTCATCTTCGCGGTGGTGGGCGAAGAGTTGGGACTGCTCGGCGCGTTGACGCTCGTCGCGGTGTTCGGTCTGTTCCTGTGGCGCGGCGTGCGTGCGGCGCGGCGCGCGCCGGATCGTTTCGGGATGCTACTCGGTTTGGGGATCGTGGTCGGCATCGTGGCGCAGGCGTTGTTCAACATCAGCGTCGTCCTGTCGCTCGTGCCGACAAAGGGCATCCCGCTGCCGTTCATCTCCTACGGCGGCTCTTCGATGATGTTGACGCTCTTGAGCGTCGGCGTGCTCTTGAACATCTCGCAGCAGGGGACGGCGCAGAGCGACGCCGCGACGCGCGGTGAGGTTGCGTCGAAGACCGCTTCCGCCTTGCCGCCGCGACGCCAGCGCGTGCCCGTCACGCAGACGTGGCGGCCGGAAGGCCGGAGTTGAGTTTGACAATGCGCGCGCTCTTCGCCGCCGGGGGGACGGGCGGGCACATCTACCCCGCGCTCGCCGTGGCGAAAGAGTTGACGACGAGGCATCCGGGGTCGGCGGTGCGTTTCGTCGGCACGGCGCGGGGGTTGGAGACGCGGCTCGTGCCGCAGGCGGGGTTCGAGTTATTGCTCATTGAAAGCGCGGGGCTGACGAACATGAGCCTCTCGTCGCGCCTGCGGGGGCTGGTGCTGCTGCCGAAAAGTTTCGCGGCGGCGCGCAGGTTGATACGCGAGTTTCGCCCCGATGTGGTCGTCGGCGCGGGCGGCTACGTAACGGGTTCAGTGCTGCTGACGGCGGCGTTGATGCGCGTCCCGACGCTCGTCATGGAGTCGAACGCCGTGCCCGGTTTTACTAACCGCAGGCTCGCGCGGTTTGTTGACGCGGCGACCGTCTCGTTCGAGGCGACGCTCCCTTACTTTCGCGGCAAGGCGATTGTGACCGGAAATCCAGTGCGCCGCGAGTTCTTTGACATTCCGGCAAAAATGCGCGACCCTTCGCGTTTTTCTTTGCTGCTGTTCGGCGGGTCGCAGGGCGCGCGGGCGGTGAGCAACGCGCTGGTCGCGGCCTTGCCGCATCTCGCCGCGCACCGCGACGTGCTGCACATCACGCATCAGACGGGCAAGCTGGATTTCGAGACGGTGCGCCAAGGTTACGAGCAAGCGGGCTGGGCTGAACGTGCGGAGATCAAGGAATACATAGACGACATGGTGGCGGCTTTTTCTGCCGCAGACTTGATCGTCTCGCGCGCCGGGGCGACGACGGCAGCGGAACTCATGGCGGCCGGTAAGACGGCGATCATGATCCCGCTCCCCGGCCAACTCGAACAACGTCGCAACGCCGAAGTGTTGCAGGAGTCGAACGCCGCACGCATGATCCTGCAAGAGAGTTTGACGGGCGAAGCGCTGGCGAAAGAGATCGCCGAATTGATAAGCGACCCCGCGGAGATCACACGCCGCGAAGAGGCGAGCCGCCGAATGGCACGACCGAACGCCGCCGGGTTGACGGTAGAGTTGATTGAAAAGCTGGTAGCTGTCCGTGGTCAGTAGTCAGTAGTCAGTTGTCAGTTGTTTGTGACCGTCACACAAACTACTAAAGAGCAGATTGAACAACCGGCAACGGACGAAGAACAACTGACCACGGACAACTGACAAAGTCGAGCTTATGTTTCATCGCATCCAACACGTTCATCTGGTGGGCATCGGCGGCATCGGCATGTCGGGCATCGCCGAGGTGCTGGCGAATCTGGGGTTCAACGTGTCGGGTTCGGACATGAAGCGCTCGGGCGTGACGGAGCGTTTGGAAGCGTTGGGCGTGACGGTCAACGAGGGGCATCGCGCGGAGAACGTGGGCGACGCGCAGGTGGTGGTTCGTTCGACCGCCGTGCGCGACAACAACCCGGAGTTGATCGAGGCGCGCGAGCGTTCAATTCCCGTCATCGCGCGGGCGGAGATGCTGGCCGAGTTGATGCGGCTCAAGCGAGACACGGTGGCCGTCGCCGGGTCGCACGGCAAGACGACGACCACTTCGATGATCGGGATGGTCTTGGGCGCGGCGGGACTCGACCCGACGGTCGTCGTCGGCGGCGTGGTCGGGGCGTTCGGCTCGAACGCGCGGCTGGGCAAGAGCGATTTGATGGTGGTCGAAGCGGACGAGAGCGACAGATCGTTTCTGATGCTCGCGCCGACGTTCACGGTTGTCACGAACATTGACCGCGAGCACATGGACTACTACCGCGACATGGAAGACATGCAGGACTGCTTCATCAGGTTCGTCAACAAAGTGCCGTTCTACGGCGCGTCGGTGCTGTGTCTCGACGACCCTTACGTGCAGGCGGTGATCCCGCACGTCAAACGCCGCCGCATCACTTACGGGTTGAGCGCGCAGGCCGACGTTTCGGCGCACGGCATCCGCTTCGACATTCCGTTCGGCTCGCGCTTTACGGTCTGGCGCGGGCAGGAGGTGATGGGCGAAATCACTCTGCGCGTGCCGGGGTTGCACAACGTCTACAACGCGCTCGCGGCCATCGCGATCAGCTTCGAGTTGGAAGTGCCGTTCGAGAAGACCGTCGAGGGGTTGGGCGAGTACGCGGGCGTCAACCGCCGCTTCCAGTTCAAGGGCGAGGAGCGCGGCGTGCTCGTCGTGGACGACTACGGCCACCACCCGACGGAGATTCGCGCGACGCTCGCCGCCGCCAAGATCGGATCGTCTGGTCGTCGCATGGTCGTGCTCTTCCAGCCGCACCGCTACACGCGGACGCAGGATCAGATGGACGAGTTTGCGCGCTCGTTCAACAACGCCGACGTGCTGCTCGTGACCGACATCTACGCGGCGAGCGAAGACCCGATTGCGGGCGTCACGGCTGAAGCGTTAGTCGAGGCGGTGAAACGCTACGGCCACAAGAACACGTTCTACGTCGGCTCTTTGGAGACGGCCGTCAAGGCGTTGCTCAGCGAGGCGCACAACGGCGACATGGTGATCACGCTCGGCGCGGGCAGCGTCTTCCGCGCGGGCGAAGAGTTGATCGAACTGCTCAACAAAAACGGTAACGGCGACAAGAACGGCCACGGCGATAAAAACAGCGGCGATAAAAACGGCGGCGATAAACCTAACGGCGCGGGCGGCGACGGCAAATGACGACGATGACGCACAGCAGCACCACGATGAGCCTCTCTGAGCGCGACGCGTTGATCGAAGAGATCGCGGCGCGCACGCGGGTGCGGGCGGCGCGCGGGCGGCGTTTTGCAGAGTTGACGAGTCTGCGCGTCGGGGGCGCGATTGACTGGGTGTTCGCGCCGGAGACGGAAGAAGCGGCGGCGGCGGTGGCCGGAGAGTTGGAAGCGGCCGGAGTCGCGTGGCGCGTGCTCGGCGCGGGCAGCAACGTCCTTGCAGACGACGAGGATCATCATTACGTCGTCGTGAGCATGCGCGAGGTGAAGGGCACGGCGTTGTTCGAGGGCGAGCGCGTGAGCGTCAGCGCGGGCTATTCGCTGCCGCGCCTGTGCGTGGACGCGGCGCGGCGCGGACTCGCAGGGATCGAAGGCTTGGGCGGCATCCCCGGCACGGTCGGCGGCGCGCTCTGGATGAACGCGGGCGCATACGGGCACGAGATCGGGAACGTCGTGGAGACGGTGCGCGTGGCGCGCGGCGGGCGCGTCGTGCACGTCAGAGGCGACGAGATCAGTTGGGACTACCGGCACACGTCTTTCCGCGATGGCGAGTTGCTGTTGGGCGTGACGCTCAGGCTTCGTCCCGACGACTCGGCGAAGATCGTGGAGCGGATGGCGGAAGTGAAGCGGCAGCGGATGGAGACGCAGCCGCACGGCGCGCGTTCCGCGGGCTGCTTCTTCAAGAACCCGCCGGGCAGCGGCCTGAGCACGGGGAAGATGATTGACGAGATGGGCATGAAGGGCGAGAAGCGCGGCGGCGCGGTCGTCTCGCCCGTCCACGCGAATTTCATCGTGACCGAGGGCGACGACGCGCGCGCCTCGGACGCGTTTGCGCTCGCCGAAGAGATCAGAGAGCGCATCCGGCGCGAGCGCGGGATCGAGTTGGAGTACGAGGTCGAACTGTGGCGGAGCAGCAACACGCGCGAAGCGTTTGAGACGAATGCCGGCGAAGATGAAGCAGGTTTGAGCGAAGCGACTGTGAACACGCAAGACGCGGCAGTTGAAGATGAAAGGCGCGACTGACATAAGAACAAGTCTTTAACTTGTCACCTGTCACCTGTCACTTGTCACTGTAGTTGGCACTGGAGTAAAGGATGTTGAGAGAGCAAGTCATCACACCACGCGCGGGACGCGGCGCACAGGGCGGCGGCAGCCGCGGGCGCGCCGGAGAGATCACGCAGCAACGTCCGAGCAAGCGCGGCGGCAACAGCGGTGGGCGCGTGGGCGCGTCGAGTCGCGGCAAGGCGTCGAAGGGCGGTTCGTCTTCGTCTTGGGGCAAGGCGCTCGCGTGGATGCCGCTCGCGGGCAAGACCCTGCTCGCCGTGTGCGTGGGGCTGGTCTGCTTCACGGCCTACCGCACAGCGTCGTCGTCTTCGTTCTTCCAACTGCGGACGGTGGACGTGAGCGGCGTGACGCAAGGCTCGGAGGATCAGATCAAGTCTGTGGTGCGACGCGCGGGCGGCGCGAACGGCGTGTGGCAGGCCGACCTCGCCACGATCAGCGCGGAACTCGAACGTCAACCGTGGGTGCGCAAGGCCATCATCACGCGCGTGCTGCCTTCGGGCTTGCGCGTGCGGATCACTGAGCGCACGCCGCGCGCCGTCGTGCGCACGTCGGCGGGGCGTTTCGTCTGGGTTGACGACGACGGCGTGATGACGGGCACGGTCGCGCCGACGCAGAACGCGCCCGCCTTCTTCATGCGCGGCTGGGACGAGTCGGGCACGGAGTCCGGACGCACGGAGAATCGTCGTCGCGTTGAGAAGTATCTGGAACTCTCGCGCGAGTGGGAGGCGGCCGGGATCGCCGCGCGCGTCAGCGAAGTGAATCTGGACGACCTGCGCGACGTGCGCGCGCAGTTGACGGGCGACGATTCGCAGATCGAAGTGCGGCTCGGCCGCGAAGATTTGACGAAGCGGCTCAGGCAATCTTTGGAGACGCTCGACGAGCAACGCTCGACGCCGCGCGGCGCATACATCACCTACATCGACATGACGCAGGGCAAGCGCGCCGTCATCGGCTCGAAACCGCACGCGCTCAATCAGGGCGGCGCGGCCGTGACTGAGAAGTCGAACGTGGACGCGGCGGTTGACGAGACATTCATCGCGTCCGAGACGACGGCGGCCAACGTCGCGGCCGACACGAATCGTCGCGCGTCGGAAACGAAGAAGCCGGCGGTTCAGTCGAGTAGTAAACCGCGCCAGTTGGCGGCGAAGGGTAAAGAGGGCAAGAAGCAGGCGGGCGCGCGTGGTGACGCGGGCGAGCGCACCGCGACGGGGCAGATGCGCAGCGGGAGCGAACGCCCGCGCCGCGTCGGCCGGAGCGGCTAGGACGAGCGTCGGCGAAGCAGGCACGGCGCGGGCGGCCGGGCGCGTGGCTTTTAAGGAGGACGAGAAAAACGCATGGCGAAACGCGGAGCACACACGGTCGGCTTGAGCATCGGCACGAGCCGTGTGACGTGCATCATCGGCGAACCGGGCGAAGTGTCGGGCACGCTCGACATCGTGGGCATCGGCGAGGCCGAGGCGCGCGGCCTGCGGAAAGGCGTCATCGTCAACCCCGAAAACGCGGTCGAGGCGATCAAGCACGCGGTCGAAGCCGCCGAACGCATGAGCGGCCTCGAAGCCGAGGAAGTCACGATCAACCTCGCCGGGTCGCACATCATGGGCTTCAACGGACAGGCCATCGTCGCCGTCTCCGGGCGCGACCGCGAGATCACGCAGGACGACGTGCGACGCGCGATTGACTCGGCCTGCGCCATTCAACTCCCGGCCGGACGCGAGATCGTGGATCGCCTGCCGCAAGAGTTCATCGTTGACGATCAGGACGGCATCAACGATCCGGTCGGCATGATCGGCGCGCGACTCGCCGTCAAAGTCCACATCGTGACGAGTCCCGTCACGGCGCGACAGAACGCCATCAACGCCGTCAACCGCGCTGGGCTGGTCGTCTCGGACATGGTGCTCGAACAGTTGGCCGCCGCTGAAGCGTCGCTGACGGAAGAGGACAAGGAGTTCGGCTCAGCACTCGTTGACATCGGGGCGGAGACGACGGGGCTGGTCATTTACCAGCGCGGGGCGGTGCAGCACACGGCCGTGTTCGCGCTCGGCGGCTCGCACTTCACGAACGACATCGCGTTCGGCTTGCGCACGCCGATCCCTGAGGCCGAGAAGATCAAGCGTTCCGTGGGCTACGCGTCGAGCACGGGGTTGAGCGAGATGGAGCGCGGCGAACTCGTCGAAGTGCCTTCGGTGGGCGGGCGCGGCCCGCGCCAGTTGTCGCGCCAAATCTTGTGCGACATCTTGCAGCCGCGCGCCGAAGAAGTGTTGATGCACGTGGCCGACGAGATACGCGAGTCGGGGTGGGACAGGCAGTTGTCGAGCGGGGTGGTGTTGACGGGCGGCGGGTCGCTCTTAGGCGGGATGGTCGAGGTGGCGGAGCAGGTTTTCGATGCGCCCGTGCGTTTAGGTTATCCCGAACGCGACCGTTTCGGCGGCCTCGTCGAAGACATTCAAACGCCGGCGTGGACGGCCGCCGCGGGGCTGTCACTCGTCGCCGGACGCGCCAACGCGGTCGAAGCGCGCGCGGCGAGCGGTAAACGCGGGGCGACAGGCGGGTTGACCGCCTTCGTTTCAAAATTTCGGAATCGTTTTAGTAGTATTTTCTGACAAGTTGTTGTATGCTGCCGCGCCAGCCGGCACAAGATGTTGTCCGCAATATATAGGTGTCACCGGCGCGCACAGCCCAAAATAGCCGCACAGGTCTCCCTGATGCGGTGGGCGTTCAAAAAGACGAAAGGACTTATACGATATGACACCGGATAGCCGTCAGCCGGGCAGTGGCATTAATATTTTCATTGACGATGATCCTCCGATCACCGGCGCGCGCATTAAAGTGATCGGCGTCGGCGGCGGCGGCGGCAACGCCGTCAACCGCATGATCGAGGCCGGCATCGAGGGCATCGAGTTTCTCGTCGCCAACACAGACTTGCAGGCGTTGAAGCGTTCGCGCGCGCCGATCAAGATTCAACTCGGCGGCAAGTTGACGAAGGGCTTGGGCGCGGGCGCGAACCCCGACGTGGGAAGAAACGCCGCGCTCGAAGACACCGAGAAGATCATCGAGGCGCTCGAAGGCGCGGACATGGTGTTCGTCACCACGGGTCTCGGCGGTGGTACGGGCACGGGCGCAGCCCCGATCATCGCGAGTCTGGCGACGGAGTTGAACGCGTTGACGGTCGCCGTCGTCACGAAGCCCTTTCACTTCGAGGGCAAGCGGCGCATGGCTCAGAGCGATCAGGGCTTGCGCGAGTTGCGCGAGTGTGTGGACACGGTGATCACGATCCCGAACGAACGGCTGCTCGGCAACGTGACGAAGGACATGTCTCTGACGGACGCCTTCAAGATGGCGGACGACGTGCTCAGGCAAGCGGTGCAGGGCATCAGCGATCTGATCACCGTGCCCGGCCTCATCAATCTCGACTTCGCGGACGTGAAATCGATCATGGCCGGAATGGGCATGGCCTTGATGGGCGCGGGGCGCGCCAGCGGCGAAGACCGCGCGCTCAAGGCGACGCAGGAAGCGATCTCTTCGCCCTTGCTGGAAGAAGCCTCGATCAACGGCGCGAAGGGCGTGCTCATCAACATCACGGGCGGCCTCGATCTGACGCTGTTTGAAGTCAACGAAGCCTCTTCGATCATTCGTGAGGCGGCCGACGAAGACGCCAACATCATCTTCGGCGCGGTGATCGACGAAACCATGCGCGACGAGATGAAGATCACGGTCATCGCGACGGGCTTCGACAAGGAATCCGCCGACGCCGGACTCGTCCATAACCCGAACGTGATGCCCGCCGCGCAACCGCGCTACCTGCCGCGCACCGACGAGTTGCCGGCGCGCGGCACGGCCGCCGGGCAAACGCGCTCCGACGATCTCGACGTGCCCGCTTTCATTCGCAAGAAGGCGGATTAGCAG
>JAUZFQ010000146.1 GCA_030838445.1 Pyrinomonadaceae bacterium | reverse complement strand
CGGAAGCCGGATCGGGTTCGGACGCGATGGCGGCCAAAGCCACGGCGCGTTTGAGCGCGGACGGCACACACTATGTCTTGAACGGCGAGAAGATGTGGATCACAAACGGCGGCTTCGCAGATGTGTTCATCGTCTTCGCCAAGATTGACGGCGACAAGTTCAGCGGCTTCATCGTCGAGCGTCAAGAGGGTCTGACGAACGGCGCGGACGAGCACAAGATGGGCATCAAGGGATCGAGCACGACCGCGCTCGTTCTCAATGACGCGAAGACGCCGGTCGAGAATTTGCTCGGCGAGGCCGGCAAGGGCGCGAAGATAGCGTTCAATATTTTGAACATCGGCCGCTTCAAACTCGGCGCGATGTGCAACGGCGGGATGAAGCTGATGCTGCACGAAGCGGTGCGCTATGCGAACGAGCGTCACCAGTTCGGGCGTCCCATCTCTTCGTTCGGCGCGATCAAGTCGAAGCTGGCGGAGATGGCGATCAAGACTTGGGTGGGCGAGACGATGGTCTATCGCACGCTCGGCTTGATCGAAAACGCGGTGAGCGGCGAGACGGATGCGGAGGCGAAACTGCGCGGCATCGAAGAGTATGCGGCGGAGTGCTCGATCATCAAGGTGGCGCTGTCGGAGTATTGCGATTTCGTCGCCGACGAGATGGTGCAGATTTACGGCGGCTACGGCTATTCGGCCGACTACCCGGCCGAGCGCGCCTACCGCGACTCGCGCATCAACCGTATCTTCGAGGGCACGAACGAGATCAACCGCATGTTGATTCCCGGCCGCATGATGAAGAGCGCGATGACGGGTCGGCTCGCGCTCTTGCCCGCCGCGCAGAAGTTGATGGACGAGGTGTTGTCGCCGTCATTGGGGTCGTTCGACGAGGACGAGGGCGTGCTCGCCGCCGAGATGAAACTCGCGCAGAATGCAAAGAAGGTCGCGTTGATGACTTTGGGCACGGCGGCACAGAAGTACATGGCGAAGCTCGCCGACGAGCAGGAGATTCTGATGGGCGTCGCGGACATCACGATGGACGTGTACGCGATGGAGTCGGCCATCCTGCGCGCGCAGAAACTCGCGGCGAAGGGCGGCGAGGCCGCGGCGGCGCGCTACGTCGAGATGGTGCAGGTCTTCTGCAACGACGCCGTGCAGCGCATCGAGGCGCGCGCCAAGAACACGCTCGCCGCCATGAGCGAGGGCGACGAACTGCGGACGCTCTTGGCAGCCCTGCGCCGCTTCACCAAACAGACGCCCATCAACACCGTCGCCGCGCGCCAGCGCATCGCCGACGTGTTGATCAAGGCGAACAAGTACGCTTACTAATCAGACAGGGGAAAGGTTAAAGGGGAAGGGGCAAAGGGATCGAGCCGGGAAGTTTAGACTTCCAACTCGCCTTCCCCTTTGCCCTTTAACCTTTCCCCCTGACCCTTTATATTCCGTCCATGCGCATCATCCCAATTTCGCTGCCGACGCCGTTCTACATCGGGCCGGTGAACGTCTATTTGATCGCGGAAGACCCGGTGACGTTGATTGACACGGGGCCGAAGACGCGCGAGGCGTTGGAGGCTTTGCGCGAGGGCTTGCGGCGGGCGCGTTTTCGCGTGCTCGACATCAAGCGGATCGTCCTGACGCACGCGCACGAGGATCACTGCGGGCTGGCGAAGTCTCTGCGCGACGAGGCGAAGGACGCTGAAGTGCTCGTCCACGGGTGGGAGACGGGGCATCGTCAAGGGCGGCTTGAATACGAGGAGCACCGTGCGCTTTTGGTGCGCGCCGGAGTGCCGCCGGATGAGATCGAAGGGATGCGTCGGATGTACGAGGGCGTGCGCCGGTACGCCGACGCGCTCGAAGACGGGGAGCATAGTGAACTGACGGACGACTCGGAGTTGGAGTTTGAGACGGGGAGTTTGCGCGTGGTGCATACGCCGGGGCACACGCCGGGGTCGTGCTCGTTTCTCAGAGAGGCCGACCGGACTGTCATCGCGGGCGACTGCGTGTTGAAGCGCGTGACGCCGAACCCGGTGCTCTCGCCCGACCCGGTTGACCCGTCGCGCAGGTTTCGGTCGCTCGCCGAATACCTCGTCAGTCTGGCGCGCTTGCGTAGTTTCGCGCCGACGCTCGTCCACGGCGGGCACGGCGATGTAGTAGAGGATTTCGAGGAGTTGTTCGCGCGTTACCTGCGCGCGATCCGCGAGCGGCAGTCGGAGGTGATCCGGCTCGTGCCGAAGGCGGGCGCGACGGCGTGGGACGTGGCGCGCGAGATGTTTCCGGGCGCGGAGGACGTGCATCGCTTCCTCGCCGTTTCGGAGGCGGTGGCGCACCTCGATCTGGCGCACGGCGAGAATAAACTCGCGTTGGAGTTGAGCGCCGACGGTCGCGAGGTCTACCGCAAGCAGTAGGGCGATTGACTGAGCGCGAACGGCGCGGCCGCAAGAGGGGCGTGGGGAAGATGAGCCACGCGCGCCTTGCGGTGAGCGCGTCAACGCACACGCGGATTAAAATTGAACCGGCCGCCGTTCATCATGTGAAGTGATGAACGGCGGCCGGTTTAGTTTTGGCGGAAGGCCGTGGAGCGTTCCGGCAGTTGTCAGGCGGATGAGCCGCCCGGTTTAGTTGCTGCCTTTCTGGGCGACGCGCGCGGCTTTGCCCGCCGCTTGAGCCTTGGTGGGCGTCGCGATGGCTCCGTTGGTGGGCGCGGGCAGGGCTTCGACATTGATGAAGAAGCGGAACGCGCCGTTCTGTTCGACGCCTAAGAGAAACTGGACGTTGATGCTCGCGCCCGCCGCGAGCGGGGTGGCGAGCGAGAGCGTCGAGTTGAACCCGCCGCCGTTCGGCTGGCCGAACGCGTCCGTTTCGAGCGTCGTGCCCTCGATGGTGGTCTGCGGGCTGGCGTTGTCAGTGCAGAGGTGCGGCGTGCCGCTCTCGCTCTGGCAGGTGGCCGTCACCTGCGTCGAAGTGATCGCGCGCAGGTCGGCCGTGCCCAATGGCGAGGGGAAAGTAGTGAGGTCAACGATGCGGAAGCGCAGGCGCGTGACGGGCGCGCCCGTGTTGTTGGTGAAGCGGCGGCGAATGGAGAGCGTGCCGGTCGAAGTGGGCGACGAGCCGTAGCCCGACCCAGCATCCGTGCGACGCTCGAAGCGGCACGCGCTCCGCAGCGTCGGGTTGACACTGATGCTCGCGCATTGCGTGTCCACGAGCGACGCCTTGATCACGGCGTTGCGCTGGACGGGCGACGAGAGGTTTTCAGGGCCGGGCGCGCCGAGCCGCTGGCACTGGAAGTTGATGGTCGAGGCGCACAGGTTCGTCCCGTTGATGTCGGCGGTCTGGAAGTCCGTCTCGTTGTTACCCGTGTCTATCGGCACGCCGCTCCGCGCGTCGCGGAAGATGCTGTAGTTGACGCCGGGGTTCCCGCTCAGGGCGACCGAGAACGCGGGGTAGCCCGTGCCCTCTTTGTAGAGCGTGTTGGCCTCGGCGGTCGAGCCGACGGCGTCGAGGCGGGTGGTCGTGTTGAAGCTACCCTGATTCGACGTGTTGAAGAGGGCGATGCCGACGTTCTCCGGAATGTTCTCGTTCAGGGTGGTGTCGCCCGTGGCGGTCGCCGCAGGGCTGCCCGCAGGGTACGCGCTGCCGCTGAAAGAGCCGGTGCAGCCTCCTCCGCCGTTGTTGACGGCGAGGAAGTGGCCGCGCGCCGGGATCGACGTGCCGTTCGGGATGGTGAACAGCACATTGCCGTTCGACTGCGCGACGGCATATCCCGGTGAATCCAGCGACTGCACGGCGGCGACATTGTTAGCCGGATTGTAAATCTCGACAAACTCGTCGCACGTGCCGGTCGGCCCGAACGTGCGAAACTCGCTGATGATGAGCGTGCCGGCGATGGCTGCGGCGATGGTTGAGGAATTACGCGGGGTCGGGGTGGCGGCGGTGAAGTCCAGACTGTTGTTGTTGGTGTCAACCCGGCCGCCGCCCTTCCTGACATCGGCCGTGGTGGTCGAAGGAGCGGGCGCGGGGGCTGTCTCAGAGCAATTGGCCGTCGCGCCGTAGCCGACGAGGTCAACGATCTGTGCGCCCGTCGGGCATGCGCCGCTCAGCGCCACCGTGGTGTTGACCAGCGCGACTTTAGCTGCGGTCGCGCTCATGGCGATTGTGCCGGTCGTGTCGGGCGTGGGAAGCGGGCTGACGCCGTTCGCGCCGAAACTCTCGGCGACCAAGTAATACTGGCCGGGTTGCAATGTGACGTTGGTCAGGTTCGTGACCTGCCAGGCCGTGCCCGTCGCCGCCGCGTACTGCACCGACCAGCCGTTGATCGAGACCGGCGTCGTGCCGCGATTGAACAACTCGATATAGTCGTTTTGGTAGGTTGAGCACCCGGCCGTGCCGCAACCCGCCCCGCCGTAAACCTGGCTGATGACGACGTTGGGGCTGCCCTGTGCGTAGGCGACCTGCGAAGTCGAGAAGGCGAAGCCGAGCGCAAGCGTTGCGAGGGCTGCGAAAAAGAGTCTGCGAACGGATTGCATAGAGAAGTCTCCTGAGAAGTTGGGTAGTTAAGATGGAAAGTTGCCTTCGAGCAGTTCGCGGCCTTGTCCGTCTTCTGTTTTAAGAGCGGGCGGGAATCGGTTAACTAACGCCTTATGATTCGGTGCGCCGCTTGAAATTCGGGGGAAATCGAATTTGTATTGGAGACGCGAGAATATGCCAGACGGCCGAGCGCGGTCAACTCGCGCGCCCCTACATTTCGCTTAAATCGCGCGCCTCCGAACTCGCCCGCGCGCCGCATCACACTGCGACTCGCCGCCGCATGATGCGCCCCCGCCAAATTTCGCCACACGCGCGCCCGCTGAAACTTTTCGCTCGCTCCACACATCTACCCTAACAGTCGCCAGCGGAGCAGCCGCGCGGCGGGTGTTCACTTGACGACTTCAAACTCGAAGTAGATGGTCTTGCCGCGAATCACGTAGCAGAGATAAGTCTCCCAGAAGCGGCGGATGAAACGCAGGGACGGGTAGCGGTTGGAGAGGTTGACGAGGAACTCGATTCCGAGCGCGCGCCAGAGCTTGAGGAGCGTCACGCGGACGACGCGCGGGCGCAACTGCACGTCGCTGTAGAAGGCGAAGTCGGGGCGTTTGCCGGTGAAGTAGGCGAAGGATTCGGTCGTCAGGTGGTGGCGGTGCGTGGGGTCTGTGTAAGAGGCGATGTCGGAGTAGTGCGGCGTGTCGAGGCGGATCAGGCCGCCGGGCTTCGTGATGCGGTGCAACTCGGCGACGACGGCGAGCACGTCGTCAATGTGTTCGATGACCTGATTGCCGACCACCACGTCAAACTCGTTATCGGGGAACGGGTAGGGCACGGAGTCGAGGTCGTGGATCACGTCGGCGTGCGTGCGCGGGTTGCTGTCGAGGCCGATGCTGCCGGGCGTCTTCTTGATGCCGCAGCCGATGTCGAGAATTTTCATCGCGGAGAACTTAACCCAACTGCGCGGTCGCGCAAAACAGAGCGAGCGGCGCGGCGCAAATTTTTCGGAACCGCGCGGCCGCCGCTTCGTGAAATTGCCAGAAATCTCTCTCGGAGGATTGTATTTATGTTCGGTAAAAAAACGTCTCTTTCCCTCGCCCTGTTGCTCGCCGCGTCCGTCGGCGCGAGCGCGCAAGGAACGGCGGAAGGCCGCCGCGTCCAGACCGATGGCGGGCAGGTCTTTGTCTTCGGCGGCGGCAACCATCTCGGCGTCTCGGTCGAAAGCGTGACGCGCGACAACATGAACAACTTCAACCTGCGCGGCGAGCCGCGCGGCGTGGCGGTGCGCGAGGTGCAGGCGGACAGCCCTGCGGCGAAGGCGGGGCTGCAAAAGAACGACGTCATCCTGCGCTTCGACGGCGAACAGGTGTCGAGCGTGCAGAAACTCCAACGCCTCATTAACGAGTCTGCGCCCGAACACACGGCGCGGCTCACGGTCAGCCGTAACGGTTCAGAGCAGGAGTTGTCCGTCACGTTAGGCCGCCGCGAAGGGTTCGCGCCGGGGGCGTTCGGGAATTTCAAGTTCCCCGAAATGCAGTCGTTCAACTTCAACACAGACGAGTTGAAACGTCGCGCCGAAGAGATGAGTCGCAACTCGGACGAGTGGAAGAAGCGCGCGAAGGATTGGGAGCGTGATTCGGCGAAGCTGCGCGAAGGGTTGGAGAAGTTTCGCGCCGAAGGCTTTGGCAACAACTTCAAAGGCTTTGGCGACAACTTCACGATGGTGTACGGCGCGGGCGCGCGGCGGATCGGCATCACCACGCAACCCTTGACCGACCAACTCGCAAACTACTTCGGCGTGTCGGGGCGCGACGGTTTGCTCGTCACCTCGGTCGCCGAGAACAGCCCGGCGTCGAAGGCCGGACTGAAAGCAGGCGATGTCGTCACGGAAGTTGACGGCGTGCGGCTCAAGAATGCGGGCGAACTCTCGCGCGCACTTAACCGCAAAGACGAAGGCGACGTGTCGCTCACCGTCGTGCGCGAGAGAAAGACGCGCACGATCAAAGTGACGCCGGATCGCACGCAGAACGACCCGACCTTCTACAAGCCGGGCGGGTTGGGGATGAACGCGCCGATGGCCTTGATCGCGCCGCGCGTCCAGATCGCGCCGCGCCCCGCGTTGCCCGCGATGCCCGCCGCGCCGGGAAGCCTCACGCCGCTCGTCGCGCCGCGCCCGCAGGCCGCCCCGCGCATTTACGCCGTGCCGCCCGTCGCGCCGGTCGCGCCGCTCGCACCCGTCGCGCCCGTACGTTCGGGCGTGTGGATTTTGTAGGCAGCAGTCGCGAAGCGGCGGCAGTTAATAGCCCCGTGCATAAGCGCGGGGATCAACAACAAGCGTAACGTTACGAAGCCCCGTCAGGGGCGGCACATCCATCCTTGAAATGTGCCGCCCCTGACGGGGCTTCTGCGTGTGGTTGCGGTCTATTCCCCGCCCTGACGGACGGGGCTATTAACTGCCGTCGCTTCGCGACTCTTGCTCCCTGACACTTCGCGGCTTTTCAACTTCCACTCTTTACGGCCGCAGTTCGCGCAGTTCGCGTTCGGCGTCGGCGTATGCGCCGTCCTTCACGTTGCCCAGACTGATCGCGGCCTCGAAGGCTTTGACGGCTTCGTCCTTGCGGTCGAGGAAGGCGAGGATGCGACCCATCGCCGTGTAGGCGCGCGAGATGAGCGGGCGGTCTGTCTCGGAGGTGGCGGAGCTGATGGCGAGGCGGTAGTTGGCGAGCGCGCGTCCGAGGCGTTCGTCGCGGACGTTTTCGACGAAGGCGTCGCTCGCGGAAATGCTCGCCGCCTGCGCCAGCGCGAAGAAGATGCGCGGCTCGCCGCCGTTCTCCGTCAACAGGGCGCGCAGGCGCGTCTCGGCCTCCGTGTAGTTTTTCGCGCGTAGCAGTTCGTTGATGTCGGCGATGCTTTTGTCGAGAGCGAGGCGGCGTTCGTCGGCGCGCGTCTCATCGCCCGTGCGGTTCGACAGAGCGCGCGCCGCCTCTCGACGCAACGCCGCGACGCGTTCGCGCGCGGCGGCATACTCGGCCGGGCGCAGACGCTCGCGCGCCGGGTCAACGCGCGTCATCATGTCGGAGAAGAAATCTGCGAAGTCGAACCCGGCGATCTCCTGATCGCGCAGTTGCTCGGAGAAGTAGAAGGCGAGCACCGCGCCGCGCTCGTAGGCGTCGGCGAGTTGCGCGGTCAACTCGTCTTCGAGCATCGCGCGGTCGGCCTGCGACTCTTTGACGATACTGGCGCGCTCCGGCTCTTTGGCGCGTTGGAGTCGCGCGCTCGTCTGTTCGGCGAGGACGCGCGTGCGCGCGGAGAAGTTCATGCGCGCGTCGGCCGCGCTGACGAGCGAGCGCGCGACGGCCGCGAACACGTCGGGCACGGTCACGCCCGCCGCCGACGCAGCGGGCGCGGCGGCGCGCTCGTCGAGCAGGCCGCGAATCCCTTCGCGCTTCAAAGCGATCTCGCGGTTGAAGCGCAGGATCACCGGGTCAATCACGAATTGCAGGTAGGCGCGGCGCACTTCGGACGAGGCCGGGTCAAGCCCCTGCGGGACGACCGCGTAATAGTTGTCGCCGATGACGCGGAAGTTGATCGAGCCGGGGACGGCCAGCAGATCGGGCACGAGCCGGAAGCGGCGCTCGCGCTCACGCGTGATGAAGACGGGCGGCGCGTCCTTCTTCGGCTTCGCCGACTGGTTCTTCACCGGCACGCGTTCGAGCGTCATGGTGACGGGGCGCGTGTGCAGGTAAGTGAGCACGGCGCGCACCATCTCCGATGTCTGCGGCCGCAGGCGGTCGCCCTCCTTCTGGTGCGCGGCAAGGTAGTCCGGCAGTCGCGCGGCGATGCCCGACTTCGAGTAGAACTCGCGCAGGAGCGGCGCGAAGTCGAGCACGTCGAGCACGCCCGCGAACAGATCGTCGGAACGCGCGGGCGCGTCGAAGGCGGGCGCGGGCGAGAGCGCGTAGGCGAGCGAGACGTAGCGCGCGGCCTGCTGGGCGGGCGTCGCCGCAGGGTCTTTGAGCCGGTTCAACTCGTAGAAGCGGCGCAGGCGCGCGCGCAGTTCCGGGTCGAGACTTTCCTGATCGCGCCGGACGAGCGCGCGGAACTCTGAGGGCTGACGCCCGGCGGGCGTCGGGTCGAAACCGGCGGCGTCGAGCGCGGCCATCATCACCAGCAGGCGCGGCTCCGGCTCGATCCGCAAGCCGTAATCCGACAAGTCGAGCGTGCCGGAACGCATGGACTGCGGGCGCGCGGCCGGAGTCGGCGTCGGTTGAGCGGCGACGTTTGACGCGCCGCGCGCCGGGGTTACGGCAGCCGTAGCCTTCGGAGCGGGCGAACTACTCTGGCCGAAGGCCGACGTCTGCACGGACGCGAGCAAAACGGCGATAACGAATAAATGCTTCTTCATGCGATTAACGACAGACTTGTATTTGAATTTTCCGCGCCGGGAAGGAACTACGAAAATCACTGCTCACTAACACTACTTACAGATGCCGCGCCCGCCGCGCCGGATGCCAGCGGAAGAAATGATGAAGGCGGAAGGCAGAACTCGGAACGGAAGAAGAGTTGTCTTTCATTCATCGTTCAACGTTCCTACTTCGTCCTTCGCCTTTATCCTCTGCCGCGCGCGGAGCAGTTTTAAGGTTACAGGATAGGCGGCGAGGGAACAAACGATGGAGAGCGCCATGCCGCCGACGGAGAAGGGCACGACGATGTCCCAGAGGTGCGTGAACAGTTCGCGCCAGTAGGCGGCGGTCAGCAGGTGCGGCTCTTGCAGCAGTCTCAAGCCCTCTTCGGGCAGGCTCAAGGGTCGCCCCATGAGCAGCGCGCCGAGGGCGTAAGATGCGGCGATGATGGGGACGAGCGTGAGAAACGGGTTGTTGATGAACGTGCCCGTGTAGATGGCGATCTTGTTGAAGCGGAACAGGAAGGCGACGAGGGTGGCCGCGATGGTGTGGAGTCCGAGGAAGGGCGAGAAGGCGATGAAGACGCCCACGGAAAAAGCGAGCGCCGTCCGCTCCGGCGGGTCGTCAACCGCGAGCAGACGGCGAAAAGCTGCGCGAAACATAAGGCTAGTGACAAGTGACGAGTGACGAGCAAAGACAAGTTGTTAGTCTTAACTCGTCACTCGTCACTCGTCACTTGTCACTATTTAAAGCTGTTGAGCGCGCTCGACTCGTCGTCGTAGGTGTCGAAGACGGTGAGCAGCTTGGTGATGGCGAGCAGGTCTTGAATCTTCTGGGTCAGGTTGAGCAGTTTGAGTTGGCCGCCCTCGCGGCCGATGGCCGAGAAGCTGGCGACGAACTCGCCGATGCCGCTCGAATCCACGTAGCTGACCTGCGAGAGGTTCAAGAGAATCTTCTTCTTGCCCTCCTCGATCAACTTCCGGATCGCGCCGCGGAGCGCGACCGAGCCTTCGCCGATGGTGATCTTGCCGCTCATGTCGAGGACGGTTACATCTCCGGCCTGACGCTCATTGATGCTTAATTCAGCCATTGCAGGAAATCTCCTTAAAAGGTAGTCCGTTGTTTATTGTCCGTTGCCGGTTGTTCAAATCAGTCTTTAGTAATTCGCGGGACGGTCACAGACAACTGACAACTGACCACGGACGACTGACAAATTTTTTATCGCTTTTTCGTCATGCGCACGACCGTGCCGCCTTCGGGGTGGGGCAGCCACTCGACCGTGTCCATGAAGTTGCGCATGAACAGGATGCCGCGCCCCGACGCTTTCAGCAAATTCTCTTTGGCGGTCGGGTCGTCCACGTTCGCCGGATCGAAGCCCGTCCCGCGGTCGCGCACCGTCACCACCAGTTCGCCGCCCGCGTCCGTGAACGCGATCTCGACCGGCTTCGAGGCGTCCTGCTTGTTGCCGTGCAGGACTGCGTTCGTCACCGCCTCGCGCACGGCCATGTCGAGGCCGAAGGCCGCGTCTTCGCTCAGTCGCAAACGCCCGGCCACTTCGTCCGCCTTGGCGGCCGCCTCGGCGATGGCCTCGATGCGGCTCGGCAATGTCAGTTCAGTAGTCTCTTCAGTCACAGTGGCAGACCGAGACCTCTCTTCAAAGAGAACCCTCCGGCAGACGGGCATCCGCTGCCGCGCGTCAAACATGTGAAAGCAAACCGGAAGCCTGCACAATTTAAGACGCGCGCCGCGCACCTGTCAAGAAAGAGCCAAGGGGAAAGGAGAAGGGGTAAAGGGGAAAGGCACAGAGTTGAGTCGAACTGACAGATCAACCCTTCTCCTTTCCCCTTCTCCTTTCCCCCTTCCCCTTCCTTCTTTTATGATGGCCGCATGAGAATTCAACCGGCGCGCAGGCTGCGTGGGCGCGTGCGCGTGCCCGGCGACAAGTCAATCTCGCACCGCGCCGCCATCATCGCCGCGCTCGCCGCGACGGGCGGCCGTTCGCGTCTCACCAACTATGCGACGAGCGCGGACTGCGCCGCGACGCTCGCGTGCCTCGGCGCGCTCGGCGTCCCGGTCAGGCGCGCGGCGGGCGACGCGTTGGAGATCGAAGGCTCAGGCGTGCGCCTCCCGCACGCGCCGCGCGCGCCGCTCGACTGCGGCAACAGCGGCACGACCATGCGACTGCTCGCCGGACTGCTCGCGGGACAACCTTTCACCTCCACGCTCACGGGCGACGCATCGCTCCGCTCGCGACCGATGCGACGCATCGTCGAGCCGCTGGTATTGATGGGCGCGCGTGTCATGTCCGAAGGCGGGCGCGCGCCGCTGCGCGTCGAAGGGCGCACGCCGCTCAACGCCATCCGCTACGCTCTGCCCGTCGCCAGCGCGCAGGTCAAGTCGTGCGTCCTGCTCGCAGGGTTGAACGCGGGCGGGCGCACCGAAGTCGTCGAGGCGCGCGGCGCGACGCGCGACCACACGGAGCGTTTGCTCGCGCTGTTCGGCGCGGACGTGCGGACGGAGTTGAAAGATTACGAAGGCCGCCCCGCGCCCTTCGTCTCGCTCGAAACGCCCGTGAGCCTGCGCGCGCGTGATTGCAACATCGCGGGCGACATCTCCTCTGCGGCCTTCTTCGCCGTCGCCGCCGCGCTCGTCCCCGGTTCAGACGTGACGCTCGCCGAAGTCGGCCTCAACCCGACGCGCACCGGCATGCTCGACGTGTTGCGAAGACTCGGCGCGGACGTGTCAGTCACCGGCGAACGCACGGAGTCGGGCGAAGAGATCGGCGAACTGCGCGTGCGCGGTCGCGACGGAGGACTCGCGCCCGTGTCGGCGACGAATGCCAACGTCCTCGGCGGCGAGTTGATCGCAAATGTGATTGACGAGTTGCCCATCCTGTGCGTGCTCGGCACGCAGGTCGAGGGTGGCTTGGAGATTCGCGACGCCGGGGAGTTGCGCGTGAAAGAGACGGATCGGATCGCTGCGATGGTGAAGAACCTGCGCGCGCTCGGCGCGGAGGTCGAGGAATACGCGGACGGTCTCGGCGTCCGCGGGCGCACACGTTTGCGCGGCGCGCGGCTCGAATCTTTCGGCGACCACCGCATCGCGATGGCCTGCGCCGTCGCCGCGCTCATCGCGGAAGGCGAGTCGGAGTTGGAGGGCGCGGAAGCGGTCGCCGTCTCCTTCCCCGAATTTTTCACGATGCTCGAATCGGTGACGGAGCGATGAACGCGCACACGCCGCGACGCCGGATCGTCCTCACGGGTTTCATGTGCGCGGGCAAGACCACCGTCGCGCGCGCACTCGCCGCGCGCCTCGGCTGCGCCGCCGCCGACACGGACGCACGCGTCGTCGCACGCGCAGGCCGCAGCATCGAAGCGATCATAGACTCGGACGGCGAAGCACGCTTTCGTCAACTCGAACACGCCGCGCTCCGCGACATTTTAGAAAGCGGCGACGACACAGGCGCGCGAGATAGCAGTGACGACACAGGCGCATGCGTCATCGCGCTCGGCGGCGGCGCGTGGACGATTGCGGAGAACCGCGCGCTCATCGCCGCACACCGTTGCCTCACGGTCTGGCTCGACGCGCCGTTCGAGTTGTGCTGGCAACGCGTCACGAACTCCGCCGCCGACGCCGCGCGCCCGCTCGCGCGCGACCGCGAACGCGCGCGCGAACTCTACGACGCGCGCCGCGCCGCTTACGCCCGCGCGACGTTGCGCGTCCGTGTCACGGAAGCGCAGAGCGCAGCAGACACGGCCGCCGAGATCGCGTCTATAATCGAAGCTGAGAATTTTTCTGACGAACACGAGGGACGAGAGGGAGAGAACACGCATGGCTAAGACAGACACGGACGCCAAAGCCTTGAAGGTCGCCCGCGCCTTGAAGAACGCCGAGAACTGGAAACACCTCGCGCGCTGGCACGGCGACGGCTACTACGAACTGCAAACGGAAGACACGGGCGACACACCCGTCCGTCTCTTTTTAACTAAACAGTTGCTTGACGACGCCGAGGACATCCTCTATCGCCAGATCGTCAACGCCACGCGCTTCCCCGGCGTGCGGATGGTCGTCATCACGCCCGACACGCACTACGGCTACGGCGTCCCCGTCGGCTGCGTGCTCATCACCGACGCCGACGCGGGCGCGGTCGCCATGGGGCCGGTCGGCTACGACATCGGATGTTTTACGGCAGACACTCTCGTCCCGCTGGCCGATGGTCGTTCCTGGCCCATCGGCGAACTGGCCGAGCGCGGCGAGGAAATTTTCGTCTACGCGATCTCTCAGGCGCAGCAGATTGTCGTCGCCAGAGGAACCGCTAAGAAGACTCGCACGAACGCGCCGCTCGTCAAGGTAACGCTCGATAACGACCGGGAAATTTTCTGCACGCCCGACCACGAGTTCATGCTGCGCGACGGAACTTACCGGCAGGCGCAAGACCTAACTCCAAAAACTTCCCTGATGCCGTTCTACTCTCGCAAAGACAAAGACGGCTACACGGTTGTCAGGCATCCGGCCACGGGACGCGAGCAAAGAGTTCACTGGATCATGGCTCGCGGCGGCCTGCTGGGTGAGATTCCGACTTTCGCAGGGCAGAGAACGATTATCCATCACAAGAACTTTTGCCCTTCGGATAATCGGCCTGCGAATCTGGTCTTCATGGGTGATAGAGATCATATGAGCTATCACAAGTCTATCGTTGAGCGAAACGCGCATTTTCACTCTGAGTCTATTGAATCCAAACGTAAAGAGGCTTTATCGAGAAAAGCCAAGACGGCGGAGGGGC
>JAUZFQ010000170.1 GCA_030838445.1 Pyrinomonadaceae bacterium | reverse complement strand
AGGATTCGATGCGAGAGAGCACGTCTGAAAAAGAGCAAGAGCTGCGTGAGGAAGACGCGCGCTGGCATGTGATCTATGTCGCCGTGATCGTGGTCGCCGCACTGGTCATCACGGCGTTGTATCTCTTCTCGCGCCAGTTTTCATCCTGAGTCTGAACGTCATTCTAAAAAAACATGCGCCTACTTGATTGGGCTGTCGTCGTCGCTTATCTCATCTATATCATCTGGGATGGCGTGCGCATGACGAAACATAGCGGGAACGCAGAAGGGTACTTTCTCGCCAATCGCAGTTTGCCGTGGTGGGCTGTCGGCCTGTCCGTGATGGCGACGCAACTTTCCGCTATCACGCTCGTCGGCACTACGGGTCAGGCGTACAACGACGGGATGCGCTTCATACAGTTTTACTATGGCCTCCCGCTCGCGATGGTCATTCTCTGCATCACGGCCGTCCCCTTCTTCTACCGCGCGAAAGTTTTCACCGCCTACGAGTATCTGGAAAAGCGTTTCGACTTAAAGACGCGCACGCTCACCAGTTTCTTTTTTCTCATCTCGCGCGGCCTCGGCGTCGGCGTCATCATCGCCGCCCCGTCCGTCATCCTTTCCATCGTGCTCGGTTGGAGTGAAACGGCGACGGTCTTCGCGATGGGACTCTCGACCACCGTCTACACGATGGTCGGCGGCGTACAGGCCGTGACGTGGACGGACGTCAAGCAGATGATCATCATCTTCTTCGGACTCTTCGTGTGCCTCTTCATCATCCTCTCGAAGTTCCCGCCCGAAGTTTCACTCGGCGACGCTTTGCACCTCGCGGGCGCGACCGGCCGACTGACGACCGTTGACACGACCTTCGATCTCAAACAGACCTACACGCTCTGGTCTGGACTCGTCGGCGGACTGTTCTTGATGCTCGCCTATTTCGGCTGCGATCAAAGTCAGGTGCAGAGGTTTCTGACGGCCAGGTCGGTCGGCGAAGGGCGCACGTCTTTGTTGATGAGCGCGTTCGTCAAAATCCCGATGCAGTTTTTGATCCTGCTCGTCGGCGTGCTCGTCTTCGTCTTCTACCAGTTCCAACCGCCGCCGATGATCTTCAATCGCGTCGAACAGACGAAGGTGGAACAGGGCGCGCGCGCGGCCGACTACGGCGCACTGAACGCCGAATACGAAAAGGCTTTTACCGCGCGGCAGGCGGCGGCGGTCGAGTACGTGAAGAACGAAGACGGCGACGAGGCAACGCGTGCGGCGACGCGCGACGCGTACCTCGCCGCGAACAAAAATTTCAACGACGCGCGCGGGCGCGGCCTCGCGCTGGTGAAAGAGGCGAGCGGCAACAAGACTTTCACCGACGTGAACTACGTCTTCCCCATGTTCGTCGTGCAGAACATGCCCGCCGGAGTGATCGGTTTGATCATCGCCGCGATCTTCGCCGCCGCGATGTCGAGCATCTCGGCGGAGTTGAATTCGCTCGCGACCGCCACGACGATTGACTTCTACCGACGACACTACAAGCCCGAAGCTGACGACCGCCATTACGTTCGCGTCGGGCGCATCGCGACGGGTGTGTGGGGCATCTTCGCCTGCTTCGTCGCGCTCTACGCCACGTCGCTCGGTTCGCTCATCGAAGTCGTCAACCGCTTCGGCTCGTTCTTCTACGGTTCGCTCCTCGGCGTCTTCGTTCTCGCCGTGGCCGTCCCGCGCGCTCGCTCACGCGGCGCGTTCTGGGGCTTGCTCTTCGGCATCACGTCCGTCTGGATCGCGAGCCGATTTACAGACATCGCGTTCCTCTGGTTCAACGTCATCGGCTGTCTCGTCGTCGTCGTCGTCGGCTACTTACTGAGTTTGACCGTGCGCGATCCGCAAGCGCGTTAGACGCTCGACAATCGCGGCCTCCGTCGTTCGCAAAAACTTTTATGCGTCGTCTCCTCATTCGTCTCATCGCACTCGCGTGCGTCGTCACACTCGCGGCGGGCGGCTCACGCGTCGCGCCTTCGCCGCCGTCCGTCGCTCGCGCGCAAACTCGCACGACTTACAACGAGGGCGCGGTGGCGTTGGGACTCGTCCTGCGCCGACTGCAAACGACGGCGAGCGTCTTGCACACGGGCGCGCACCCGGACGACGAAGACTCAGCCCTCATCGCGCGGCTCGCGCGCGGCGACGGCGCACGCGTCGCGTATCTCTCTTTGAATCGCGGCGAGGGCGGGCAGAACCGCATCGGCGCGGAACTCTTCGACGCGCTCGGCGTCATCCGCACCGAAGAACTGCTGCAAGCGCGCAAGCTCGACGGCGGCGAGCAGTACTTCACGCGCTCCTTCGATTTCGGTTTCACCAAGACGCGCGAAGAGGCGGCGCGGCGTTGGAACGAGCGCGAAATTCTGGAAGACATGGTGCGCGTCATACGTAGCTTTCGCCCGCTCGTCGTTGTCTCGCGCTGGCAGGGCACGCCCGCCGACGGCCACGGCCAACACCAGTTCGCCGGATACCTGACGCCGCTCGCGCTGCGCGCCGCCGCCGACCCCAACGCGTTCCCCGAACAACTTGCGGAGGGCTTGCGCCCGTGGCAGACGAAGAAGTTTTACGTGAGCTATTTCGGACAAGCAGCCAGCGCGGCGGGAGGGCAGGGAACTACGGCGACGGGCGTGGTCGAGATTGACACGGGGCGTTTCGATCCTTTGCTCGGCCGGAGTTTCTACGAACTCGCGATGGAGGGGCGCAGCCAGCACAAGTCGCAGGGCGAGGCCGCGCTTGAGTTGCGCGGCGCGCAGACGTCGCGCGTGCGTCTCGTCGAACGCGCCGCGAGTCACATGCAAACGGCGGCCGTCGAACAAACCATCTACGACGGACTCGACACGACGCCGCGCGGCATCATCCGCACGACGGGCTTGCGCGGCGACGCGCTCTCAAGCGATCTCGAACGCATCCAGCAGGACGCCGCGCAAGCCCTCCAAAAGTTCAACGCGCTCGATCCGCGCACCGTCATCACCGCGCTCGTCGGCGGACTCAACGACACGCTCGAAGCGCGTCGAAAACTCAAGAGCCTCAACGACGCTCCCGAAGCCCGCGCCGAGGCCGACTTCCTGCTCGCGCAAAAAGAGAGCGAGTTTCGCGAAGCCCTGCGGCTCGCGCTCGGCGTGCGCGTGGACGCGCTCTCGGACGTGGAGACAGCCGCGCCCGGCGGGTCATTCGTCGTCGCCGTGCGCGCCTTCGTGCCGGGCGGACAGGCGCGCGTCGAAGCGTTGCGACTGCGCGCGCCCGCGGGTTGGCAGGTGGAAGAACTGTCGCAGCCCGCGAAGGCGTTGACGTCGTTCGTCGCGCGCGAGCCTGCGCAACAGATCGCCTACTTCCGCGTCAACGTGCCCGCCGATGCCGAGCCGACGCAAGCCTACTGGCTCGCGCGCCGCGACGGCGAGGGGGCGCGCCGGAAGGGCGACATGTACGTCTGGCGCGAGGGCGATCCGCAGACCGAGGCGTTCGCGCCGGCGCTACTTGTGGGCGAGGCCGTGATTGACGTGGGCGCGTCGCAAGTTGTCAGCGCGCCGGTCGAGTATCGCTATCTGGACGCGGTGCGCGGCGAGGTGCGGCGCGAGTTCAACGTCGTGCCGGAGTTGACCGTGCAACTCGACCCCGCGCTCATCATCGTGCCGCAACGCGCGCGCGACCACACGCGACAGGTGACTTTGCAGTTGGCGAACAACGTCGAACCCGCGGCGACACCAACCGACGATCCGACTGCGACGAAGCAGGCCATCGTCAGTCCGGTTGCGACAGGCGCAGCAGGGATCAGTCTGCCCGAAGGCTGGCGCGCGCCGGAGACGAATCTTTTCAACTTCACGGCTGCGGGCGAGCGCATGACGCTGCCCTACACGTTCTCCATTCCGCCCGGCGCGCGCGCGGGCGCGTACCGCGTGAGGGGCTTCGCCACGGCCACTCTCCCGGAGAGGCATTTGCGACAGCCACGCTTGCCGGAGTGGCTCAGGTTCGACCGCACCCGGCGCGCACTCGACTACCCGCATATCCAGACGCACTACTACTACACGGATGCCGAAGCGACCGTCCGCGTATTCGACTTGCAGGTCGCAAGCGTGCGCGTCGGCTACATCATGGGGAGCGGCGACGAAGTGCCGGAGGCGATCAAGCGCATGGGTCTCTCTGTCACGATGCTCGACGAGACGCAACTCTCGACCGGCGATCTCTCACGCTTCGACACTATCGTCGTCGGCGTGCGCGCCTCGCAGACGCGCCCCGATTTCGTCGCGCACCACGCGCGCCTCGTCGAGTTCATGCGACGCGGCGGCGCGCTCATCGTCCAGTACCAACGCCCCGACTATGCCGCGAAGAAACTGCCGCCCCTGCCCGCCGCGATGGAAGTGCAGCGCGCGGGTGAGTCGGCGACGATTGCGCGTGTGGTTGACGAGACGGCCGCGGTGCGTGTCCTCGCGCCCGCGCATCCCGCCTTCAACTTCCCGAACCGCATCACGGCCGCCGACTGGCAAGGCTGGGTGCAGGAGCGCAGCCTCTACAACTTCACCACCTTCGACCCCGGCTACACGCCGCTCCTCGAATCACACGACGCGGGCGAAACGGAACAGGCGGGCGGCGAAGTCTACGCGCGCATCGGCCGCGGCCACTACGTCTACACCTCCTACGCGTGGTTTCGCCAACTGCCCGCCGGAGTCCCCGGCGCGTATCGCCTCTTCGCCAACTTGCTGAGTCTGCCCAAAGCGGCGACGCCGCGCGCGAGAGTTCGGCGTTAACAAGTGCGAGCGATGGGAGTGCGGCGTTAACAGGTGCGAGCGACGCGCTTGTTAGTTTGTTAAAGGCACGCGCGAAGGCACGCGTGCCCGCGCGACTGTCAGCCGTGCATGGCCGCCATGCGCTGTTCAATCTCTTCGGGCGACACGTCTTCCTTGTGCGTCGCCACTGCCCAGATGTGCCCGAAGGGGTCTTCGAATTTGCCCATGCGGTCGCCGTAAAATTTATCCTCCAGCGGTTCGAGCATCTTCGCGCCCGCCGTGATGGCCTCGCCGACCACCGCGTCCACGTCCTCGACGTAGAGCAGCAGCCCCACGGCCGACCCGCCAATCGTCTGCGGGCTGCTCTCGTCCATCTCCGTGCATTCGTCGCCCAGCATCACGAGCGAATCGCCGATCTTGATCTCGGCGTGACCGACCTTCCCGCCCGGCGCGTCCATCCGAAATAGCTCCGTCGCCCCGAACACCTTCTGGTAAAACTCAATGGCGCGCGCCGCGCCTTTGACGTACAGGTAAGGGGTCACGGTGTGATAACCCTCGGGTATGAATTTCGTGCTGGCTGTCATAAATATTTTCCCTCTCCGGTCGGAAATTTTGTCTGCGCTTTGTCTGCGCGAGGCGTGTCGGCCGCAGCTTATATCACAACCGGGTTTCAGGTGCAACACTTTATTTCAAGTATGAAACAAACGTCGGCAACTAAATCTCGATGGTTCAATAGGGCGTTTGAAAGTTGAGTCGCAGTTTGAATTAGTTAAGTTGTGGATCGAGATTTAAGAGAAGAACTCATCCGAGGCGGACTTGTTTTCGGGGTAGAACCACGCCTCCGTGATCTTGCCGTCGCGGACGTGATAGACGGCGACTTCGCGGCCTTCCATCGTGCGCCCCTTGTGCGTGGACGACCAGTTGACGAGGGCGACGGCGTGCGCGTCGTTCGCCAGCACGTCGTGCAGCCAGAGGCGCGTCGTCCCTCCGGTCAGTGTGGACGCGCGGTCGAAGATGTCTCGAAACACGGCCTCTGCGCCGCGCAGATCGCCGCCGTGCGGCGGCGGGTAAGGATCGTGCCACGCGACGTCCTCGTCAAGCAACGCACTCAGAGTTTCCCTGTCGCCGCATGCGCGTGCGTCGTAAAACTTGCGGATCAACTCAACGTTCGGGTGTTCCATTAGTTCGCCTCCGCTCAGTCTTCGATGTCCGGACAGTCCGTATCAGCCTTACCCTGCCGCAACTCCTGCCGGGCGCGCTCCGCCAGCTTTTCGTAACCGGCGCGGATACGGTCGAGGTCTTTCTCTTCCAACTCTTCCAAGTCCAGGAGCACGTTATGCGCCCCCACGACGGCGCGAATCAATTCGTCCAACTTCACTTGCATGGCTTCCGAGTCGCGGTTCTGCGTGTTCTGGATGAGGAACACCATGAGGAAGGTGACGATGGTCGTGCCCGTGTTAATGACCAACTGCCACGTGTCGCTGTAGCCGAACAGAGGGCCGGTCATCGCCCACCCGATGATGATGGCGACGGCGACGGCGAACGTGGACGGTCGGCCTGTCACGCGCGCCGTCAATTTTGCGAAGCGTGTAAACCAAGAAGTGGATTTCGTCGGTCTCATAATCTTTGCTCCTCAGTTGGAGAGTCGAAGCTCATGCCGTTGCTGACAAATTTCAAAGACCATGCCGCATGGGCGGAAGCAGCCTGCGACGGCATGACGCCTGTGATTATATGACGAAACTCCGGCGTCACTACCGGGGCGCGGGCGTTGACGGCGCGCGGGCGGCGGGGCGCGTGTTGGCCGGGAGATTGCGCGCGGTGTTATGCTTTGGCGAGTCTCCTTCAATATTATCGAAACATGTCCCTGCGAAGATTCAAGCCAACATGTTGAAAAGTTTGCGGCAAGTGCGGCGCGTCGTGATCACCGGGATGGGTTGCGTGACGCCCGTCGGCGTCGGGCGCGAGGCGTTCTGGCGCGCGCTGGTGGCGGGCGAGAGCGGCGTCAGGCGCATCGAGAGTTTCGACGTGAGCGAGTCGCCCGTGAAGATCGCGGCCGAGGTGCGCGGCTTCGACTGGGAGGCGCACATCAGTCCGAAGGATCGACGCCACGTGCCGCGCACCGTGCCGCTCGCGCTGGCCGCCGCGCGCGAGGCCGTGGAAGACGCGGGGCTACATTTTTCCGATCTGAGTCTTGACGAACGGCGCGCTGTGGGCGTCGTGCTCGGCACGGGCGGCGGCGGACTCGCCTTCACCGAACAGCAGTACAAGTATTACTTCACGGGCGAGACGACGCGTGCGAGCGTCTACACGATCCCGGCTTCGACGCACGGCGGCCTCTCCTCCGAACTCTCGATGGCCTTCGGCCTGCGCGGCCTCTCGCACGTCATCTCGACCGGCTGCACGAGTTCGACCGACGCCATCGCCTACGCCAGCCAACACATCGCGCTCGGCCGTCAGGACGCGATGCTCGCGGGCGGCGTGGACGCGCCCATCGCGCCGGGCATCCTCGCGGGCTTCAACCTGATGACCGTCCTGACGAAAGACTGGAACGACACGCCCGCGCGCGCCTCGCGCCCCTTCTCGCGCGACCGCTCCGGCATCGTGCTCGGCGAAGGCGCGTGGATTTACGTCCTCGAAGACTATGACCGCGCACGCGCGCGCGGCGCACGCGTCTACGCCGAAGTCGCGGGCTACGGCGCGACGTGCGACGCCTATCATCGCGTCCGGCTCGAAGACACGGGCGAAGAACCCGCGCGCGCCATGCGTCTCGCGCTCGCCGACGCCGGGCGCGCGCCGTCGGAAGTTGATTACGTCAACCTCCACGGCACTTCGACGCTGCTCAACGACCGCATCGAGACGCAAGCCCTCAAACTCGCCTTCGACGGGGACGCGCAGCGCATCCCGATGTCCGCGACGAAATCGCAGATCGGCCACCCGCAGGGCGCGTCGGGCGCGGCCGGTCTCGCCGCCGCGCTCTGCGCCATGCACACAGGCATGATCCCGCCCACCATCAACCTCGACGAACCCGACCCCGCGTGCGACCTCGACTACGTGCCCAACCGCGCCCGCGCCGCCGACGTGCGCGTCGCCCTCTGCAACTGCATCGGCTTCGGCTCGAAGAACAGCGCGCTCGTCGTGGAAAAAATATAAAACCGGCTCGCCCCGAATTCGCAATATGCCCAAGCATGTCACCATTCGTTGCCACGATCCTATCGCAAGGTACAAATTCGCCAGACAACCGTGGTCTGACGTGTGGTTGAGTTTTACTGCAAAACCGGGACGTAAAAAATATCGCTTCGCCCCGACACTGGTTTCAAAAGTGGCCTTGGAAGGCGACCTGCGTATGGCTCGGGAGCAACAGGCTAAAGACCCGGCTGCGGACTATGCCAAAGATGTCGAACTGGCCGAACATGTATTAACGCTTTTCGCCAACGGCGGCGACCACTTCGTTGATGTCGAATCATCGGAGAAGTACACGCCTACAATTTACACCTCGCGGTCATATATTGATCGTGCGGAGGCAGAGTTGATGCTCGGGAAGTTTATGCGAACGCTCGGCTATGCAGACGTGACCTACAAGTGGCTCAGACCAAAATTTTTAATGATTCCTGTCCAGCTTGATTGACGAAGCTGATGATGGTTAAAGTTCAAACACGGTGCGAGACGCAAGACCACGCCACGCACCATTCACCCGCGCCGGAAACTCTCGCCATGAACTGAATGTCTTGACCATGTTTCATCGTTTTCATGTGCGCAGCTATGAGCTAGAGCATCTGGACAAGGGCGACTACACGCCCGAGGAATACGAGGTGTGTCTGGTCGAACTGCGGCGCGTCAACAAGTGGCTGGGGGATGCGCGCGCGTTGCGTCGTTCGCTCGTGCCGGAGTTGGAGCGGGCGGGGGTGCGGAGTTTTTCTTTGCTCGACGTGGGCGCGGGGTCGGGCGAGTTGTTGCGTGTGGCGGCGGGTGCGGCGCGTGCGGGCGGGTGGCGCGCGGAGCGGCTCGTGGGGCTTGAGTTGAATGAGCGTTCGGCGCGGGCGATTCTGGAAGAGTCGCGCGAGTTTGCGGAGATCGGCGCGGTGCGCGGCGACGCGTTTCATCTGCCGTTCGCCGACGGCGCGTTCGATTACGTCATGTGCTCGCTCTTCACGCACCACTTTCGGGACGAGGGCGTGGTCGAAATTTTGCGCGAGTTCAAACGCGTCGCGCGGCGTCGCCTGTTCGTCATAGACTTGCATCGTCACGCGCTCGCCTACCTCCTCTACACGACCGCCGGACGGCTCTTCCTGCACAACCGTCTCATACGCGAAGACGGCGCGCTCTCCATCCGGCGCAGCTTTCGCGCCGACGAACTGCGGCGACTTGCCGAAGGGGCGGGGCTGTTGAACGTCGAGGTGCGGAGACGTTTTCCATTTCGTCTGGTGCTGAGCGCGGGCGCGCGAGTGAGTTGAAGATGTTGACGGGCGGCACGCAAGATTATGACGTGATCATCGTGGGCGGCGGGCCTGCGGGGACGAGCGCGGCCGTGCATCTGGCGACGCGCGGCGCGCGCGTGGCATTGGTGGAGCGGGAACGTTTCCCGCGCGCGAAGTTGTGCGGAGAGTTTATCTCGCCGGAGTGTCTCGCGCATTTCGCGCGGCTCGGCGTGTTGGATGAAATGACGGGCGCGGGCGGGGCGCGCGTCGGCGAGACGATCTTTTTCGCGCGGAGCGGGCGGCGCGTGGGCGTGCCGAGCGCGTGGTTCGGCGCGGAGGCGACGGGAGACGTAGACACTGCGGCGGCGGCCGCGCTCGGTTTGAGTCGCGCGGAGATGGATCAGCGGTTGATGCTGCGCGCGCGTGCGTTGGGCGTGGAGGTTTTGGAAGAGACGCAGGTCACGGGGTTGTTGTTCGCAGACGGCGGGGGGCGCGCGCCGGTGTGTGGAGTGCGCGTCGAACGGCGTGGCGTGGAGTCGGAACTGCGCGCGGGCGTCACGATTGACGCGACGGGGCGCGGTCGCGCTCTGGCGCGTCGCGTCGAGGGAGCGGCGACCAGCAACAGTGTGAACGGCGCGAACGGCGAAAGCGGCGCGAACGGTGAGAACGGGGCTGAGGCACGCAACGGTGAGAAGGCGCGTAACGCGGCGAAGGTGCGCAACGGGGCGCGCGGCGTTGCGTCGCCGTCGTCGAAGCGGATGCCGCTCGTAGCGTTCAAGGCGCATCTGGAAAATGTGGGGGGCGACGAGGGCGTCTGCGAGATATATTTTTATCGCGGCGGTTACGGCGGTTTGAGCCGTGTGGAAAACGGCTTGAGCAATCTCTGTTTCATCGTGGCAGCGCAAGACGTGCGTGCGCGCGCGAGCGACGCCGAGCGCGTGATGCGCGAGATCGTCATGTCGAACGCGCGCGCGGCGGAGACTCTCTGCGGGGCGCGCGTGCGTTCGGAGTGGCTGGCGGTGGCGTTGGAGAGTTTCGGGCGGCGCGAGTTGGTTCCGTGCGAAGGATTGTTGACGGTGGGCGACGCGGCCTCCTTCATTGATCCGTTCACGGGCAGCGGCATGTTGATGGCTTTGGAGAGCGGCGAACTGGCGGCCGCGTGCGTCGGGCGCGCGCTGCCGACGTTGCGCGCAGGCGGCATGTTCGCGCCACTGGCAGAGGATTACCGCGCGCGTTACCGTGAGCGTTTCGCCGCGCGACTGCGCGTGTGCTCGTGGCTGCGGCGCGCGGCCTTCGCGCCGCGTCTGGCGACTGAGGCAGGCATCTTTGTGCTCGGCGCAAGCGAACGCGTGCGCCGCGTCGTGGCGCGTGCGACGCGTCACGCGTGATGAAGCCACGCGTTATTCCCACACGGCGCACCGCAACCCGACGACATACGAGCCGAGATCGTTCGCCGCCCGCCTCGTATCCGCAAAAGCGTGCCGGAGGGCAGCTTGCCCCGCCAGAAATCTCTCGTCCAACACAAACTTATCGTCCGAAGGCGTGTGCGGCGTCAGCCCGCAGATCAACTCGATCAAGGCGTCCAAGCCCTCGCTGTCTTCGCGCCTCGTAATCAGGTCAACCAACTCTCTCGCCCTCTCTTGCGAGATAGATATGTTAGCCCACTGACGAATGGGTTCATTGAAACTCGGCTCTCGCCGCGCGCGGGCGGAAGGCATGCGCGTGTTATCATTTTTTCGCATCAGTATCTCCTTATAAAGCATCAGGTACTGGTGTAGAGGACTTATCGAGATTCGCCGTCTTGGTAAGTCCTCGCCTATTTCTACCGGCGAAAGAAACTATATCGCAAGAATTAGAGATGGTCAACAGTAATCTTGCGTGTGCGATAGGGTTATGATAGTTATCTTCTCTGCTATGGAAGGAAGCTGAATGGCTAAGACCTTGACCACACAACAAGCCGCCGAGATATTAGGCATCTCCACTATTCGCGTTCGCCAGCTAATCGGTGCAGGCCGTTTGCCCGCAGAGAAGTTCGGACGTGATTACATGATCAAGGAAGAAGATTTAGAGTTAGTTGCAGACCGCACACCCGGCAGACCGCCGAAGGCTAAGGCAGAGACAGATTCAAAGGCGAGTAAAAAGAAAAGCAGAAAGAAATGAGCGCGGGTAAGTTGGAGGTGCGAGTTTCAGACCTGCGTAAATTTGCTGGCCGTCGTTATTCCGTTGCTGCGAGGTGTGTTTAGAAGTCGAGGCCGATGCGCGCCATGATGCGGGCGAAGCGGGGGTCGGGGCGGAGGGCGTCGAGCATGGGGTCTACGGCGAACCAGATGAGGGCTTCGGATTGCACGTCGCAGGCGCGGCTGAGCCAGTCGAAGGCTTGATCCGTTTCGCCGAGCGCGGCGTGGATGACGGCGACGTGGTAGGGCGAGACGAACTGGCGCGCGGCGAGTGCGTGGAGCGAGGCGAGCACGGCGCGCGCTTCTTCGCGGCGACCGGAGAGGGCGTAGGCGTGGCCGGGCGCGGCGAGCATGGCGGGCGACGCGCCGGAGAGCGCGATGGCGCGTTCGTAGGAAGCGAGGGCTTCGTCGAAGCGTCCGACCTGTTCGAGCGCCATGCCGACGAGGAAGTGCGCCATGTAAAAGTTTTCGCTCAGTTCGAGAGTCTTACGATACTCGTGGATCGCCTCGTCGTACTGGCGCGTGAGGTAGTAGTGCCAGCCCATGCCGGAGTTGACGGGCAGCGAGAGCGGGTCGAGTTCGAGCGCGCGTTGCATGCGGATGACGGCCTCGGTCTGCCGCCCCATCGCGGTGAGGTAGTGCGCGTACCAGTGGTGCGCGGTGGCGTAAGAGGGGTTGAGTTCGATGGAGCGACGGTAGGCGCGCTCGGCCTCCGTCCAGTTCCAGTCGAAGATGTGGACGTAGGCGAGCGAGGCGTGAGCTTCGGCGAGCGTGTCGTCAATCTCCAGCGCCTTGAGCGTGGCCTCGCGCGCGCGTTGCATCGCCTCGACGGGGGGCAGCGCGGCGTACTCGACCGCGCCGAGCAGTGCGTAAGAGTCTGCAAGACCGGCGTAGGCGAGCGCGTAGTTGGGGTCGAGCGCGATGGCCTGCCCGAAGTATTCGATGCCCTTCTCGATGCCCTCCTGCCTGCGCTTGTTCCAGTGGTAACGACCCTTCAAATAAGTCTGGTAGGCTTCGGTGCTCGTCGTCGGGCGCTTGGCGAGCCGCTCCTCTTCCGCGCCGCTCAACTTCGTGCGTAGCTTCTCGGAAATCTGTCGCGAAATCTCCTCCTGCACGCTCAACAGGTCGGACGTTTGACGGTCGTACTGCGCGCCCCACATCTGGCAGCCGTTCGTGGTGTCAACGAGTTCGGTGCGGATGATGAGACGGTCTTCGAGTTGGATGAGGCGGCCGGTGAGGACGGCGCGGACGTTCATTTCGCGGCCGACGCTGATCGGATCAATGTCTAGATTTTTGTAACGGAAGACGGTGCTGCGCGCGAGCACGCGCAAGGCGGGCAGTTGCGAGAGCGTGTTGATGATGCTCTCGGTGATGCCGTCGGAGAGATATTCGGCCGAGGCGTCGGCGTTCAGGTTCATGAGCGGCAGGACGGCGACGCTCACGCGCTCCGCTTCGTCGCCCGCCTGCTGCTGCGCCGTCGAGCCGGGGCGCGACGCGCGCGGTGCGGGACTCGGCACTTCCGTCACGGGCGCGATGAAACGATAACCGCGACGCGGGACGGTCTGGATGAACTTCGGTTCGGACTTCCCCTCGCCGAGCGCCTTGCGCAGCATGAAGATCGTGACGGTGAGATTGCCCTCTTCGACGAACGTGCCCGGCCACACTTCCTTGAGCAGTTCGTCCTTCTCCACGGTGCGCCCGCAGTTTTCGACAAGCACGCGCAGCGTGTCGCAGGCTTTCGGCGTGAGCGGCACGGGTTCGCCGTGGCGCAACAGCAAACGCTCCGCCGGGTCAAGAAGATAAGGCGCGAATTCGTAAAGGAGTTTGGCTGGCACGCTCTCGAAATCCCGGACGATCATTCAAGGCGGTTGACGCGGACGACGGGTCGGCGTCTGTCGCGCATGACGCTTTCCCCCTCAGACTATGAGAATCGGCGGAAGCATAAGTAGGAATGACGCCCGTTAAACTCCGGCATTGTATTGCCCCCCGATAGACAAGGCAAGACTCAAACCCCGCGCCGCGCCCTACAACTTCCCACCCAACAACTTCGCGCCGCACAACTTCGCGCCATGCGCCGCATTTAATAACTCTTTAATAAATTTTTAAGAGCCGCTAAAGGACTTCCGGCGTGCGGCGCGCGTAGCGTGTGCGGCATCAGTCGAAAAGTTGCGCGCGCCCGTTCGCCGGTCGCGGGGGAGAAGCGTGCGCGCGGGTCGGGGCGCGGGGACGACGGCCGACAGTTAATGACGCGATTAAATTCGCACGTTCGGAAAGAGGAGAACGCATGTGCAAAAGATATTTCACCTTCGTACTCGCCTTCGTGTTCTTCTGCGCGGCGAGCGGCGCGGGCGCGTTGGCGCAGGAGAAGTCTGCTGCGAAGACTGATGCGACCGCGGAGCGCGTGACGAAGATCAAGCGGAAGGTCTTCGCGCGCGGCACGGGCACGAAGGCGCGCGTCGGCGTGAAAATGAACGACGGCACGAAGCTGAAAGGCTACATCTCAGAGGCGACGGCCGACCACTTCACCTTGGTACGCACGGACGCGCAACCCGGCACGCCCTTCAAGATCAACTACGAGGACGTGAGGGAACTCAAAGCCCACGGCAAAGGTCTCTCCACGACCTCGAAGGTTTTGATCGGGGTGGGGATCGGGTTCGTGATCACGACCGGATTACTCGTGTTGCTGTTCAAAGACGGCGGCCACATCGGCCTCCGCTAATGAGACTTCGTAGCAGATAGACCTGCTAGTCGCTTCCTCATCAACGTCGCATTGATTAACTCTTGCCACGCACACGTGTTTTGGGGTACAAAGTCGGCGCGGTATTTGGTTTCGCACACGGCGCAAGCCTCGCGGGCGTTTCCGCTCCGGCGGAGTGTCCCGCCGACCCGGCTCTTGCCCGTCCGTAACCCGTTCAAGCGACCGTCGTCCGACGGCGCACGATCTTTCGTCTCCCGCTGAAGCACAATTTACGTTTGAGGAGAATATAAACATGCGTGCATTCCCCGTGCGGCTGTGCCCGACCGCCATCCGCCTCGTCTTAGTCTGTGTGTTCGCGCTCGCCGGCGCGGGCGCGGCCTTCGCGCAAGCGCAGTCCAACGCCTCCGACCTGCAAGGCTTCGTGCGCGACGCCGCGGGCGGCCTCGTCGTCAACGCGACCGTCACCGCGCGCAACAAGGCGACCAACCTGACGCGCGACGCGCAGACCAACGACGAAGGCTTCTACCAGATCACCAACTTGCCGCCGGGCGAGTACGAGGTGACGGTGGAGGCGGCCAACTTCTCGCGCGCCAGCATCCCCTCGGTCGTCCTCACGGTCGGGCAGCGCGCAGACCTCGACGTGCCGCTCGCTGCCGGGCAAGTCAGCGAGACCGTGACCATCACGGGCGCGACCACCGAGATCGTGGAAACGTCACGCACCGCCGTCACCAACACCATCGAGTCAACGCGCATCGAGAATTTGCCCGTCAACCAGCGCGACTACCTCGGCATCTCGACGACCATCTCGACCGTCAACCGCGGCAACGACCGCCCCATCGGCCCCGCGCCGTCTTCGGGCCTGAACGTCGGCGGCCAGCGCGGCCGCTCCACGCTCGTGCAGGTTGACGGCGCGGACAACACCGACAACTCCATCAACGCCTCGCGCTCCACCGTCTCGCAAGAGGCCGTGCAGGAGTTTCAGGTGGCAACCAATTCTTATGCCCCTGAGTTCGGCCGCGCCACGGGCGGCATCGTCAACGTCGTTACCAAGAGCGGCTCGAACGAACTGCGCGGCAACCTCTTCGGCTTCCTGCGTCACAAGAGTTTTCAGGCGCGCAACGCCTTCGCGCCCATCGAAGACCCGCCCTTCACCCGCGCGCAGTACGGCGCGACGCTCGGCGGCCCCATCAAACGCGACCGCACATTTTTCTTCGCCGCTTTCGAGCAACGCCGCCGGCAGGAGTCTGCCTTCTTCAGTTCCGACGTGACGGGCAACCTCACGTCGAGCCTCGCGGTCGGCCCCGGCACGGCCTTCCCGTTCATTGCTTTGCCGAACACTTTTACCAACCTGACGCCCGCGCAGGCCACTTTCATCAGTACCCAACTCAACACGGGCGCGGCGACCGGCAACTCGGCCTTGATCGGAGCCGTCCTGCAATACGCCACCTTCGCCTCCTCCGGCGGGCAGATCGGCTTGAACGGCGCGAGCACGCTGCGCAGCATCGGCGGCGCGATCCCGGCGGGTCAGACCATCGGCGGCCGCTTCTTCATCTCCGGCGCGCCCGTCCCGACGGCCGCCAACAACGGCGCAACCCCCGGCTTCACGACCGTCAACGAAGCGGGTCAGCCCATCGGCTTCCGCCCGCTCAACAGTCTCGCGCGCATCTTCCCGATCTCGGAGGCCACCTCGTTCTTCTCCGTGCGCGCCGACCATCAAGTTAACCAGTCGAACCAACTGACGCTCCGCTTCGGCTACAACCCGAGCGACCTGACGGGCATTCAGGACGAATCGCAAAATCAGGTGTTGGGGCAGAACGACTTTTCGCGCACCGGGCGGCAGGAGATCAGGGACACTTCGTTCGTCGCCTCCCTGACTTCGACGCTCTCAAGCCGCGTCGTCAACGAGGCGCGCTTCAACTTCGGACGCCGCAAGGCCAAGTTCGACTCGCAAGTCCCCGGCGCGGCGATCCAGATTTCCGGCGCGGCCTTCATCGGCTCGAACCCCTTCTCGCCCGTTGACCGCACAGAGAAACGCTTCCAGTTCACAGACAATATCAGTTGGCTTCCCGGCAACCACAACTTCAAGTTCGGCGCTGACTTCAACTTCATTGACGTGGAAGCGATCTTCGAGTTGAACTTCCCCGGCCTCTTCAATTTCGGCGAGGTGTCGGGCGGCACGCTCGCCGCCGGTTTCATCCCCGGCCTGCCGACGAACGCGCCCTCGCTCACCCCCGTGCAGGCTTACGGCGCGGGCATCCCCGGCGTCTTCATTCAGGGCTTCGGCAATCCGAACAGCACCTTGAAGAACAAGCCGCTCGCTTTCTTCGCGCAGGATTCATGGAAGGCCAGAAAAAATCTGACGCTCAACTACGGCGTGCGCTACGACGTTGAACTGACCGAGACCATCCCGACCATCGGCTTCACCGACCCGCTCTCGCACATCAACCTTTCGGCCGGAGACCTCGACGCGGCGCAGAACGTGCTCGCCGTCCAACAGGGCTTCCCGCGCGACACGAACAACTTCGCGCCCCGCGTCGGCCTCGCGTGGGATTTGACGAACGACGGGAAGACGGTCTTGCGCGCCGCCTACGGCCTCTTCTACGACCACCCGCTCTTAGCCATCGCCTTCAACTCCGACATCGCCGACGCCGCGCAGCAACAGCAGTTCACCACCGTCTTGCCGGGCAGCCCCGCGCCGACCGCGACGCTCAACCTGCTCCAAATCTTTCAAGGCACGGTCGTCCCCGGCGTCACGCCCGGCGTCGCGTCGAGTTCAAACTACCTGCGCGGCCAGATACGTTTCGACGATCAGACGTTCCCCGGCTTCGGCCCCATCCTGCCCTTCACGCTGGCCGTCGAGCAGGACTTCCAGTACGCCTACGCCAATCAGGCCAACCTGACGCTCGAACGCCAGTTGACGAAGAACATGTCCGTCTCGGCCAGTTACGTCTTCGTCGGCGCGCACCACCTGCCGCACCCGCGCGACGTGAACGCCCCGCAGACCGACCTGCTGGTTGAGAACTTCCGCCGCTTCGCCGTCGGCAACCCGGCGCTGTGCGGAACCAATGCGGCGTGCCTCGCCGGAGGGCGCGCGCCCACCAGTTTCGGCGAAGCGGTCTTGTTCCCCATCCCGACCACGAACAATCCGCTCTTCACCGTCCGCATCCCCGGACTCGTCGCCGTCAACAATCTGACCGGGCAAACCATCGTCAGCCCGCTCGCGGCCAACTTCTTCCGGCCGAACGCGCCGAACTACTTCTTCGTCCAGTCGGTGACGGGCGGCGCGGTCACGCCCGCCGTCTTCAACGCGGCCATCGCCGGGTCAGTCCGCACGCCCGGCCTCATCTCGCCCTTCGGCGACGTGAGCGCGCAGGTCTCCGACGGCAACTCCAACTACAACGCGATGACGCTGGAAGCGAAGCGTCGCTTCTCGAACAACTTCCAGTTCCTCGCCTCTTACACGTGGTCGCACTCGATTGACGACTCGTCCGATTTGCAGACTTTGCTCAAGCCGCAGGACAACCGCAACTTCCGCGCCGAGCGTTCCGACTCGCTGTTTGACCAGCGTCATCGCTTCGTCTTCAGCGGCGTCGCCACCTCGCCCGTCAGTTGGCGCGGTTCGGAGAGCGGCCTGCGTCGCTTCCTCGCGGACTTCACCATCGCCCCGATCCTCGAAATTTCTTCGGGTCGTCCCTTCAACATCATCACCGGCTCGGACGCCAACGCCGACCTGCAAAGCTCCAACGACCGTCCGAGCGTCGCCGCCGACGGGACGCTGTTCGTGCCGCCCTTCCTGTCCACCGGCAACCTGCGCCGCAACGCGGGCATCACGCACGGCTACGCCTCGCTCGACCTGCGCGTCGCGCGCGCCGTCCGCCTCGGCGAACGCCTGCGGCTCGACATCATCGCCGAGGGCTTCAACCTCTTCAACCGTTTTAACGAGGCGGCCGCCAACCCGTTCTTCGACGTGGTGAACTCGTTCGGCCAGCGTCGCGGTGGCCTCTACTACAGCCGCCCG
>JAUZFQ010000167.1 GCA_030838445.1 Pyrinomonadaceae bacterium | reverse complement strand
ATAAATATTTCGACACCATCCTCCACACCTTTCTCTCCGCCCTGCACTCGACGACCGCGCGCTACGACGCCGCGCTCATCTGCAATGCCGCCAACGCGCCCTTCGCGCCCATCCTCCGCGCGGCGGGCGCGTCCGTCGCTATCAACGTTGACGGACTCGAACACAAACGCCGCAAGTGGAACTGGCTCGCGCGCCGCTACTACCTGATCGCCGAACGGCTCGCCACCATCCTCCCGAACGAGACTGTCACCGATGCGCGCGTCATACAGGACTACTACATGGCGCACTACAACCACCCGACCACCATGATCGCCTACGGCGCGGAGGTCGAGCGCATCCCCGACCGCATGGCCGTGCGCCAGTGGGGCATCGAGCCGAACCGTTACGTGCTCTACGTCTCGCGCTTAGAGCCGGAGAACAACGCGCGCCTCGTCATCGAAGCCTTCAAGCGCGTGCGCACCTCGCACAAGCTCGTCATCGTCGGCGACGCGCCCTACGCGCACGAGTACATCGAAGAGTTGCGCGCCTCTGCGCGGCGCGACCGTCGCATCGTCTTCACCAGTTTCGTCTTCGGCGACGCCTACCGCGCGTTGCAACAGAACGCTTATTGCTACGTCCACGCCACCGAGGTCGGCGGCACGCACCCCGCGCTCCTCGAAGCGATGGGCTACGGCAACTGCGTGCTCACGCTCGCCACGCCCGAAAACATCGAGGCCGTCGGCGAGGCGGGCATCCCCTACACGGACGAGAAAGACCTCGAAGAGAAACTCCAGCGCGTGCTGCGCGACGGCTCGCTCGTCAACTCATACCGGCAGCGCGCGCAGAAGCGCATCCGCGAGCACTACGACTGGGAGCGCATCGTTGACCGCTACGAAAACCTCTTCGCGCAGATGGCCGGTCGCCCGCTCGTCCACGAAACCGAGTTCGCGCCGGACGCCATCGAACGCGTCTCGGAAGCGGGCGTCAGAAAAAGTTAACCGCCGCTGCCGCCGTTGCCCTCGTCTGCGACTCGCGCAGTTTGCGATTAATACTCTCTGCGACTCGCGCAGTTGACTATCAATACTGCCTGCGACTCGCGCAGTTGGAGATCAATGCTACCCTGACTCGCAACGCGTGCCGTCTGCGTCGTCCGCCATACACATCAACTCTGCTGCTGCTGTCGCCATGAAGTTTCGCCTCCCGCAATTCGTCTTCGCGTTAGCGTGTGCGCTCGCCCTCGGCGCGGCGGGCGCGCGCGCACAGTCCAACGCGCCGCGCGCGAGCGTCGCCGTGCTCGACCTCGGCGAGACGGAGGCGGGGCGACGCGTCGGCGACGAACTATCGGCCGCGCTTGCTGCTATGCCGCACTTCGCTCTCGTCAACCGCGCGCAGAGTCGCGCCGCCGCGCGCGGCGTGGGCTATGCGAATTCGCTCAACCTGACGCTCGCCGAAGCGCGCGACCTCGGCGCGGCCATCGGCTGCGACTTCTACGTCACGGGCGAGGCGCAGACCTTGCGCCGCACGTCCACCGTGCGCCCGGATTATTTCGAGTCCTACGCGTCGCTCTTTCTCGTCAGCGCGGAGACGGGGCGGCTCATCCTGTGGGAACACGTCGCCGCCGAATCGAGCGCGCCCGAAGAGGCGGAGAAGAGTCTGCTTGCCGAGTTGCGTACGCGCGCGCCGCGCTACGGTGAAATCATCTCCAAGTCGCAAGCGGCAGAGCGAAGCGGACGGCTGGCGTCGCGCGAGCGCGCGGATGCGTTCGAGGAAGTGCCGGACGAGGGCAGCCCCGCCGCCGTCAACTTCCGCGCGCCGCAACCCTACCGCAGCCTGCGCCCCGCGTACCCGGCGACGGCGGCGCGCGCGGCCGTCGCGGCGACGGTGGACGCGCTCGTCGAGGTTGACGCCGCGGGCGAAGTCAAAGATATTGAGATCGTGCGCTGGGCTGGTTACGGTCTGAACGAAGCGGTGACGGCGACCGTGCGGCAACTCCATTTCCGCCCCGCCACACGCGACGGCCGCGCCGTCCCCGTCCGCGTCCTCCTGCGCTACAACTTCCGCCGACCCGCGGACGAAGCCAAGGGGAAGGGATAAGGATGAGGGAAAAGGGAAGCGGAAGGGAAAAGGGTAAAGGGGAAGGGGGAAAGGTGATGCCAAAGTTTCAGCTTATCGGTTATCGCTCGCTAGCGTGCGCGCTGTTCCTTGTCTTTTTCCTTTCCCCTTTTCCCCTGCCCCTTTACCCTTCTTCCTCCGCCTCCGGCCGCGTGACGACTGCGACGCGCGAGGGGCGGCTCATCGTTTTCGACGAGGCGTGGCAGACGATCCGCGAGCGTTACTACGACCCGACGCTGCACGGCGTTGACTGGGAGGAGTTGCGCGCGCGGCTGCGCCCGCTGGCCGCCGAGGCCGCGAGCGAGACGGAGTTCTATGCAGTGCTGCGCCGCCTGACGAGCCGCCTGCGCGACGCGCACACGCGCGTCTACTCGCCCGACGAACGCTTCGACTGGCAACGCCCGACCTATGTCAGCGTCGGCGTCGCTTTGCGCGAGATCGGGGGCGAGATCGTCGTCACGTCGGTCGAGCGCGGGGGCGAGGCCGAGCGCGGCGGCGTGCGCGCGGGCGACGCCTTGTTGAGCATCGAGGGCGAACCCGCGGCGGTCGTCTTCGCGCGGCGGCTGGCGGAAGAAGTCGGGGCGTCAACCGACTCGGCTGCGCGGCAGCAGGCCGCGGCGCGACTCTTCAAAGGCGCGCGCGACACGTTCGTCAACGCCGTCTTCACGAAAGATAACGAGCGCGCCGGGGCGACGCGGAGCGTGCGGCTGCGGCGTGTGCTGCAAAGTCGCCCGCCCGTGCTCAACGTGCAAAAGAGCGAAGGCTTCCCAATCGTCAACTTCAACATGTTCGTGCCGGAGATTGCGAGCGAGTTGATGCGCGCGCTGCGTAAAGGCGAACTGCGCGGCGCGCGCGGCCTCGTCATTGACCTGCGCGAGAACGGCGGCGGCCACGCCGAGACGATGACCGACATCGCCTCCGCCTTTCTGCCGCAGGGCACGAACCTCGGCGAGTTTACAGACCGCGAGGGGCGCGTCAGTTCCGCGCCGCAGACGCGCGCCGCGATGCTGTTTGCGGCGGACGCAGTGGCCGAGTTTCGCGGCGCGGTCGTCGTCCTGACGAGCACGCGCACGGCGAGCGCGGCCGAAATTCTCGCCGCCGCCTTGCAGGAAACCAGGCGCGCGCGCGTCATCGGCGAGAATACTTGCGGCTGCGTCCTCGCCATCCGCCGCCGCCACACGCTGCCCGACGGCGGCCTGCTCGACATCAGCGAGATGGACTTTCGCACCGCCCGCCACACGCGACTCGAAGGCCGCGGGATCACGCCCGACGAACTCGTCACTCCCACCCGCCGTGACCTCCGCGACGGGCGCGACGTCGCCTTAGCACACGCCCTCGCGCTCTTGAAAACGGCGAGCCGTCAAAATTAAGTCGAGACAGTTGACGACAAAATTAAGTTAAGGCAGTTGACGTCGAACCGTGTGCCCGCCGTGGTCTCTGCTCGGCGGCGTTGTCTTCGTCCTGTGTTAACCTGAGCGCGCTTTCTTCAATTCTGAACCGACGCCGGTAGACTTCCGCCCGGTCGCGCCTGTGTTCCCGGCGCAGCATGTTATTATCCCTGCACAACTCAGAGCCGGAGCAATCTTTTCATGCTTTACTTGTCGCAAGTTTTGCGCCGCCCCGTGCGCGACGTGGAAGGCCGCCCCGTGGCCTCGATCAAGGACGTCATCGTGCGGCTCGGCGAAGACCACCCGCCCGTGACGGGTCTGGTCGCGCGCCACATGCGGCGCGACATCTTCCTGCCGCGCACGCGCGTCGCACGCTTCGGCGAGACGGGCGCGCAACTCAACTTCGATCTGTTAGACCTGCGCGACTTCAAACGCCGCGAGGGCGAAGTCTTGCTCGCGCGTGACGTGCTCGACAAGCAGTTGATTGACGTGGACGGCAAACGCGTCGTGCGCGTCAACGACGTGCAGTTAATCGAGGTGGCGGGCGAGTGGCGCGTGACGGGCGCGGACGTGAGCTTGCAGGGACTCTGGCGCAGGCTCGCCCCGGCGGGCTTCTACGGCAGCAGCCGCGCGGTCGAGGTGATTGACTGGGCGGACGTCGGCTATCTGGCGACGGACGCGGCGACGGTGCGTCTCAAGTCTTCGCGCGATAAGTTGTCGCGCCTGCACCCGGTCGAGATCGCGCGGCTCGCGGAGTCGCTCTCTTACCGGCAGGGCGCGGAGGTCGTCGCCGCGCTCGACGACGAGACGGCCGCAGAGACTCTGGAAGAGATGCCCGACGAGAGTCAGGCGCGCATCATCGGCGACATGGACAAGGAACGCGCCGCAGACATCCTTGAATGGATGTCGCCGGACGAGGCGGCCGACGTGCTCGGCGATCTGCCCGAAGCCACCGCCACGGATTTGCTGAGTCGCATGGAGGGCGAGGAGAAGACCGACGTGGCCGAACTTCTCCACTACGAAGACGACACGGCGGGCGGCCTGATGACCAACGAGTTCATCACGCTTCCGCAAGGGCTGACGGTGGGCGAAGCCCTCGCCACCCTGCGCGAGATGGCCGAGACGCCGAACATGATCTATTACCTCTACGTCGTCGAACGCGAAGGCTCTTGGAAACTGTCCGGCGTGATCGCCCTGCGCAGTCTCATCCTCGCCGACCCCGCCGCGCCGCTCGAACACGTCATGCGCGACGAGTTCCAACACGCGCACCCGGACGACTCCGCCCGCGACGTGGCGCACAAGATCGCCGAGTACAACCTGCTCGCCCTGCCCGTCGTAGACGACCTCGGCGAGATCGCAGGCATCGTCACCGTAGACGATGCAATGGAGTTGTTATTACCGAAAGGCTGGCGACAGCGTTTGCCGAGAATTTTTTAAGTGACAAGTGACGAGTGACGAGTGACAAGTTAAACCCAACTGCTTGTCTTTAGACTTGTCTTACATCTCGTCACTCGTCACTTGTCGCTTGTCACTGTTTTCTTATGAGTGACGGAGAACCTGCGAGTGGCCGCGTCGCGTACAGAGGATGTGCGGGAGATGGGGCGTCGCCTGTGGCGGCGCGGGTCGCGGCGCGTGCGGCGTGCGGTGGCACGGCAGACGGGCTTCGTCGCCTACCTCGCCGTCATCGGGCCGGGGATGATCGCCGCCAACGCGGGCAACGACGCGGGCGGCATCGCCACCTATTCCACCTCCGGCGCGGAGTTCGGCTACACGCTCCTGTGGACGTTCGTGCCGATCCTCGTCGCGCTCGGACTCGTGCAGGAGATGTGCGCGCGGATGGGTGTCGTGACGGGCAAGGGCTTGGCCGATTTGATCCGCGAGCGGTTCGGCGTGCGCTGGACGATGGTCGTGATGTCGGCGTTGCTCGCGGCGAACGCGGGCGTGACCGTCTCGGAGTTCGTCGGCATCGCGGCGGCGACGGAGTTGTTCGGCGTGCCGCGGCAAATCTCCGTGCCGCTCGCCGCGCTCTCGGTGTGGTGGCTCGTCGTTAAGGGTTCGTACCGGCGCGTGGAGCGCGTCTTCCTACTGATGTCGCTCGTCTTCCTCGGCTACATCGTCTCGGCGTTTCTGGCGCGCCCGCACTGGGGCGAGGTGGCGCGGCAGATGGTGCGGCCTTCTTTCTCCTTTGACAACCACTACCTGTTCACGCTCATCGCCCTGATCGGCACGACCATCTCGCCCTACATGCAGGTCTTCGTGCAGTCGTCGGTGGTGGAGAAGGGCGTCGGCCGCGAGGGGTACAAGCTGGTGCGCGCGGACGTGTGGGTCGGGACGCTCTTCGCCATGTCCATCGCCTTCTTCATCGTCATCTCGACGGCGGCG
>JAUZFQ010000067.1 GCA_030838445.1 Pyrinomonadaceae bacterium | reverse complement strand
GTTGTCAGTTGTTCAAGACAATCTTTAGCGACTCGTGTGATAGCCACATGCAACTGACTACTGACCACGGACAACTGACTACTGACAAAGAACAGCTTTCCGTAATTGACGCCGTTCTCCCGCTCCGTTTAGCATCCACAGGATACGCCCCAACTTTCGCAGCGCGCGGCCGGGAGGATTCCCGCTATCACCCGTCAGCAGATTTTGGAACTGTTGTTCCTCGTCATCTTCGCCACCATCCACGGTTACGGCGCGGCGTGGCTCGCCGTCCGCATGCTGTTCCGGCCGCACCGCCCCGTCAAACTCTTCGGCATCACCGTCTGGCCGCAGGGCATGATCCCGCGCCACCGCGAACGCCTCGCCCAGACCATCGGCAACGCCGTCGGCAACGAACTCGTCTCGCACGACACCATCACCGAGGCGCTTTTCGAGACCGACTTCTTCCGGCGCAAGGTCGGCGACCTCGTCTCGACCAACACGCGCGAACTGCTCGACACGCCGCGCGGCTCTTTCATCGAAGCCCTGCCGCAGCCCTTGCGCGCGCCCATCCTCGACGCCATCAGCGCGCTGCAAATGCGCGTCGCCGATTACGTCGCGGGCATCCTGCGCAGCGAAGAGACTGCCGCGGCCGTCAACGCGTTCATTGACCGGCGCGTTGACGAACTGCTCGCGCGCCGCCTGAGCGACGCCGTGGACGACGAGACCTACGAGCGCATCGTCGGGTTCGTCGAAGACCGCTTTCACAACCTCGTTAACGAGCGCGGCTTCGAGGGGAAGGTGCGCGATTTCGTCACCGCGCGCGTTGACGAAATCGCGGCGAGCCGCGCCACGCTCGCAGAGGTGTTCACGCCCGACGCGGTTGCCATCATCAAAGAGCGCATTGACGCCCAACTCGGCCCCATCGCCGAACACCTCGCCGAGATCGCGTCCAACCAAAAGACGCGCACGCAGATCGGCGCGCTCATCAAGCGCGAGGTGGACGACTATTACGCGCAGCTCGGCTTCTTCAAAAAAATCTTCGTCTCGCGCGAACGCATCCACGGCGAGGTGGACGAGATGGTCAACAAGACCCTGCCGCGCCGCGTGCAGGAGTTTCTGCGCGGCGAGGCGTTCGCCCAAGAGGCCGAGGCGTTTCTCGATTCGATGATTGACAACCTGCTCGCGCGCCCCATCGACGAACTCGTCGGCACCATCGCGCCCGACAAGTTGGAACTGATCAAAGATCAAGTCGCCGTGCGCATCCTCGCCATCGCGCGCGGCGCGGAACTCTCCACCACCGTCTCGGCCTACACCTCCGACGCCCTCGCGCGTGTTCGCCCACACTCGATCCGCGCGCTTCTCGAACACGCCAGCCCCGACTCGGCCGCGCGTCTCAAAAGCTTTCTCTCACGCGCCCTGCTCGGCGTGCTCGCGCGCGAGGACACGGCGCGCACCATCAACGCTATCTTGAGCGCGCAGATCGAACGCCTCCTTATCGCCCCCATCGGGCGCATCAGCGACCACCTGCCCGCCGAGACGGTCGCACGTGCCTCGAACGCCCTCACCGAACGCATCACGGCGGCGGCGCGCGAACGCCTGCCCATCGCCATCAAAGAGTTCGACATCGGCCAGATCGTCCGCACCAAAGTCTCGAACTACCCGGTCGAAAAACTGGAGACGCTCGTCCTCTCCGTCGCACAGCAACACCTGCGCAAGATCGAACTCTTCGGCGCGGTCATCGGCCTCTTCCTCGGCCTCACGCAGGCCATCTACTTCGGCATCAAATATTATCGCGCCGGGCATTGAGGCGATTTGACAGGCAACCAAACGGGCAGTCGCGCACCCTAACCTTAACTCCCAACCGGCGCGAACATAGCGATGAGATGTGTTTACCCGACGGCAGCGGAGTGAGTGGGCGACAGACATAAGGGGACAGATTTGAAGATGAGTTTTTTACCGAAAAAAATTATTACGCTGGTGATGTTAGTCGGCGCGGTTTCGTTCGGCGCGCAGGCGGCGCGGGCGCAGCAGAGTGCGTCGCCGTATCGCTCGAACGAGTCGGTGCGCTCGGACAAGTTTACGGGCGGGCGGATCGAGCGCGCGCAGTTGGTGGCGGGCGAACCCGACATCGAGATCACGGTTGACGTGCCCGCCTTCCGCCTCACGCTCTGGCAGAACGGCAAAGAGGTGAAGACCTACGCGGTCGGCGTCGGGCGGAAAGATTTCCCCATTTCGATTGGCGAGAAGCAGGCTTCGGAGATCATCTGGAATCCCGACTGGATACCGCCGAACAGCGAGTGGGTGACGGGGCGCAAGGGCGTCAAGGCGGGCGAGGTGATCCGCGCGAGCGACCCGCGCAACCCGCTCGGCAAACTGAAAATCCCGCTCGGCTACGGCTACCTGATTCATCAGGCCGCCGCCCCGACCGACCTCGGCAATCTCGTCTCGCACGGCTGCATCCGCATGCTCCGCACAGACCTCTACGATCTGGCCGAGAAGATCGTCGCGGCGCGCGGCCTGCCCGTCTCGGCCAAGAAGATCGCGAACGCCAAGGTGACGAAAAACACCGTCGTCGCCAAACTCGACGAGCCACTCGCCGTTGACATCAACTACGACACGCAGGTCGTCGAAGGCGGCTACCTGCACCTCTACCCGGACGTCTACGAGCGCGGCACGAACACCGTCGCCGCCCTGCGCGCCGAACTCACATCGAGCGGCGTAGACGCCTCCGCCCTCGACGACGCAACGCTCAAAGCCATGCTCGCGCGCGTCAACGCGAAGCAAAAATATGTCGTCTCCGTCGAGAGCATCACTGCCGGACGCGCACTCACCGACGGCCGCGTGCTGCCCCTCGTCGGCTCACCGGCGGCGAAGAAGAAAGCGGTCGCGGCGAAACGTCGCGCGGCTTAACATCCGAATTAACCCGCCGCGAGCGCGCCGCCTTCAAACTCGACTGGCAGAGACAAGAATTAAAGCCATGCTATCGAGAGGTCGGCTTGAGCAACTTATTAGGCGGCGCGCTGCCATCCAACCTCTTCTTTTTAGAATGCAGCGACGGATTCTCAAAACATTTCATGATTCATGTTCTTTCGGATTTTCTCTTGCGCCAATCGTTGAGCATCAACTTTCATTGATATATCGTCCATTTCCTTTCCCTCGGCTTGAAATGACTCTTGGATTCTAGAGAGGTAATACCAACAATATTTTCTATACGCTTCCTTGTAATAATGGTTGAAGGTCATTTTGCCGATAGCTAGCTTAACTATGAAAGCAACTAGCATGTGATAAAAGCCCCGCGTATACCAAACACCTACAACTCCAATCAAGGTTAATAACCAATTAGCAATAATAAAGGCTGCGTTATTGGTAGGAGTTCTAATAATTGAAGGCTTCTCAAAAACATCGATCACTGAACAACGATCACTATACCAGCGAACTACCACTGATAGGGTAAGCGACGCGATTGATATTATCAGTATGGCATTCATCAACATATGTTTTGAAAAACATCCAACTCAATGCCTACGGCATATTTAGACCCCTATTAGCAGCCTAATAATTAGGCAACTACCGCCATGCGAGTTTTCAAACTCTCAAAGCAAAATGCTGCCGCCAGTGAGCCGTGATCGTGATGTCGGCGTGGTCATTGTGCGCAGTATTCCCAGTGCCACGGTTCGTAGAAGTAGGGGCAGAAGCCGAAGCGTTCGGCTTTGCGGACGAGCCAGCGGTAGGCGCGCGTCTGGGTCTGGAGGGCGCGGTTGCTGTCCTTCGTGATGGTCGGCTCGCCGCCGACGTAGAGGTCGAGCGCGCGCCCCGTGAAGTGTGGGCTGTTGACGGCGAGCGCGCCGCGACCGGCGTTCGGCTCCAACTTGCGTAGGCGATCCTGATACTCGCGCGAGCGGAACGCCGAGATGATTTTCAGATACTTTTCCGACGCGGCGAGTTCGCCGTTGCGACTCGCGAGTTGCACGGACGAGTCGGCGACGGCCGCGGCCAGCATGCGCTTGTAGGCCGCGTAAGTTTGCCGTTCGACCTGCCGCAAATCGTCTGCGCGCGAAGAGTCCCAGAACTCTGTGGCGGGGACGGTGAGGAGTTCGTCGGGTCGCGGGTAGGTGCTGCCTTTGCGTCGCCGCGCCTGCCACGTCGAGATCATACGCATCAGGGTGGCCTCGTCGAGCACGCCGCTCGCCGTGAGTCCCACGCGTTTCTGCCAGCGCGCGATGCTTGCGGCGAAGCCCGCGCTCGCGGCATCGTCCTCCGTGCCGACGAGGCGTTGGACGAGCGGGACGTAGATCGCCCACCCGCGCTGCGGCTTGCCGCCGAACGTCCAACTCAGACCATCTTTGAGCGCGCGGTTCTGCTGCGCCGCCGACTCCGCGACGGCAGGCGCGACGGCGTTCGTCTCAACCGCCTCGACGGCTTTTGTTCCGGCCGTCGCAACGGTGTCAGCGGCTTCGGCGGAACGAACGTCGTTTGCGTTCGATGAGGCGAGCGAGGCGGGCGCGGGCTTCGGCGTCTCCGGCGAGCGCGCCGCGAACAGGCCACGACTTGCGCCCGCGCCGTCGGGTCGCGGCGGGACGATGGCGACGACGGAGGCCAGTGTCGCCAGCGAGACGGCGGCGATGAGAACTATTTTTCTCTTGTCGAACGTCATGATCTAAACGCCGCGCGGTTTGCTTCGCGCCGGGGCGGCGAGTTCGTCGGCGATGCGTTGCGCGGCGATCCTCAAGTAGTTTTCGTCAACGTCGAAGCCGGTGAAGCGACGACGCGTGCGCGCCGCGACGACGCCGGTCGTGCCGCTCCCGCAGAAAGGATCGAGCACGCGGTCGCCTTCGTTGGACGAGGCGCGCAGGATGCGTTCGAGCAACGCCTCCGGCTTCTGCGTCGGGTGCTTGCCGTAACGCTTCTCGCGCGCCATGGGCGGCATGATCTGCCAGAGCGACTGCATCTGCTTCCCGCCGTTCGCCAGTTTCATCTCCTGATAGTTGAACGTGTGCTTCGCCTTCGCGTCGCGCTTCGCCCAGAGGATCGTCTCGGTGGCGTGGGTGAAGTAACGGCAGGCGAGGTTGGGCGGCGGGTTCACCTTGTACCACGCGATGTCGTTCAGGATTTTGTAGCCGAGCGTTTGCAGCGCGAAGCCGACGCTGTAAATGTTGTGTGCCGTTCCCGTCACCCAGATCGCGCCGTCGGGCTTCAACAGGCGTTTACATTCGCCGAGCCACGCCACGTTGAAAGCCTGAATCTCATCGACCGCAGGGGCTTTGTCCCACGCGCCCTTGTTGACGCTCACGCGCCGCCCCGACTGGCACGTCACGCCGTCGTTCGACAAAAAATAGGGCGGGTCGGCGAAGATCAAATCGAACGATTCGTCGTCGGCCGCGCGCATTAACTCCAAGGCGTCGCCGCGCAACAGACGAAGGCCGCGCCGCGTGTCTTGAAAGTAAGAGTTGACGCGCGCGCGCCGCGCCGGGGCAGACTTTCCCCGCACGCCGCCGCTCGATTCGTTCTCGTCCAACATCTTGAGGGTGGTCTCCTTCGGTCTGTCCCTTCATCCGGCGGGCGGCGACGCGTGCGCGCCCCGCCCGCCGGAATTACACAACAGGCACACTTAAAATACAATGCCGCCGCGCGTGCGGCTTGACCCGCATGCGCGAGATTCGGCAAGATTGCGCGTGTCGGCTCTCCGCAGCGGTTTTCCTTCTGTTACCCGGTCGAGGCGAGTTTCCAAATGATGAAGCTGATGTTGGTTCGTGCGTGGTGCGTGTGCGTGCTGTGTTTGGGTTTGGGCGTCGCGGCGGTGTGCCGCGCGCAGGGGTTGGAGCGTGAGTTGGAGGCGGCGGCCGGGGCGGCGACGCTCGTGTCGGTGAAGAACTTGAGCGGGCGCGTGACGGTGGTGGCCGCGGCGGAGGGCGAGGAGCGCAAGCGCGTGTCGCTGCGTGCGGAGTCGCCGGGGGCGGCGGTCGCGGAGTCGGACGTGCGGACGGTGGCTGCGGGCGGGCGCGTCGAAGTCGAAGTTAAAGAAGGGCGTGCGGAACGCGACCGGGTTGATCTGTTTTTGCGTGTGCCCGGGCGCGCGCGTGTGCGTGTGGAGACGCGCGCGGGTGCGGTTGACGTGTCGGGGTCTCTGAGCGAGGTGGAGGCGGCGACCGACACGGGCACGATTCGCGCCGACGTGCCGCTCGATTCGCTGCGCTACAGTTTTCGCTGGACGGCGAGCCGCCCGCGTTTTTACAGCGAGGTGGAGTTGGGTAAAGTTGAAGAGAAGCGCGGCGGGCGGTTCGAGGTGTCGGGTCGCTTCGGCGACAAGAAGGCGAAGCGCGACCAGCGCGTGAAGTTGGACTTGGAGACGGAGCGCGGCGTGATCCTCTTCGGCGTTGACCCTTCGAGCGTGCCCGCAGACTTGCGGGAGCGGCAGTTGACCGAGGCGGCGCGCGCCATCATCCGCAGCGGCAATCAGGATTTGATCGAGGCCATCCGCAAGATCACGCCGCGCTTCGTCGGCGAGTACGCGCAGACGTTGCCGCCGCCGCGCGGGGGCGCGCCGGTGCTCGCGCTGGCGACGAAAGGCGAGCGCGCCGTGCGCGAGGTCGCGCCGCAGTTGATGCGCGTCAACGCGAACGTGACGGACAGGCAGGGGCGTGCGATTGCCGGACTCGAACGCAAAGACTTCAGCGTCTCGGAGGGCGACGCGGCGCGCGAAGTGGTGGCCGTCGAAACGTCGCGCACGCCGTTCAATCTCGTGCTGCTCCTCGACGTGTCGGGGAGCGTCGAGGAGCGTTTGGACTTCATCAGAAAATCCGCGCTCGCCTTCGTCAACACTGTCAGCCCGCAGGATCGCATCGCCATCATCAGTTTCCGCGACGACGTGCAACTCATCTCAGATTTCACGACCGACCGGAGCCTCTTGGCGCAGCGCATCAAGGACATCGAGGCGGGCGGCGGCACGGCGCTCTACGACGCGCTCGCCTACACGCTCGTCGAGACGTTGAAGCCGCTGCGCGACGAGCGCACGGCCATCGTCGTTATCTCCGACGGCGACGACAACCGCTCCTTCATCCCGTTCCCCTACATCCTCGAAACCATCATCGAGACCGGCGCGGTGATCTACCCGCTATACATCCCTTCCGGTCTCATCCCCGCGTCGAGCGCGCCGTCGGCCGTGACCTCGCTCGACCCGACGCGCACGCGCTTCCTGACGCTTACCTCGCGCGCCGACGAAGAGGGGCGCAAACTGGCGAGTGTCTCCGGTGGCGTCTATTACCCCGTCCGGCGTTTCGACGAACTCCAACTCGCCTACGACGACGTGGTGGCGCAACTGCGCACCTCTTACACCGTCAGCTACCAGACGACTTCCGTCCCCACGCGCGGCCGCGTGCGCGTGCGCGTCGCGCGCGAAGGCGCGGTCGTGCGTCTCAGTCCCGTCGTCAGCACAACTCCGCAATCGAATTAAACAGTCGTTGCAAGACTTCCCATGCCGGAGCGAGAGATGAAGTCAAGAGACACGATTTTCACGCACGAAGAATTGATCACAGAGATACGTAGGCAGATCAAGGAAGTGGGCACGCAGAGGGAGTTTGCCGCGCTCGTGGGGATTTCGCTGAACACTTTGAGCAAAGTTCTGAGAGGCAAAGAGCCGCCCGGCCACCAACTTATGACGCACCTCGGCGTCGAGACCGTAACCTGCTACCGGAGGAAGTTTTACAACCCTCACCCGCAATACTGACGCGGGCGACGCATCGCGCCTGCGGGCGTCATCGTCTTGAGGGACTCCGCCGGTTAACTTGCCGGAATTAAATTCGCACATTTTGTCGTCGGGCGGCGGCGGGTGTTACCATCCGCACAGATGAAAAGCCCGCTGCTGTTATCCCTGTTCGACGAGACGGAGCGACGCCCGCTCTCCGTGTCGGAGTTGACTTCGCAGGTGCGCGGGGCGTTGGAGAACCGTTTCACGGCCGTGTGGGTCGAGGGCGAGATTTCCAACTTCAAGGCGGCCGCTTCCGGCCACTGGTATTTCACGATCAAGGACGAGTCGGCGCAACTGCACGCGAAATGTTTTCGCGGCGTCAACGGCCGCATCCGCTTCCGTCCGTCCGACGGCTTGCAGGTGCGCGCGCGCGGGCGCATCACGGTCTACGAGCCGCGCGGCGAGTACGAGTTGCTCGTTGAAGGACTCGACCCCATCGGCGCGGGCGCGTTGCGCGTGGCCTTCGAGCAGATGCGCGACCGGCTGGCGGCCGAGGGTTTGTTCGCGGAAGAGTTGAAGCGGCCGCTGCCGCTTCTGCCGCGACGCGTGGGCGTCGTCACGTCGCCGACGGGCGCGGCCATCCGCGACATCATTCACGTCATCACGCGCCGCACGCGCACCGTCAGCGTCCTCGTCGCGCCGACGCGCGTGCAGGGCACAGGGGCGGGCGCGGAGATCGCGCGCGCGATCCGTGCGTTGAACGAACACCACCGCCGGGCGCAGCGCGAAGGGCGCGAACGTGATTTGATTGACGCGATCATCGTGGGGCGCGGGGGCGGTTCGAGCGAAGACTTGTGGGCGTTCAACGAGGAAGAGGTGGCGCGCGCGATCCGCGCATCGGGGATTCCGGTGATCTCTGCGGTGGGGCACGAGACGGATTTCACCATCGCCGATTTCGCGGCCGACGTGCGCGCGGCGACGCCTTCGGCGGCGGCCGAGTTGGTGGCGGCGCGCGAGGACGAGATGACGGCCATCGTCCAGACGCTCGCGCGCGACCTCGTGCGCGCCGTCGAATACCGCCTGCTCATCGAGCGCGAACGCGTGCACGAGGCGGTGAGTTCCGAAGGCTTCGACGAGGTGCGCGAACGACTGCGCGCGGCGGGGCGTGAGACAGACGAACTCGCGCGGCGTTTGGAAATCTTGATGACGCGGGCGCAGGAGCGCGCGCGTCGAAAGTTGGAAACCGTCACGCAGCGGCTGTCGCCCGCGCGCGCGGCGACGCGTGCGAGCGAGGGGCGCGTGCGTCTCGCCGTGACGCGTGCGGCGCTCGACGCGCACTTCGGCGCGCGGCTCGAAGACGCGCGGGCGCAACTTGAAGTCGCGGTCGCGTCGCTGGATGCGCTGTCGCCGCTCGGCGTGCTCGGACGCGGTTACGCGCTCGTGCAGGACGCGCGCGGCCGCATCGTGCGTTCGACCGCGGGCGCGCGCGTCGGCGAGCGTTTGCGCGTGCGGCTGGCGGAGGGCGCACTTAGTTGCCGGGTCGAGGGAGTGGAGGGCGAGAACTGATGTCCACCGTGCCGGGAGACAGGGCGAAGAAAGGTCGGCGCAGCCGCATCGTGGTCAACGTCGAGGAGCGGCCGCCGGAAGACAGGGACGCAGCGGTCGCGCGCGGGCGCGGCAAGTTGCGCGCGCGGCGCGTGCAGGGTCGCAGGCGGCGCGTGTTGTCGGTCGCAGGCATTGCGCTCGCGTCGGTCGCGCTCTTGATCTGTCTGGCCGGTTGGTGGTGGTGGCAGAGTTTCAAGAGCAGCCCGGCCTACACGCTCGCGCTCGCGGCGGAGGCGGCGGAGTTGGATGACCAGCGCTCGTTCGAGCAGTTGGTTGACGTGGAGGGCGTGAGTCGCAGCGTCGTGCCGCAGGTGATCGAGCGCGTGCGCGGCAACGATAATTCATTGAACATCCCGCCGCAGGTGCGCCGCCAGATCGCGCAGAACGCGCAGGTGTGG
>JAUZFQ010000003.1 GCA_030838445.1 Pyrinomonadaceae bacterium | reverse complement strand
TGCAGGAGATGTTTGCGCCGCCGCCGGGGGGGAACGAGGTGATGCAGAACCCGATGCTCGGCCGCGGGGGGGAGACGTTCACGCCGGGCGGAATCGTCTGCGAGAACGTGACGCCCGTAGCCGCGTTCGCCCCGTCATTGAAGACGCGACTCTTGAAGACGATGCTCGCGCCCGGCGCGACGATGCCGGGCTGCACTTCACTCGTCACACGCACGTCCGCGCTGACACTCGGCGTCGGAGTAGGCGACGGAGTGGGCGTTGCAGTCGGTGTTGCCGTAGGCGTCGGAGTTGGCGTCGCCGTGGGTGTCGGCGTGGGCGTAGATGTCGGAGTTGGTGTCGGCGTCGGAGTTATGATCGGTGTCGGTGTCGGAGTTGGTGTCGGCGTTGCGTTTGCTTGCTGCGCCCAGGACGGTTGGGCGTCGTAGCCGGGGTCGTTGGAGAGGTTCGACATGCCCGTGCCGTCGGCGTTGATGACGAAGATTTCGGGGTCGTTGCTGCTGTTGTTGATGTAGCGTGTGAACGCGATCTTCCGGCCGTCGGGCGACCACGCGGGCGACGAGTCGTCCGTCGAGTCGTTGGTGAGGCGCACCTCGTTCGTGCCGTCGGCGTTGACGACGTAGAGTTCGTAGCCGTTCCCGCCCGTGTTCGACCTGTTGCTCTCGAAGGCGATCTTCTGGCCGTCGGGCGACCACGCGGGCTGGCCTGCATTGGAAACCTGAGAGGGCGTCTGCGTGTTCGTGATCCGCGTGCGCCCCGTGCCGTCGGCGTTGATGGTGAAGACTTCGTAGTAGGTGAGCGGGGGGACGCTGGCGGGGCTTTCGCTCGCGTAGGCGATCTTCGTGCCGTCGGGCGACCACGCGGGTGAGAAGTCGAGATCGGCGTAGGCGGTCAACTGCGTCTGGTTCGAGCCGTCGGCGTTCATCGAGAAGATTTCGTTGTGATAGGTGAAGGCGACCTTCGAGCCGTCGGGCGAATACGCGGGGTCGGTCGCGCCGTAGATGAGCGTCACACGCTGCTGGTTCGTGCCGTCGGACTCCATCGTCCAGATTTCCTGCCCGCCGGTGCGCATGCTGATGAATGCGATCTTGCCGTTGACGAGCGGCTGGTTGTAAATGAAATCGGGGACGGCGGTGTCGGAGAAGTAGCAGTCGTTGAGGAAGCGTGAGCCGCCGACCTGCACGTTGTTGACGAACGCCTTAAACTCGAAGGGGCCGCAACTCCCGTTGAAGAGGCTGAAGTAGAAATAGCCGTTCGCGTCGGTGGCGATGCCGCCCGCGGCCTGACCGCCGATGGTGACGAGCGCGCCGGAGACGGGCGCGCCAAACTGGTTCTTGACGTAACCGTAGACGCGAATCTGGTTCTGCTGTGTAGACGCCGCGCGCGCCGTGGGCGCGATGAATAAATTAGGGAAGATGATGAGTGCGACGAGAAAGATGCTGAGCAGACGTCGTGCGGCGGGGGCGGTGTGTCTCATGGAAGCGGACTCCTTTTAGGGTTAAGGGGATTGCTCTGGGGTGTGCGGCGGCGTGCGCTGCGGGGCGCGTCTGACGGCGGCGCGCACGCGCGCAGGGCGACGGCGCGTGCTGCGTGCGCGGCGTTCAATGAGCCGACAGTGTTAAGCCGTGTAAATTAAGTTCGACAATGTGCAGAGTCAGTGTCGAGAGGAGGCGAACGGACAAGCGGAAAAATTATCTGCGAGTTACGACCGGCGTGTCGGGGTCGTGCGTCGTGCGCGACGAGTCGCCGGTCAGGCTTAAGTAATGAGAACTGCGTGCGCGCGCGTGCGGCAAAAGTACGCGCGTTTAAGGGTGCGTCTTACGGGCGCGAGAAGGTCGGGGGGAAGCGCGCCGGGTCGCCGACGGGAGCGGGCAGGCGTGCAGCCGCGGCCGACTGATACCTGTTGCTGCTCGAACGACGTTATTTGAACTGTGTTGCTTGGAAAAGATTCGAAGGGGTGGCAATGCTGTGGACTGCCGTAACACTCGAACCGTCGGAATCACGAACGCGCGCTATCTTAGCGAGATATAAATTTATGTCAAGTTGAAAAAAGCTCGCGCCGCGTGCGAATCATTTGGCACGCGGCGCGAGCGTCAATCAATGATGTCGTAACTTTACCGGATGCGGACGGTGAAGGAGACGTTGCCGGTGTTCTGCGGGGCGGTCGCACTGAGGTCGCCGGTGAACGTCCAACGGACGGTCTTGACGTTGCGGTCGTAACCTGAGGGCGCACCACCGCCGCCGCTCACGGGCGTGTAGGCCACGCCGTTCGTGTCGAGGTAAGTAATGCTGACGGTCAGGCCGGTCGAGCCGAGGGCGGCCGTGGCCGTGCCGACTTTGAAATCCGTGTTGAGCGGCACGTCGTCGGCGATGGCGAGTGTGCGCGCGGGCGAGCCGCCGGTGTTGGTGAAGTTGATGACGTAGGTGATGTCCGAACCGGGCACTTGCGGCGGCAGCAAAGGCGGCGGCGAGCATGACTGGCCGGGGAAAGTTTTGCAGAGCACGACCGAGGGCGGCGCGAGTGCGCCGAGCGTCGCGCTGGCCTGATCGTCTTCGGCGGCGTTGTTGTTGTTCGGCGTCGAGTCCGGGTCGGGCGCGCCCGACGCGGTGACTTGCGCCGTGTTCGTGATCGTGCCCGCCGCCGTGACGCGCGCGACGATCTGGAGGGTGGCGTTCGCGCCGGAGTTGATCGAGCCGACCGTCCACACGCCGCTCACGCTGTTGTAGGAGGCGGCGGGCGTGGCCGAGACGAAGGAGAGTCCGGCGGGCAGTTGATCGCGCACGGTGATGCCCGCAGCGTTCGACGGCCCGGCGTTCGTGACGGTGAGCGTGAAGGTGACGAGTTGATTGATTAGCGGCGCGGCGATGTTGGCCGTCTTGGTGAGGCTGAGGTCGGCGCTGGAGACGATGGTCGTCGGGTCGGTGGCCGTGTTGTTGCCGTTGAGCGACGCTGGTTCGCCGCCGCCTGAAACCGTCACGGAGTTGGTCACGCTGTTGGCGGCCGTCTGCGAGACGGTGACGGTGACGGGAATAACCGGGTAGCTCTGGCCTGCGGGGAGCGCGTCCGTGCGCGTGCAGGTGACGACCTGACCGGCGATGACGCACGACCAGCCGTTGACCGTCCCGGCGGGCGGGGTGGGCGCGGTCGGCGTGAGTCCGGCGGGCACGGTGTCGGTGACGGTGACGGTCGTCGCGTTGGTCGCGGCCGTGCCGGAGTTGGTGACGGTGATGGTATAGGAGGCGTTCGTCGTGCCGCGCGTGAAGTTGCCGGTGTGCGTCTTGGCGATGGTCAGGTTGGGCGAGCCGAGGATCGTCGTCGGGTCGGTGGCCGTGTTGTTGCCGTTGTTGAAGGCCGGTTCGCCGCCGCCGGAGATGGTGGCGACGTTCGTGACGGGCGAGGCGGCGAAGGCGGCCGCGCCGACGACGACGCTGAGCGTGATCGTGTTCGCGCTCGTCGTGGCGGCGGGGATGGAAACCGTGCTCGTGCAGGTGAGGGTGCTGCTGCCGACGACGGTGGTCGAGCAGTCCCAGTTGGCGGGCGTGGGGATGGCGGCGACGGTGAGGCCGGCGGGCAAGTTGTCGGTGACGGTGATCGTGCCGCTCGTCGCGCCGTTACCGGCGTTGCTCGCCGTCAGTGTGTAAGAGCCGTTGACGCCGACGGTGAAGTTGCCGCTGTGGGTCTTGGCGATGCGCACGTCGGGGACAAGGTTGATCGTGGTGTTGTCGGTCGCGGAGTTGTTGCCCGCGCCGGTGCGCGTCGGGTCGTCCGGGTCGGTGACGCCCGTGGCGGGCGTGACGACGCGCGCCGTGTTCGTGAGCGTGCCGGTGGCGGTGTTGGAAAGCGTCCCGGTGATCGTGTAGGTGACGGAGCCGCCGCTCGGCAGGTTCGCCGTCGTGTTGATGTTGTTGCCGCTGCCCGAAGCCGCGCCGCAGGTTGCGCCAGCGACCGGCGAGCCGCACGTCCACGCGACGCCCGTGAGTTGTGCGGGCACGGTGTCCGTGACGATTGCGCCGTTGGCCGTGTCAGTCCCGGCGTTGCTGACAACGACCGTGTAGGTGACGATTGAGCCGGGCGTGACGTTCGACAGGTTGTCGGTCTTGGTGATGCCGAGGTTGGCGCTGAGCGTGACCGTGGTGTTGACGGACGCGGTGTTGTTGGCGAGGTTCGAGTCGGTGAGCCACGCGGGGACGCTGACGGTGGCCTGATTGGTGAGCGTGCCGGTGGCGGCGGTGGCCGAGATCGTGCCGTTTACGGTGTAGGTGGCCGACGCGCCGGGTTCGAGGGTGACGCTGGTGCTGATGCTGTTGCCCGAGCCGCTGGCGGCGGCGCAGAAAGAGGGCAGCGTGGCGGCGCACGCCCAATTGACGGCCGTCACGCTGGCGGGCACGTTGTCAACGACCGCGCCGGTCACGACATAGGCGCTGCTGTTGGTGACGGTCAGCGTGTAAGAGATCGCGCCGCCGCGGTAGACAATCGGGGCACTGACGGTTTTCGTGATCGAGAGGTTGGGCTGCGGCACGTTCGCGCTCGCCATGTCGCCGGTCGAAAGGATGTCGCCGTCGCCGTTGCGTACGAAGTTCGCCTGCGGCGTCGCGTTGGCGGCGACGGGGAGCGGGATGGAATAGATGCGATTCGGGTTGCGCGTCTGCGTCAGCAGGCGGCCGGTCGAGTCGAAGGCGAGGCCGAGCGTGGCGTCGGGCTGCGCGTTGGCGGGCGAGTCGGTGAAGTTGAGCGCGGCGTTCCCGATCTGCGTGGCCGTGCCGTTGACGAGCGAGACGGTGTAGAGCGTCTTGGAACTGGTGACGACGTAGAGCGTGCCCGCCGCGTTGAACGCCATGTCGCCGCCGCTCGTGATGTTGGTGGCCGTGCCGACCGTGATGCCGGGCGTGGCGACTCCCGTCGTCGTGTCAATGGTGTAGAGGACGCGCGTGTCGGGCAGGTAGTAGAGCGTGCCCGTCGGCGAGAAGGCCATGCGCAGCGACGACGGCACGGTCGCGCCGAGACCCGTGCCGACCGCGACCGGGGCGACTGTGGGCGTCGCGGGGTTGTAGCGATAGAGCTGCTGGTTGTTGGCGTTCTGGACGTAGGTCACGTAGAAGAGCATCCCGTCAGACGGCCGCTGCGCGAGCGTCGCGGAGTTGGTCACGCCGGAGTTGGGGACGGGGTAAGGTTTGTAAAGCTGCGTGTGCGTGTTCGCCGGAACGTTGTAGACGTAAATTCCGTAATCGCTCAGCCCGCGCAGTTGATAGATATTGGTCTGCGCGGACGACACATGCGCGAACGCGACGAGCGCGAGCACGGCGAGAAGTGGACGCCACTTCGCCAAAGCGCCCGCCGCGCAACCAAGTGCTCGCATGCGACGGGACGGATTCGGCGCTTTCAACGCAGCGTGCATCAATTCTTTCGTGCCTTTCCTCTCTCCTTATAGGTGTTTGATCCGGCAGTTGACAGGATAAGGAGCGCGGGGCGTTCTGTAAAACTCAGGCTTCGACTCGTCATGTTGCGCTCCGCGCTTTCAACGTATGCGAGTCGTGAAGCTGACGCTGCCGGAGTTGTTGGGTGTGGACTGGCTGAGATTGCCGGTAAGCGCCCACCGGACGGTCTTGACGTTGCGGTCGTAACCTGAGGGCGCACCGCCGCCACCACTCACGGGCGTGTAGACCACGCCGTTCGTATCGAGGTAAGTAATGCTGACGGTCAGGCCGGTCGAGCCGAGGGCGGCCGTGGCCGTGCCGACTTTGAAATCCGTGTTGAGCGGCACGTCGTCGGCGATGGTGAGACCCTTGGCGATTGAGCCGCCGGTGTTGGTGAAGTTGATGACGTAGGTGATATCCGAACCCGGCGTTTGATTGGGCAGCGCGGGCGGCGGCGAGCAGGACTGGCCGGGGAAAGTTTTGCAGAGGCCGATCTGTGGCGGCGTGTAGAGGTTGACGGTGGCCGTCGCGGGCGCGTTGTCAGCAGGACTCGGCGTCGTGTCAATCTGCGTGTAGTCAATGTGTGCGACGGCGCTGTTGATGTAGTTGCCCGCCGCGTTCGGCATCGTCATGCGATAGGTCAGGTCGCGCGACTGCCCGGCCGGGACGGTGAACGTGCTCGTCCACGTGAGAGTGCCGCCCGCTTGCACGGGGTTGGCGATGGGCACGCCGTTGAAGGTTGACGAATTGGCGACGTAGACGGGCGTTGCGGGCGCGGTGGGCGGCGCGTCCACGAGGTCGGTGAGGGTATAGGCGGCCGTGCCCGTGTTGGTCAGGCGCAAGGTGTAGGTGACGTTTGTGCCGACGAGCGCGGAGGCCGGGTTGGCGAGTTTGCCGAGCGTGACTTGCGGCGAGAGCGCGGTGATGGTGAGGGTCGGGCCGGAAGCATAGTGGAAACTCCCGCCCGAAAAGTCGAGGATGAGCGAACCGGCGAGAGCCGTGCCCGTGACGCCGAGAATCTTCACGGTGTAGGTCGTGCTGACGTTGCCGCCGACCTTCCCGCCGGAGAAGTTTTCCGGCCCGACGCAGGAGCGATAGTTGGCCAAGGACGGATTGGTTTGCCAGCCGCAGGCGTCGGCGTAAAACTTATCGTTGGACGCGCCCGGAGTGCTGTAAGTGGCCGAGACGGCGAGCACCTGATAGGTGACGTTCGACAGGTTGAGGAAACTTTCCAACTGCGCGTAGCCCGTCGAGGTTTGGGCGTTGATCGTGTAGTTGTAAGTCTGGCCGACGTAGACGGTCGTCGGCCCGACAATGGAGTCCACGTCGTTGCGCCCCTGCGAGAGCAGTTTCTCGACGTACAACTCGCGCGGCGTGGGTGTGCTGACGGTGGAAGTGCCGTCGCCGCGCACGCTGATGTGGTAACTGCGCTTCGTGAAATAGGCGTTCGAGTTGCGCGTGACGATGATCGGGTAATAGAAATCCACGCACGCGCCGGGGGCGAGGAAACGCCACATGATGACGGGCGCGCCGTTCATGTTGATGTAGATATTCGAGCTATCCCAGAAAAATTCTGCGCGCACGTTGTTCACCGTCGCCCCGCTCGTGTTGCAGACGCGCGCCCCTGCCTGAAACGTGTCCGGCCCATCGGTGACTCTGTTGCTGTCGAGTCCGATGATGTTCCACGTCGTCGGCGTGATGTTGAGTTGCGCCTGCGCGCTCTGCCAGCCCAGCCCCAAGAAGAACAGCAAGGGGAGCAGGACGAAGCGGGCGGCCAACTGCGTGCCGCCCCGGCGTGGCGACGAAAGTCCCGCGCCGATGTTGGCAGGCGGGGGCATCATTGATTCTTCGCGCCGTCGGCGGTCGGGGCGTTCGGCCGGTCGGCCGTCTGGCCGTTCGCAGTCGCGTTGCCGAATTGATTGGAAGCGGGCGCGAGTCCGTCGGCGGCAGTGCCGAAGAGATCGAAGAGGTTGGAGAGCTTGGTGGAGATGGTGAAGTAGAAGCCACGCGGCTGCGTGACGACGAGGCCGCCGGGTTCGGTGGCGTTGGTGAAGTTGTAGCCGACGCCGACGCGCATGTCGGCGAAGACCCAGTAGCCGATTTCCGCGCCGACGGAAGTGCGCGTCGTGTGCGTCGAGGGCTGTGCCATGAGACGGACTTCGCCCGCCACATCGAAGGCGCGGCGCAGTCGCTTCTGCGCGCGCAGTTGCGCGAGGTAGGTGAGCGCCGACGCGTTCATCAAACCTTCGCGGCTGTTCGCGCCGAACTTGACGGCGACGCGGCCGTAGAGTTCCGTGTCCTTGAAAGGCTGCCAGAGTCCGTCGGTCGAGAGCGTGTCGGAGCGGTCGGTCATGGCGGACTGCCCGCTGAGGCCGCTCTGCGTGAGCGAGCGGTGCGTGTAGCTCAAAAGGAGTGCGGTGCGGTCGGACTTGAGCGGGCGCAGGGCGAGTGCGATGGTGCCTTGCAGCGAAGAGTTCTCGCGCCCCTGATAGTTGGAACTCGCCGACTGGAAGCGCGCGAGCGTCGTCACGCCATCGCCGATGCGACCGGCCGCGCCGACGGTGATGAGTTGGGCGAGGCCGCCCGTCTGGTTGCGCAGTTCGTAGCGCGCCGCCGTGCGCAAATCTTTCGAGGGCAGGTAGGAGAAGCCGAACGAGCCGCCAGTGAAACTCTGCCCGTCGCCCGCGAGGTGGAAGCCGTGCTCGAAGCCGAGGTCGAGCGACAATTGTTTCGAGATGGGCAGTCGGTTCTGCAAACCGAGGACGGCGAAACTGTCCGTGCCGTTGATGCCGTTCTCGAGTTGGTAGCGACTGACGAGGTTGGTGTAGCGGCCGAGCTTCGTCTCGACGCCGATGGAGGTTTCGCGGCGCGAGCCGGTGGAAGCGAAGCCGGTCGCCGTGGTATCGCTGATCGGGATGATGGGCGCGGACGCGAGCCGTTGCGTGAAGAAGATGTTCGCCCAGTCGTTCCACTTGTAGCGCGCGGCGATGGTCGTCTGGCTGGGGAAGGTCGGGTCTGACTCGCCGAGGTTCTGCTCGCGCTTGACGGAGAGTTCGAGCTTGTCGGTCGGGCGATACTGCGCGCCGACGGTGACGAGGTTGGAACTGATCTGCTGATCGTTCAGCGAGTCTGTAAGGCGGCGGTAGTCGTAGCCGAAGAAGGCGTGCAGGCGGTCGCTGAAAGTTTCCGTCCAGAGCAGCGAGAAAGTGTTGCGCGAGTTGTCAACGTTCGACGTGCGGTTGCGCTCGTTGAGGAAGCCGAGGCGGACGACGCGCGACGCGCCGGGTTTGAGATCGAGCGTCGCGCCCGTGCGTTGCGACCCCGGAGCGACGGTCGCGCCGAAGGGGTTGAAGAAGCCTTCGTCGGCGCGCGCGTACTCGGCGTGCAGCACGGCCTCGTACATTTTGAGGGGCTGCGTGAGTTCGAGGCGGTAGGCGTTGCCGCCCGCGTGTCGCTCGGTCGCGTTGAAGATGTTGCCGCCCGTCGCCATGTCGCCGCGGCTCATCGCCCACTCGAACTTGAGCGCGCCGTGATTCGGCAGAGCTTGTTCGCCGTCAATGCCGCCGAGCACGTAAGAGCCGAACTCGCTCTGCTTCTGTTCGATGAACGACAGACCCATGCGCAGGCCGAGACGATTGAAACGCTTCGAGGCGCGCCCCGTGTAGACGCCCGACGACATCCCGGCCGCGCGGTGCTCATAGGTGACGACGAGTTGGACGAGGTTGAGATCGTAATCGAAGGCGGAGATGGGGCGCATGAAGAACAGTTGCCCCGTCAGCGGGTCGAGGTTGTAGTCGAGCGAGCGCAAGAGCGGCTCGCGCGAGATGATCACTTCGGGGTTGCGTCGGTCGCGCACTTCGAGGGCGACCGTCTCCGAACCGGGCAACACGTCCGGGTAAGTGAGATTGATGAGACCGATGCGACCGGCGGGGAACACGTCGCGCGCAAACGACGTGTCGGGGCGCGCGCCCGTGACGGCGATAAAGTCGCCGTTCGAGTTTTCGAGGTGGAGTTTGACGCCCGTCAACTTGCGCGAGTAACCGGCGAGTTGCGTCTCGGTCAAGCCCGCCTCGAAGTCGCCGAACATGGCGTAAGAACGGTTGCGATCAATGCGCGCGTAGAGTTTCGAGTTTGATTCGACGTCGCTGAAGCGCGTCGAAGAGTCGCCGAAGATCGGGTAGGCGCGTTCGAGCGGGTCGGCCTGGAAGAGGCGGTCGTGTCCCTGCGTGCGGTTGAGCGAGCGCTGGCTGTCGTAGGCGAGCGTCAGTAGGTTTTTGCCGAAGACCGAGCCGCGATAGAAGAACTCGATGTGGCTGCGCACGCGCGAGTCGTCGCCGCGCAGAGTGTTTTCGGGGGCGGCGCGGCCGATGGAGGCTTCGGCGAGGCCGACGAGGAGCGTGGGGCGGAGTTCGGCCGTGAAGCGCAGACGACGCTCGGCGGTGATGTCGCCCGCCTGCGCCTGAAGTTGCGCGACGCCCGCCGTGTTGTCCGAGACGAGGCGCACCGTGGCCTCGCCGCCGCGCAGGCTCAAGACCACTTCCCTGAGCGTCGCGTTCAAGTTCTCGGCCGCGATCTCTTCCGTCAGTTCGAGCGACTTGTCGCGCGTCGTGTTGCGCGCGTCTTTCCCCGTCGCGGCGTCCGTGCCGTCGGGGCGCAGGAAGTGGCCGAGCGATGTGGCGACGGCGACCTGACCGTCGGCCGCGGGGTTGTTCCACTGGTCGAAGGCGCGCACGCGGATGACGGCCGAGTCGCGCCCGCCCGCTTGCAGTTCGTCGCGTTCCGGCGTGATCTCCAAGCGACGCGCGGGGCCGCGACCCGCGACGTTCAATTCGACGGCGCGACCCGTCTTGCCTTCGGGGCTGACGGCGAAGGCGCGCACGCGGTTCTGGCCGGGGCGCACGCTCAGGCCGACGAAGGTGAACGTCGTGACCTTGTTCTTGTGATCGACGCGTGTGAGGCCGATGTTCTTCTCGCCGACGTGCTGGCCGTTGACTTCGAGCGCGGCCGTCCAATCTTCCGCCACGCGAACCTCGACCTGCATCGCCGCCGACATGACGACCTCGCCCGCCGACGGGCTGACGACGAGCACGTCGCCCGGCGCGACCGGCGCGATTACTTCGCTCGACTCCAACTCGTATGTTCCCGCCGACAGATTGCCGGACGGTTTCGCCGTCTCTTTCGGATCGGATTTCGCGCCGGAGATTTTTTCGATGCGCGCTTCGGGCGCGGGCTGCGGCGCGGCCGGGGCGTTCGAGTTGGCGTTCGGGATCGCTTGCGTTGTCGGCGCGAGAGAGTTCGTGGTTGGTGCGTTCGTTGTCGTCGCGTTCGACGCGTGCGTCGGCGTCTGTGCGGGGGCGGGATTGATCGCGTCGAGTTGCGGGGCGCGCAAGGGTTTGGGCTTGCCGTCCTTTTGCTCAACTGACGTGGCCGCTTCGTCGTCGCCGACGTTCGCGCCGTCCTTGCTGCGGAGCGCGAAGTTCTGGCGCAGGAGCGTGCCGCCGCCGAGCGGGGTGCGGAGCAGTCGCGCCCAACTGCGACCGGAACGGCGTCCCTCGTCCGTGAGCGCGTAGCCGCGCGGGAGCGTGATCGGGTCGAGCGCGATGACGACCGCGCCGTCTTCCACCGACGGCAAGCTGTACATGCCTTCCGAGTCGGTGATGACCGACTGGCCGTTGTCTATGTAGAGGCGCGCGCCTTCGACGGGGCGTTCGCCCGCGTCAAATTCGTCGTTGCCGTTCTTGTCCTCGAAGACGCGCCCGATGATGATCTGCCGCGTGGAGAAGACGCCGCGCCCGACGCGGACGGTGGCGCGCGACGCGCTCGTCGAGACGCGTTCGCCTGAGCCGTAGAGGCCGGAGGCCGTGGCCGAGTTCGTCTGGTCGCCTTCGCGCGCGTTGACGCCGATGCGGACGCGGTAGATGAGCGAGGCGCGCGCGCCCGCGGCGAGCGTGCCGAGATTGAAAGTGAGTTCGTTGCCATTGACCTGCGGCTCGACGGCGCGCGGCGGCGCGGGCGCGATGGTGAGTTGCGCCGTGTTCGGCGCGTAGTGGAACGATTGCGGGAGCAGGTCGCGCACGACGACATCGTGCAGCGGCGCTTGCGTCGTGTTGCGCACTTCGACGCGGTAGGAAACGATGTCGCCGATCTCTGCGCGCTGCTGGTCGGCGATCTTGTTGATTTCGAGCGTCTGCAACTCGAAGAGCGGGATGTTGAGCGCGACGCTGGCGAGATTCGCGAGACGCACGTCCGATTCGGTGAGCGTGAAGCTGCCCGATTCGGCGATGGGCTGTTCGTCGAGCGCGCGCACGGTGGCGTCGTAAAGTCCGGGCACGGCGGAGGGTCGCACGGAGAACTCAAGCATGCGCGAGCGGTAGCCGGGCGCGGTGACGTTGACGTAGTAGGTCGCGGGCGCGGCGAGTTGCGCGGGCGTGAGGGCGAAACTGAAGAGGCCGCCCTGTGCCGTGGTGTAGGGGTTGTCGTTCGCAACGTTCGGCGTGAAGCCGACGCCGGGGGCGGTCGGGAGCGGCGTGCGTGTGGCCGGGTCTGTGACGAGTGCGACGCGCGCGCCCGCGACGGTGACCGCGCCGCCGCTGCGTCCGGCGTAGACCGTGCCGAAGGGATTGACGACCGCCGTCGCCGCGGAGCTGTTCGTGCTGTCGAAATTTTCGCCGCTGAGCGTGGCCGTGTTGACCGCGCCCGCGCCCGGCGCGATCTCGCCCGTCACCTGCGCGCGGAAGTTGATCGTCAACACTTCGCCGGGCTGCACCTCTGCGACGCGCACTTCAAAGCGGCGCAGCGTCGTGGCCTGACCTTCGTCCGCGTCGGCCGCGTCGGTCAGCGCGCGCCCGCCGAGGCGGAGCGAGCCGGGGACATATTGCAGACCGGCCGGGAGATCGTCTGCGACGAGGACGCGGCGAGCGGTCGTCGCGCCGTTGTTGCGGAAGCTGATCGCGTAGTCGAGCGTCTGGCCGGGCGCGGTGGTCACGCGCTCTTCGTTGTTGACGAGTTTGGACGGGGGGAGGGCGGGGTTCTGCGGGTCGGTCAGTCGCGCGCGTTCGCCGACGGCGTTGATGATCGTGCCCGTGTCTTCGACCGTGCCGTTGACCGTGACGGAGACGTTCGAGCGGGCGTCGAGCCGGATGACGAGTTGCGTCTGCGGCGCGCTCGCGTTCACGTCAACGACACTGATGACGCCGATGCAGGCGCGCGGCGCAAGACGCGGCGACATGGTGGAGTTGAGCGTGATGGGCGCGTCGGCGTCGGTGACCGTGCCCGTCGCGTCGGTGTCGAAGTAGAGCGCGGAGAGCGTGGCGGGGGCGGTGACTTCGGCGCGCGTGATGGTGTAGAGGTCGGGCGTGTTGCCGAAGTTGCAGACGCGGAAGAGACGCGTGATGCGCTCTTGCGGCGCGACGGTGGCGGAGGGCGCGGTCTCGTCCGGCGTCACGACGACGGCCGAGACGGGGCGGACGGTGACGGTGACGGTGGGCGAGACGGTGGAGAACTCGTTGCCGTCGTCGTCGGCGTAGATCGCCTCGGCGCGGTTGGAAATGACGGAATCCGCCGCGGCTTGTTGCGACTGCGCCATCCCTGCGTGCGGCGCAAAGGCGAGTGCGAGCACGAGCAGGAGGGCGGCAACAAGTTTGGCGGCGGATTCCGTCAGCATTGGAGGAT
>JAUZFQ010000158.1 GCA_030838445.1 Pyrinomonadaceae bacterium | reverse complement strand
GCGTCGGAGAAGATTTGGCCATTGATTGACTCGATGATGTCCCCGGCCTGAATTCTAGTCCCCGCCGCCGCGCTGCCCGGCCGCACCGACATGACGAGCAGACCGTTCTGGCGCGCGCCCGGAAGTTTCGCCCCGGCCGGTGAAATGCGCACGGCTTCCAGTCCGAAGGCGAGCAGCGGTTTGACGGCCAACCCGCCGTAAGCCTCGCTCGCGGCGCGGTAATGCCCTTCGGCCTCGGCCACGCGCGCGCGCATGAGTTCGTACTCGGCGGAAAGTTTTTGCGCCCGCTCCCCGGTCAGTCGAAACTCCGCCCGCGCCCGGTTTAACTCTTCGCGCAACTGCGTCGCCTGCGGCTCGCCCGTTTGGAGGCGCGCGAGGTCGGCTTCCATTTGGCGCACGACCGCCTCGAAGCGACCGGCGCTTTCACGCGTTGCACTCACGGCCGACTGCGTGGTGCGCAATTGCCACTGCGCGGCGCGGAGTTCGGCGCGCGCCGTGTCCAGACCCGGCGACGGCGACTCGCTCAAACGAACCGCGAGGCTGAGCGGCGCGCTCTCGGCGCGGAGCACGGTGAAGTTGGCGAGCGTGTTGCCGCCGAGTTCCTTGATCATCAGAGACATGTCTTCGACGCTGCGCACGTCGTGGCGGCCGATGCGCGACACCACGTCGCCGGGGCGCAGTCCAGCGCGCGCGGCGGGCGTTCCCGGCGCGACCGAAGTCAGCAACACGCCGCGCTGGCGTGTCAACAGCGTGCGCGCCTGTTCGCGCGTCCAACCACCCGCGAGTAACTGTTCGAGCGGCGCGAAGGCGAGCGCATCGCCCCGCGCGCCGAGCCACGGCTGCGGCACGCTGGCGCGTCGCTCCTGCACACGCCGCGCCGCGCCGCGCACTGTCTCCGCGGACATCACACGCGTCGCGCCCGCGTCGCTCTCCTCGACGATGCCGACGAGCGTGCCCGTCTCACTCAACGCGACGCCGCCCGCCCATTCGGGCGAGACGCGCCCGACTTCAACCGTCACCTCCATCGCCTTGCCCGACGGCGAGCGCCGCACCTCGCGCAACTGCCCCGCCTCTTCGCTCATGTTCATGTAGAGCACGCCTTCGTCGCCGACGGGCGCGTCGTCCGGTCGCGGCGTGGCGACGGGCGCAGGGGGCGGCGGCGCGGGAGCAAACGCGGCCCGCACCGGCGCGATCACGCGCACGCGCTGGCCGACGACCGGCGGGACAACTTCGACCTCCGAGACGGGCGCGAGCAAAGGCTTGTCGGATTCGAGCAGCGAGAGTCCGGTGCTGGCGTCGAGTCCGATGAAGCGCGCGTTGAACTGTGTCCCGTCGGAACGCACGAGCAGCAACCCGGAGTCGCCGTCTGCTGTTGCCGATGGCGCGGGCGATTTCGGGAAGCGGAAGGCGGCCGCGAGATTCAACATCTCGGCCTCGGCCTGCGGCAGGCGCGCGACGACCGTGCGCCCGTCGGGCAGGATGTAACCGGCGACGATGTTGGTGCGGACGAAATTCTCGTCGAAGGTGGAAGCGACGGGCGCGTCGGGCGGCGTCAACAGGGTGCGCAGTTTCCAGCCGCTCAGGCGATGGACGACGGCGATCACCTGCGGCGCGGCGGCGTACATTTTGGGTTGCGTCGCGGCGTTCCTCACGGGGGCGACTGGAAGATGCGGCCGACGGGGCGTGCGTGCCGTCTGCGCAGGCGCGTCCGTCGCGCCGCACGTCAGGAGCGCGCAAGCGGCGATTGATAGAAACAGGCGCGCGCGCACTCGCCCGCCGCGCGTCGCAACGGGCGATTCAAGCATTCTCTGTTTTGCGTAATTCGATAGCACTACCACACACCTTGATTCGTGGACAGGGACGCCTTGGTATAGGTCGCGCCGGGGCGTTTCATCACGTCGCGCGAGCCGAAGGAGACCGAGTCAACCGAGATCGTGCGCGCGCCGCCGCTCGTGTCGCGGAGCAAAACTTTCAACTGGCCTTCCGGCGCATCGAGTTGCACGGGGATCAACGCGCCCTCGTTACGGCGCGTCGCGCCGCTCGACGCGAATCGCGGGGTCGCGCCCAACAGACCCGTAGAAGTTGACTCCTCGACTTGAACCGACGCCCTCTCGACGCCAGCGCGCCCGGCGACTCGCGGCGACGCGTTGCGCCGACGCTCCGGCACAACAGAAGTTGTAGAAATTTTCGACGAAGCGACCTCGATGCCCGGCGACGTGTCGCTGCCCGTTGTCTGAACGATGGAAGGCGTCGCTTCGGCGACGGAAGTTTGCGGCGAGTCGTTGGTCATAGCTATGGACGGACTCTCCGTTTGGGCGGTCTGCGTCGCGTGCGCGTCCGGCTGCTGCTGTTGATAGTAGAGCGAGGCGGAGATGACGAGCGCGAGGCAGCCGACCAGAGGCCACGTAAACGCTGAGGGCGAGAAGTTGAACCACGCCGCGCGCGGCGCGTTCGGGGCGCGCTCCGAGGCCAGACGCGCGCGCATGCGGAAGTCGAAATCGGCGGGAGCGGAAATTTTCTCCAGCCCGCCGACCAGACGCCGCAGCGCGAGACGCTCCTCGGCGAAGACGCGGCAAGCGGCGCAACTCGACACGTGTGCTTCCGCCGCCTCGCTCAAAGATTCGCGGCGCAAGTCTCTCTCTTCAATCTCGATTTTACATTTCCGGCAATTCATATTTTCACACCATCATCCATCTATAAATAGTTCTGCAACTTGTCTCGCAAAAATGTCCGCGCGCGGCTGATGCGCGACTTGACCGTGCCCTCGCTCATCTCCAGGATGCGCCCGATCTCTTCGTAGCTACGCTCCTCGATGTCGCGCAGGACGAGGGGCGCGCGATACTTCTCCGGCAGCGTCGCAATCGCGCGGGCGACCGCCGCGCGGCGTTCGTCGTCAACGAGCGTCACGTCCTGCAAAGGCCGCCTGTCAGCCGGATCTAACTCGGACGGCTCGCCCGACTGTTCCTGCGACTGGAAGAAGCCCGTCAACGACACGAGGCGGCGGCGTTTGCGCTGGCGCAACTCGCTGATCGCCAGATTGGTCGCGATGCGATAGATGTAGGTCGAGAAGGCGTAGGTCGCTTGATAGCGATCCGCCGCGCGGAAGACGCGCAGGAAAGTCTCTTGCGCCAGATCAACCGCCGACTCGTAGTCGTTGGTCAGGCGGTAGACGTAGTTCGTGATCTGGTTGCGATAACGCCTGACGAGTTCGGCGAAGGCCGCCTCGTCGCCCGTGCGCGCGGCTTCCAGCAGACTGTGATCGGAGAGCGGTTCGGCCACGACGGTTTGCCGGGCCACGGACGCCCGCGCGGGGAGAATCAGTTCGTCTATAGAGCTAATCGCACTCATGTCGGACAGGCGGGCGCGCCGTCGTCGGCGTGCGGGCGCGGAAAAATTTCGCCATCCCTTCGCGCGCCCCTCGCGAGGTGCGCGCCGCGGCGGCCGCGTTTCGACGGCGTTATTATACACTTCCAGCCGCAACTCGCCCGTCCGAGTACACGCCGCGCCGCCCGCGAAGTTCCAAAAAACCGGATGGATTTTTAACTCACACGCCGGAAGTTTCGCCCCGCGCCTGCCGATTTATTAAAGTCTAACCACTGGCGGCGGACTCTGCTATAATCCCCGCCGTTCAGAATCAAAGCCTTTCGTAGCTGTTGAGGCTTCTGCTTTGCGCCGGTCGCTCCCGTTCAGATCGCTCTACCTTAAAAACTCGGAATAGTCCTTTTTCTATGCCCAAGGAAATTACTAAGCATAAAACTGTCCTCGATGCCATCAGCAAAGTTGACATCATCTCGGAACTCGTCGAGTGGGACAAGGAACACGGAAGTTACAAATACGAACTCGACCTTGAAGTGATCGCCTACGGGCGCAACTACAACGGCAAGAAGGTCGGCCCCTACGTGCGCCTCTTCGAGTTCCAGCCCGGCGAAGAGATCATCAAGCAGGGCGACTGGGGCAGCAACACCTTTTACATCACGGTCGCCGGAGTGTGCGACGCCTACGTCGATGACGAGAGCGGCGCGCAGAAGAAGGTGGGCGAGATTCCGGCCGGGGTCAGTTTCGGCGAGATGGCGATTCTCGCGGGCGTGCCCCGCAACGCCACGGTCAAGGCCGCGACGGGCGCAGAGTCCGCCACTGTGCTCGAAGTGACGCGCCCCGCCCTGCGCCTCCTGCGCAAGCTCCCCGCCTTCGGCCAGAACCTCGACGTAACCTACCGCAAGCACGGTCTGGGGCGCACGCTCTTTGACGTGCAACAGGCGACGGGCGAGACATTCGACGCCGACCTGCTCAAACAACTCGGCGACGCCGCGCGCTTCATGGTGTACGGCAAGAACCACGTCCTGCACCGCGAAGGCGACGGCGTCGAGAACATCGTCTTCATCAAAAACGGTTGGGTGCGCTGCCTGAGCGGGACGGACTTCAACCCCGCGATGGCCGACCTCGCCGCGGCTCTCGACGGTCAAGCGGGTCTCGACTTTCTCGGCGCGGGCAACTGCCTCGGCCTCGAAGGCGTCCGCGAAGATCAGAAATGGACTTACACGGCGACGATCCTCTCGCGCACGGAGGTGCTCGAAATCTCGATCCCGCACCTGCGCGCCAACCCTGCGTTGCGCGATGCCGTGCTGCGCAAGTTCAGCGGGTTCTCGAAGGCTGACGACGTGGTGGAGAAGGTCGAGGGCGCAATGGCGCTCCAACTCAGCGCGACCGAGAAAGAGATTTCCACCGGCCTCGTGGACGGCACGAATCTGCTCATCATGGACATGGACTTGTGCGTGCGCTGCGGCAACTGCTCGCTCGCCTGCCACAAGGTTCACGGCCAGTCGCGCCTGCTCCGTCGCGGCATCCACATCGAACGCCCGAAAAAACTTGGCAGCACGTCAACACAGCACGTGCTCTCGCCCTCCGTCTGTCTCCACTGCCAAGACCCGGAATGTTTGACCGGCTGCCCGACGGGCGCAATCGGCCGTTTCGGCAACGGCCAGATTGATATTGACCCGAAGACCTGCATCGGCTGCGGCGACTGCGCGACGCAGTGCCCCTACAACGCGATCACGATGATCCCGCGTAAGCCCGTCGCGCCCGCGCCCGCGACGTGGCGGACGCGCCTCGGCAAGTGGTTCAGTCTCGCGCCGCCCGAACCGCCGCCCGCCGTCACCGAGACGGAGAATTTGCTCGCCGTCAAATGCAACCTCTGTAACAACACGGGTCTCAACCCGCCGGGCACGCAGCAGCACGCCTATTCGTGTCAGGAGAACTGCCCGACGGGCGCGCTCGTGCGCGTCAACCCTCGCGAGTATTTCACCGAAGTGACGAACCGCATCGGCATCGTCTTTCAAGATCAGACGCACGCCATCGGCCGCAACATCCACAAGCGCGACATGCCCGCACGCCTCTGGCACGCGGGCGGCGTCATCTCCACCATCGTCCTGACCGCGCTCACCATCTGGGCGATCTTCCGCTACGGGCTGGACGGGAGCATCGGCGGCACTTGGGTCACGGTGCGCTGGCTGACCGGGCTGGTCGGACTCGTCGGCATCGCCGTCGTGATGGCCTACCCCGGCCGCAAGCAAATTTACCGGCGGCGCGCGGGCGCGCTGCGCTACTGGATGCTCGCGCACGTCTACGCGGGCGTCGTCGCAGGGCTGCTCCTCTTGCTCCACGGCGGGCGAAACACCGGCGGGCTGCTCACTTCTCTGTTGATGATCTCATTCGATCTGGTCATCCTCTCCGGTCTCTTCGGCATCGCCTGTTACGTCATCGTGCCGCGCATCATGACGAGCATCGAGGGCGAACCTTTACTCATCGAGGACTTGCGCGCGCGCCGCGAGGAACTGCGCGAGCAACTCGCAGTGATCGGCGCGCAGAAGGACGCCGCCGCCGTCCGCGACATCATCCTGCGCAAGGTGCGCCCGCGCTACCTCTCGCTCGGCTACCTCCTGCGCCAGTACATCAAGCGCGAAGATTTGACCTCGCTGCACTCGCAGGCGCGCGAGGACTTCAAGACGGAACTCGAACATTACAAGAAGACGCCGGAGGAGTTGAGCCGCACGTTCATCTTCGGGCAGGACGACCCGTCGCTCTACCGGCCGGAAGGGCGTCTGCTGCACGAGGCCATCGAATCAACCGTCACGCTGCGCCGCGTGGACTCGCTCATCTACCTGCATCAACTGCTCAAACTGTGGCTCGCGCCGCACGTCGTCGCCACGTCGCTGATGCTGGTGCTGATGCTCGTACACATCATTCAAGTGGTGTTTTTCCGGGTGCATTAAAAAGTCATCTCGCAGTTCAACCCAAGCGCCGACGCAAGGAAGTCAAGAGCGGAGTCAATCCCAGTGAGCACACGGCAAGAGGCCAACACCTTCATCATCACGCGCGAAGATCGCTCGTTCGATCCGGTCACGCTCATGTCGGAGGGCTTGGCTATCGGGCGCGCGCCCGACAGCGAACTCAACCTGAACCACCCGACCGTCTCGCGCCTCCACGCGGGCATCCGAAAAATCGGCGGGCGCTTCTACATCTTCCACCTTAGCCCGTCGAACTCGACGACGCTCAACGGCAACCTCGTCCACGAGAAAGCCGCGCTGGCCGACGGCGACGTGTTGCAGATCGGCCCGTTCTTTCTGTTCATTGACTACAAAGAGAGTGCGCTCTCGATCAGGGTCAGATACCAGACCACCGTGCGCGTCGGCGAGGCCGAACAACTGACCGCCAGCCAACTACCGTCTTCGGAAGTTTCGCCGCCAGGCGACGCAGCCGCAGGCGCAGACTCTCAGGCAGATGCCGCTGCCGCCACGGGCGGCGTGGACGCAGACGAGGGCGCGCTCGACGTGTTCTGGGAGAAGCGCAAGCGCGAGGCGGGCAAGGTGACGCGCCCGTCGCCGCTCAGGCCGCGCCAGCCTGCCCCCAAACTCGGCAAGGCGCGTTTCAACTGGAAGCCCACGCGCGATCTCGAACGCCCGTGGCCGTTCTCGATCTTCACGTGGGGCGTGGTCGTCGTCGGCCTGCTCTCCGTCGTCGCGGCGGTCAGCTACACGTCCGCCTTCTCGCCCGCCCCCGTCTCGAACGCGCACACGCGCGCGAGTCTCAACACGTCGCCAGCCGTCGCGCGCGAGCCAAACGCCAACTCGTGTACGACGTGCCACACGATGCGGACGAACATGGAGACGAACTGCGCCTCTTGCCACCAGACAAACGGCTTCGCGGCCACCGTCACCGCACCGCATCAGGCGGCGGGCGTCGGCTGTCTCAGTTGCCACGCCGAGCACCGCGGCGCGGATTTCCGCCCCGGCGTCGCGTCTTTGAGCGCAGACTTTCAGAAGGGCGCGCGCTTCGACGAGACGTGCGCGGGCTGCCACAACGACGCGAACACAAAACTCTACAACGGCCGCCGCGTCTTCACGCCGCACGGCGGCACGTTCGGTTACCCGGTGGTGAACGGCCAGTGGAAGTGGGAAGGCATTGAGAAGGAGGCGTGGGAGCAGAAGCCCGACCAACTCAAGCAACTCGTGGCGAACTGGCCGGTGGCGTCGGCCGACGAGGGCGGGCGTCGCAGCGCGCAGTTCCACGCCCTGCACCTGTACCGCGTCCGCACGACGGGCGGCCTCGCCGGGACGGCCGAGGGCGTAGTCTCCTGTTCGACGTGCCACAAGTCCTACGGCGTGTCGCTCGACCGCGAGACGCCGCGCACGACCTGCGCCGCCTGCCACAACGGCAAGATGGACGCGCAGACCGGGCGCGCACTGATCGCGGCCGACAAGGCCAACTGCACCTCCTGCCACGTCCAGCACGTGCTCGACAAGCGACACTGGAATCCGTCGCTGCTCGCCGCCGCGCGCGACCAATAGTTTTCAGTTCAAACTCTCAATAACTTTCCGAGACCATGAAAAAGTCGCAACTGCTCATCATCCTCGCGCTGACCGCGCTACTGCTGGCGATCAACCTGTACACGCGCGACGACTTCGCGGGCAAGTCTTATTTCGGCGGGATGCCCTGGTTCGGCTGGGCGGGGGTGGCGCTGATGCTCGTCTTGGTCGGCGTCGGCCTCGCCCTGCGCGACGCGGCGCGCGCGCGACGCCTGCTCGAAGAGCCGCCCGCACAGGCTAAGGGCGAAGAGGCGGCGAGCGGCCAACTGACGCCGGAGTTGCTCGACAAGTACGACCCGGACGGCGCGACCTACCCGCACCCGGTCATCGTCACCGAACGCTGCATCGGTTGCCACGCCTGCGTGGACGCGTGCCCGCACGACGTGCTCGCCATCGTCGGCGGCGTCGCCAAGTCAATCGCGAGCGCGCAGTGTATGGAGGACACTTCGTGTCAGGTCGAGTGCCCGGTCAACCCGAAGGCTTGCATCGTCGTCAACACGAACAAGAAGATTCCGCCGCGCAAAGTGCCGGCACGCGACGCGACGTTTATGACGAACGTCCCCGGCTGCTACATCATCGGCGACGTGTCGGGCACGCCCCTCATCAAGAACGCCGCCAACGAGGGCGCGGACTGCATCAAACACATCGTCGGCGAGTTGCACGCCGCCCCGGCCGAGGCGAAGGCCGAACTCGACGTGGCGATCATCGGCGCAGGCCCGGCCGGTCTCTCCGCCGCCATCCTCGCCAAACAGGCGGGCTTGCGCGCCGTCACCATCGAGCAGGACAAAGTGCTCGCGACGATTGACGCCTACCCCGCCAACAAGTACGTCTTCTTCAAACCGGAGACGATGGAGTCGCGCGGCGGCATCGCCGTGGACGGCGCAGGTTTGCAGCGCGAAGTGATCCTCGAAACGTGGGCGGGCACGATGTTGCAGAACGGCGTCACCGTCAACGAGAACGAGAGTTGCAAGTCGGTGAAGAAGGCCGAAGACGGCGGCGACTACTTCGTCGTCCAGAGCGAGCAGGGCGTGGCGAAGGACAAGAAGACTTACAACGCGCGCCGCGTCGTCCTCGCGCTCGGCAATCGCGGCACGCCGATGAAGTTGCGCCTGCCCGGCGAGGAGATGAAGGTGACGCGCGACGGGCAGTCCGAGGACAAAGTTAAGTACAAGTTGACCGACCCGGAAGTTTATCGCGGCCGCAAGATCATCATCGTCGGCGCGGGCAACTCGGCCATCGAGGCGGCGGTTGATCTCGTCGCCCGCCGCGACGGCACGAAGATCACTTTCCGCCCCGACGACGAGATCAACGAAGTCTCGCTCGTCATCCGCAGCGATCTGAAAAACGATCTCAAGTTCGGCAACAAGCTGCAAGTTTACGAATGCATTGACGAGGGCAAGATCAAGGTCTACTTCGGCACGTCCATCAAAGAGATACGCGACGACGAAGTGGTCTTGATGAACGCGCGCACGCAGGAAGTGAAAGCGACCATCAAGAACGACTACATCTTCGCCATGATCGGCGGCGACCGCCCGACCAAATTCCTCGAAGCCATCGGCATCAAGATCGGCTGAGTTGCGTCGAAGCAAGCGTCAGACACCCGGCACATAAAACCAGAAAGGCCGCATGCGCTCTCGCATGCGGCCTTTCTGGTTTTGAGAAGGAAGCGACGACTTACGGCTCATTGCCGTTTTCGGGAACGGGGCGACCCAACGACGTATAGATGCTCACGATCTCGTCCATCTTCTCGCGCGCTTCGGCGTTGTCCGGCTGGTAGCGCAGGGCGCGTCGATAATCGCCGAGGGCAAATTTATAGAGCGCCGGTTGGCCTGCATCGCGATAGACGTTGCCGCGTTCGACGAGTGCGGCGGCGGCGGCAAGTTTGTCCGCCTGCGCC
>JAUZFQ010000100.1 GCA_030838445.1 Pyrinomonadaceae bacterium | reverse complement strand
AACTCGTGCGCGTCGAACTTCGCCCCGCAAATCGCCACGAAGAGACTGCCCGCGCGCGCCTCGCGCGAGTCGTGCGTCACGTCCGAGACTACGCCTGCGCCCGCCGCCTCTCTCGCGCCCGTCGTTTCATTCGCGCCGGACAGTTTGCCGCCCGTCGCCCGCGCCACGTCTTCCACCGTCGCGTTTCCATTCCGCTCGTTCGCATCCGCCATTGAAGTTTTAGTTGATCCTTTCTCTCCCGTTTGTCGCCCTTGATTATAATTCACGTCCCGCCGGACGACCGCGCGCTATGTCGCACGCGAAATTTGCGAGACAGTTTACATCCCCGGCGCGAAAGCATTACCATGCGGCGACGCCGCTCACCCGCTCATTTTCTCTACCATGGAGGATAAATGAAATCTCTGATCGCCGCCGCGAGTTTCGCGCTCGCGCTCGTCCTGCTCGTCGCCTCGACGCCGATGTTGCCCAACAGTAACGCAGCGGGCGTCAACGCGCCCGAATACGATCTCGTCATCCTCAACGGACTCATCGTTGACGGCACGGGACGCCCCGCCTACACGGGCGACGTGGTGGTGCGCGGCGACCGCATCGAACTCGTCGGCAAGTCGCGGCCGGGCGCGCACGCGAACCGTCGCATAGACGCGAAGGGTCTCGTCATCGCGCCGGGCTTCATAGACATGCTCGGCCAGTCGGAGACGAATTTGTTGATTGACCCGCGCGCGATGAGCAAGGTGATGCAGGGCGTGACGACCGAGGTGACGGGCGAGGGCGGTTCGATTGCCCCGATCAACGAGCGGCTCATCAAGGAGGACGAAGATTTCTACCGCCGCTTCAACCTCACGGTTGACTGGCGCACGCTCGCAGACTACTTCCGCCGCGTCGAGCGTCAGGGCTTAGGACTAAACCTCGCCACGTTCGTCGGCGCGACGCAGGTGCGTGCCTACGTGATGGGCTACGACAACCGCGCGCCCACCGCTGTTGAACTCGAAGAGATGCGCCGCCTCGTCGCCGGGGCGATGGAAGACGGCGCGCTCGGACTCTCGACTTCGCTGCAATACGTCCCGGCGCGCTTTGCCAAGACGGACGAGATCGTCGAACTGGCGAAGGTCGCCGCGCGCTACGGCGGCGTCTACGCCACGCACCAACGGAGCGAAGCCAACGCGCTCGACTCGTCGCTCGCCGAAGTCTTCGAGATCGCGCGGCGGGCGCGCATCCCCACGGGCATCTGGCATCTTAAAACCGCCTACAAGAAGAACTGGGGGCGCATGCCCGAAGTCCTCCGCCGCATCGAAGCGGCGCGGCGCGAGGGTTTGAAGATCACGGCCGACGTGTACCCCTACACCGCCGCGAGCACTTCGCTCTCCGCCTGCCTGCCGCCGTGGGCACTCGAAGGCGGCACGGAACGCATGCTCGCGCGACTCGGCGACCCCGAAACTCGCGCGCGTCTCAAACGCGACATCACGACCGACTCGAACGAGTGGGAAAACATCTACCTCGGCAGCGGCGGGGCGGAAGGCGTCCTCATCGGCTCGGTCAACAACCGCGCGCTCGAATCTTCGCAGGGTCAACGCCTCTCGCAGATCGCCGCCGCGCAGAACAAAGACCCGCTCGACGCTCTCTTCGATCTCATCCTCGCGGACAGGGGGCAGACGGGCGCGATCTATTTCATGATGTCCGAAAACGATCTGCGCGCCGCGCTCGCTTCGCCTTACGTCTCCATCTGCACCGACAGCGGCGCGCGCGCCACCGACGGGCCGCTCGCCGGTACGAAGTCGCACCCGCGCGGCTGGGGTTCTTACCCGCGCATCCTCGCGCGCTACGTGCGCGACGAAAAACTGCTCACGCTCGAACAGGCCGTCCACAAGATGACCGGCATGTCGGCCGCGCGCGTCAAGTTGCGCGACCGCGGCGAGCTGCGCCCTGGCGCGTTCGCCGACATCACCATCTTCGACCCCGCGCGCGTGCGCGACCGCGCCACCTTCGAGCAGCCGAACCAGTACGCCGAAGGTATCAACTACGTCATCATCAACGGCCAACTCGCCGTTGACGCGGGCGCACGCACCAACGCCCTCGCCGGTCGCGTCCTGCGCGGCGCGGGCTATCGCGCGAAGCGGGAAAAATAGACGGAGACTGTTCAGTCGCCACCGCATCTCACCGCGTCGTCGAGGAACAAAGAAGATGCTTTTCGATAACCAGTTCTTTTCAAACTTGATCTCAACCATCATCGGCACGGCTACCGGCGCATTGTTTGCCTACTGGTTTGCATTGCGGCAATTCAAAATTCAGACGGAAACGGAGGCTCGGAAAGTGTGCGTGGATACTGCCCTCGCCTTCTATCAGGAATTAAGCAGCCACGACTTTGCTCAAGCCAGAACGGAAGCCAACAAGATGCTCGAACCATACCTGACGGCAAGTAGTTTAGATGATGTCTGGTCAAGCATGTCGCAAGAAAAGAGGCGGCCTATTCTAACTGTGCTGTCATATTTCAGACGCCTCCAGTTATCAATTCAATATAAACGCATTGACGAAGAGATGGTTCTCGATCTGGTTTCGGAAGAATTCTTTTGGTGGTATTTCGTGTGGTTTAACCGATTGATCCCTGACGACTGGGAGACAAGGAGACAGATCGACAAATTAGACCGTTGGTTTCAAGACAATATGCCTCCCACGGAGTATGACCGAAAAAAAAGCTATGCGCTAAGCAGGCTGGAAGTCCGCATGAAAAAGTTCCAGGCAAGTCAACAGGTTCAGCACGTCAACTCTCAAGAGAAGCAAAGTTAGCAACCTGACAACTCATTCAACCGGGGCGGAAATCAACTTGCTTTTTTATCCGCGAGACTTGAAGGCTTGAGACAATTCCTCCCTTCCGCTAATTCAAGCATTAGATCGTCGCCGTTTCGAGTTAGACTGTCGCCCCTGTGAATATGAAACTCCCGCTCCCGCCCCTGCACGTGCTCGCGCCGCGCCGCCTCGAAAAACTTTGCCGGCTCGTCGCCGCCGCGCTCGGCTTCTTGCAGGCGTGGGGGCGGCGGCACGACAGCGGCGACGGCGTGGCCTACATGGGCGCGGACGGCATCGCCTATCTCGACATCGGCGACGCCTACTGGCGCGGCGACTGGGCGGCGGCCGTCAACGCCATGTGGAGTCCCTTCTATTCGTGGCTCACGGGTCTCGTGCTCCGCCTCTTTCAGCCCACGCCCTTCCAGGAATTCACCGTCGTCCGCCTGCTCAACTTCTCGCTCTACCTCCTCTCCCTCGCCGCATTCGTCCTCCTCCTACGCGAACTCGAACGCTTTCGCCAACACTTGACGAACGACGACGGCGACTCTCAAGTTAACTCTCACGCCGACACTCAAACCGACTCTCAAGCCGACGCTCACGCGCTGCCCCGTCGGGCGTGGCTCATCTTCGCTTACGCGCTCTTCATCTGGACGTCGCTCTCGATGAACCGCGTCGCGCGCACGAGTCCCGACGTGCTCGTCTCCGCCTTAGTCTTCGTCGCGTCCGCCCTCTTGCTGCGCATCCGCACGCGCCGCGCCGGGTGGCTCGCGTTCGCCCTCTTCGGCCTGACGCTCGGCGTCGGCTATCTGACGAAGACTTTCATGTTCCCGCTCGCCTTTGTCTTCCTCGCGTCGAGTCTGTTCGCCTGCGGCAACTGGCGACGCGCCGTGCCGCGCGTCGCGCTCGCGCTCCTCGTCTTCCTCGCTGTGTCCGCGCCCTTCGTCGTCGCCCTCTCTCGCGCGAAGCATCGCCTGACCATCGGCGACACGGGGCGGCTCAACTACGCTTGGCACGTCAACGGCACGACCTCCTTCATCCACTGGCAGGGCGAACCCGCGGGCGCGAGCAGCGGCACGCCCGCCCACCCGACGCGCAAACTCTCCGACACGCCCGCCCTCTACGAATTCGCCGCGCCCGTCGCGGGCACGTACCCGCCTTGGTACGACCCGACCTACTGGTACGAAGGCGTCCGCCCGCGCCTGAGTTTGAAGCAGCAACTCAAGGCCGTCGCGCGCAACGTGCTGCTCGCCTACGAGTTTCTTTTCTATCGCTTCTTCCCCGGCGCAATCGCCGCCGCGCTCTTCATCCTTTTCTACACCAGCCGCCGACGCCCGCGCGACATCGCGCGCGACATCGCCCGCTACAGTTTTCTACTCGCGCCTGCGCTCGTCGCGTCCGCCTGCTACCTGCTCATCCACTTCGAGCAGAGATACTTCGCGCCCTTCGTCGTCATCATCGGCGTGAGTCTCTTCAACGCGGTGCGCCTCCCGCCGACGGAAGACGCGCGGCGTCTGGTGGGCGCGCTCGTCTGCGTCACACTCGTCACGTTCGCGCTCTCGCTCGGCTACTACAGCGCGCGCGATCTCTACTCGACCGTGGCCGATCTCGCGCCGGGGCGGGCGGCGCGACGCGACGTGCAGTGGCAGGTGGCGGAAGAGTTGCGGCGTCTGGGCGTCGCGCCGGGCGAGCCGGTCGCGTCAATCGGGAACACGATGTTCCACGCGTGGCCGCGGCTCGCGCGCGTGCGCGTCGTGGCGGAGATTTCGACGCGCCCGACGGGCGGCGACGTGGAGAAGTTCTGGGCGGGCGACGCCGCGCTCAAAGCACGGATCGTCGAAACTTTCGCACGCACCGGCGCGCGCGTCATCGTCGCCGAAGGCATCCCCGCGTGGGTGTCAAACGCGGACGGCTGGCAGCGCATCGGGGCGACGCATTTCTACGTCTACGTCCTCCCGCGCGCCTAGATATTTCAAGCGGCCTCACACTTTGATACTTCAAGCAGCCTCACACTTTGAGATAAATTTTTCGACGGTAAAGAATCCACATCAGGCCGAGCCAGAGAAGCACGTAGAGGAGCGCGTAGAGGAGCGAGCCGGCGGCGGGCGTCGCCCACGGGGCGAAGAGGTGCTCGTAGCTGTAGGTCTGCAAGTTGCCCGCGCGCCCGTCAGCGCGCGGCAGTTTCCACAAATTCATCACGCGCGCCATCAAGCCCGACAGCACGAAGACCGCGAGCGCGTTCACGCCGAAGACGCGGAACGGCAACGCCCAACGCCGGTAGTGTTTGATGTCAACCAGCCAGTAGCAGAACGCGAGCAGTTGCAACGCCATGCCCGTCGTGAAGACGACGTAAGAACTCGTCCACAACGCCTTGTTAATCGGAAACCAGGCGTTCCAAGCCCACCCGGCGACCACGCAGACGACGCCCGCGACGAACAGCCCCGCCACACGCTCGTGCGCCTCGCGCCGTTCCCTGAGCCAGTGTCCCGCGAGCACGCCTGTCAGCGTCGTCGCGACGGCCGGGATGGTGCTCAAGAGTCCTTCGGGGTCGTAGATGCGCCCGCCGCCCTTCCAGATGTGATTGCCGAGCACGACCTGATCAACCCACGACACAATGCTTCCCTCTTTGCTCAAGTCCCCTGCGGCGTAACCCGGCGCGGCGATGAACTCCGACAAGCCCCAGTAGGCCAAGAGCAGCACGGCGGCGATCACGGCCTGCGCGCGCCAATTGGTTTTGAGAAAGATGACGGCCGCGCAGAGGTAACAGACGGCGATGCGTTGCAGCACGCCCGTCAGCCGGACGGTGGACAGGTTGAAGTAAGGGAAACCGGCGAGGAGAAAACCGAAGGCGTAGATGAGCACGGTGCGCCGCAGGATTTTCAAGTAGAGGTCGCGATGCGTCCCGCCCGCTGCGACGCGACGTGCGAAGGCGAGCGTGATCGAGACGCCGACGATGAAGAGGAAGAACGGGAAGATGAGATCGGTCGGCGTCCAGCCGTGCCACGCCGCGTGTTCGAGCGGCCAGTAGACACGGCCACTCGGCCCCGGATTGTTGACGAGGATCATGCCCGCGATGGTGATGCCGCGAAACACGTCGAGTGACAACAAACGCCCCGCTGCGTGTTCTCCGCTTTGCCGCTCGTCGGGAGTATCCATCGTTAAACCTCTGTCATGTACTAACTGTTTCCTTTGCGCCTTTGCGCCTCCAGCGTGAGTCTATTCTTTGGCGAGCATTAAGTTTCACGCAAAGGCGCAAAGAAGAAGGGTCTGAGTAAGTCTCAGACGTTTCGGCTACGGCGTGGGCGAGGGCTGCGGGCGCGAGCCGAGGCCGACTTCTTCGGGGTTAGGGAGCGTCGAACTCTCTGCGTATTCGCGCAACGCCTCTTCCATCGCCTTGCTGCGTGTGAGCCACGCGGCAATCGCCACGTCGTAGCGCGCGAGCACGCTGTCGAGCCAGTAGGGGCGGTTCTCCGCGAGCCACTGTTCGCGGTAACTCGCCTTGAGCGTTGCCAGTTCTTCGGCCATCTCGCGCAGCGAATTGTAGATCGCTCCGTGGTAACGCCTGAGCCGGTTGACCTGTCGGCGGTCGCCGAGATTCAAGTACGCCTGCCAGTAGTCGTGGCTGAACTGTTCGACGACCTGCATGCGCCGCCCCATGTGCCCGAAACGCTGCGCCGCGAAACGCGCCGACGCGATCATCCGGCGATTGCGTCGCGCCTCTGTCCCCTCGCGCGCGAGCGTCTCTTCCGCGCCCTCGACGGCGAGACGCAACTGCCGCGTCTTCTCGCGCAACCCGCGCGCGCGTTCCTGAAACGCGTTCGTGAACGGCTCTTGCCAGAACAGCGAATTGCCGGTGTTCGTGCCGAGCAAGGCGTTCGTGCCGCCGAGTGTGCGCAGGGCGCGCACCAGCGCGGCGTCGCCGTCGCGGCGGAAGAACGCCCAGTCGAAGCTGCGTTCAAACTCGGCCAGGTTCAACTGCCCCTCCTGCCAGGAGGCCGCCGCGCCGAGCACGACGCCGTACCAAGTCATCTCGAAGAGCGTCTCGCCGTCGTCGTCCCAACTCGTATTCAACATGCCGAGCGCGCCCGCCTTCTGCCCGTCGCGCACGAAGTTTGTGATGTTGCGCGTGGCGGTGTCGAGGTTCGGGAAGATCTGATTCCAGTTGGAGACGCCGGGGCAGACGAACTGTTCCAGCCCCGCATCTTTGAACGGCTTGAGACGCGGCGTGAAATCATCGCGCGCGCCGTAAGCCCAGTTCATCACGATCAAATCTTTCGGGATGCTGCCGATCAGTTCAGGGTGTGTGAGCGCGATGTCGCCCCAGAACATGAGGCGACGTTTGTGAGGCTGCAAAATTTCGCGCACGCGCCGCAGGTGCTCGAAGTAGACCGCGCCCGCGCCGCGCGCACGCACCTCGTCGCGGCTCTGCCCCTCGCCGAGTTCAAACGTCTCGTCCGCGCCGATGTGAAAAAACTTTCCGGGGAACAACTCCGCGAGTTCTTTGTACCAATCGGCGACGAGCCGGTAAGAGCCTTCCTGTTGCGGCGAGAGCATGTCGCCGTAAGGCACTTCGGCGAGTTCGTTGTACGTCTCAAGTTTGAGCGCCTTGTGCAGGTGGCCGAAGGTCTGCTGTTCGGGCACGAGTTCGACGTGATAGCGGCGCGCGTAACTGACGAGTTCTGTGATCTCCGCGGGCGTGAGCGAACCGCCTTCGGGTGCGACGAGCGGGTGCGACTCGCTCGCGAACGTGTGCTCCATGTAAAAGGAGTGCATGTTCATCTTGAAGGCGGCGAGCGTGCGAAGTTGCCGCTTGACGTATTTGACCGTGGGGACGGGGCCGCGGCTGATGTCGTCCGACATGCCGCGCCAGCGCATCGCCGGGTAATCAACGATTCGCACGCCGGGGAGAAAAGCATCTTGAGCGTCGCCGCGCACGAGTTGCTTCAACGTCTGCAACCCGTAGAAAGTGCCCGCCGCCGTCTTGCCCGCGACGACGACTTCGCCCGCGCTGATTGAGAGCACGTAGCCCTCTTCATTCAAGTCGGGCGGCGCGCTCAAGTTCGCGCGTTTGAGCGCGGCCGCGACGGCCGGAAGTTGAATCGCGCCGACGAGGATCGTGCGGCGCGCACGCGGGCGACCGATGGAGAGCGCGAGGCCGCCCGCCGTCTCGCGCACGTCGGCGGCGAAATCTTCGCCGCCGAAACGGTCGTCTGCGGAGCGCGCGTCGGCGAGCGCGAGGCGCACGTCGCGTGTCAGTCGAAACGTCTCGCCGGTCGGCGTCAGTTGTTTCGGCTGCGGGATCAGGCGTATCCCGCCCGCCGCGTCGGCGGTGTTTGCAGTCGGCGCGTTCGCCGCTTGCGCGCGTGCGTGCGCACTGACAAGGAGGCACAGGATGAGCGCGCCGCACGACACAAACGACAGACGCAGCGTTGACCTTCGTGATAAATTATTTGACACAGTGATTGTTGCGAAACTCGGATCGAGTTGGACGAGAAGACTTTTACTCGAAAACTGCTGCGAATATCAATGCGAAGATTAATCAACGACGTGGCGGCGGCAG
>JAUZFQ010000084.1 GCA_030838445.1 Pyrinomonadaceae bacterium | reverse complement strand
ATGGCAGTCGCGCGACTCATGCTCGACAACTTCCCGCAAATCAAATCCTACTGGGTCATGCTCGGCAAGCGTCTCGCGCAGGACGCGCTGCATTACGGCGCGAACGACCTCGACGGCACGATCACGGAGGGCGGCGAGCTGACCGAAAGCTACTCGGTAGAGTCCGGCGGCGAGGTCAAGATGTCGAAGCAGGAGATCGTCGCGCTCATCGAAGACGCAGGCCTCCAGGCCGTCGAGCGCGACACGCTCTACAACCCGATTGCGGAGATGACGGCGGCCTAAGACGCAAGCGTGTCGAGGATGAAAGTGGCAACTGACATCGAGCCGACGAAGAGATTCACAGACCGCGTGGCGAACTACGCCGCGTATCGGCCGAAGTATCCGGCGGCGGTCGTGGAGTTCATGCGCGCGGAGTTGGGTTTCGGCGCGTCGTCGGTCGTCGCGGATGTCGGGGCGGGGACGGGCATCTGGACGGAGATGTTGTTGCGGGGCGGCTGTCGCACGGTCTACGCCGTCGAACCGAACGACGCGATGCGCGCCGCCGCCGAACATTCGCTCGCCGAGTTTCCCGGCTTCGAGAGCGTGAACGGCGCGGCCGAGGTGACGACGCTCGACGACGCGTGCGTCGATCTCGTCACGGCGGCGCAAGCCTTCCACTGGTTCGACGCGGCACGCGCGCGTGCGGAGTTCGCGCGCATCCTGAAGCCGGGCGGGTGGGTGTTGTTGCTGTGGAACATGCGCCGGGTTGACACGACGCCGTTCCTCTGCGAACTCGAACGCATACTTCGCGCCTACGGCACGGACTACGAGCGCGTGGCGGCCGACAACCCCGGCCGCGAGTTGATGCAAAAGTTTTTCCCGCAAGGCTACGGCGAGCGAAGTTTCGCGCACGAGCAGGTGTTGGATTACGAAGCCTTGCGCGGCCGCTGGCTGTCGGCCTCCTACGTGCCGCTCGCGGGGCATCCGAATCACGAGCCGATGTTCGACGCGCTTCGACGCGCTTTCGACGCGCACCAGCGCGACGGCCAAGTGTGCATCGAATACGAGACCGTGCTCTATTACGGCCGACTCGTTTAACCCGCGCCTTGCCGGTCAACCCGGTGCGACTTCGTGAGGACAACTTTTTTCAGATGACGAGAAGACTGACGAGAAGATTCGAGTTACCCGTGCGCGCTTCGAGAGGCGGCGCGCTGATAGTGTTCCTGTTGATCGCGTTCGTCGCCGACGCTCACACGCAAACGCGTCCACGCGCGCGTCGGGGCGCGGCGCAGTCGGCGGCGGCGACGAAGCGAGTGTCGCCGCGTTTCAGCGATTACCCGGTGAAGGAAGTTTACAGAGGCCGCATCGCTCCCGTTATTTTAGACTCGAAGCGCGCGCGTATGTTTCGCAGTCGTCTGCGGGAAGATTCGCGCGCGGGGGTGAACTTCGCCGGACACTACACGGTCGCCTTCTGGGGCTGCGGCACGGGGTGCGCGCAAGTCGCCGTGGTTGACGCACGGACGGGCAGAGTCTACTGGCCGCCGCTCGAATACACCGACATCCCCGATTCGCCGGAAGATGGCGACGACAAAGCCGCCTTCGCCGCGCAGCATCGCAACTTCCGCCCCGACAGCAAACTGCTCGTGCTCACGCGCAATCATTACGACGGCCAGGGCGGCTACACCGCCTACTATTACCTGTTCGACCGAAACCGCTTCCGCCTGCTCCGTCAGGCGGAGGAAAGATTCCCCGATACGGAAAGTTCGCCATCACAGCAATAATATAAAAACTTATGACGACACAAACGATCACCGTCGCGCACTCGCCCGACTCCGACGACGCCTTCATGTTCTACGGCCTCGCCACCAACAAACTCGACACCGGGAGTTTACGCTTCACGCACGTCCTCGAAGATATCCAGACCTTGAACGAGAAGGCGATGCGCGGCGTCTACGACGTGACGGCCATCAGCTTTCACGCCTACGCCTACATCTCCGACAAGTACGCGCTGCTGCCGCACGGCGCGAGCATCGGCGACAACTACGGCCCCATCGTCGTCTCGCGCGAGAAGTTCAAACCCGAAGAACTCTCGCGTCTGAAAGTCGCCGTGCCCGGCAAACTGACGAGCGCGTTTCTCGCCTTGAGTATTCACACTCCTGAGTTCAAGTACGAGATCGTGCCCTTCGACCAGATCATCGAGGCGGTGCAGGAGGGGCGCGCCGACGCGGGGCTGCTCATCCACGAGGGGCAGCTTTTCTACCAGTCGCTCGGCCTGCACAAAGTCCTAGACCTCGGCGAGTGGTGGCACGAGCGCACGGGGCTGCCGCTGCCGATGGGCGGCAATGTCATCCGCCGCGACCTCGGCGCGGAGACCATCTCGCAGGTCTCGAAATGCCTGCACGACAGCATCCGCTACTCGCTCGACAATCGCGCCGACGCGCTCGAATACGCGATGCAGTTCGCGCGCGACATGGAGCCGGAACTGGCCGACCGCTTCGTCGGCATGTGGGTCAACGAACTGACGCTCGACTACACCGACCGCGGGCGCACGGCCGTCCAACGCCTCCTCGACGAGGGCGCGGAACGGGGCGTCATCCCCCACCGCGTCAAAGTCGAATTTGTGCAGTGAGCGATAAGCAGTGAGCAGTTAAAATCCAAGCATTGTTTAACTGCTCACTACTTACTGCTCACTTTCTGCTGGCAACACGCGCCGCGCCGGGTGCATCAAAAAGTTTCCAACAAGGGTCGCTCGGCTCTCCGGCAAGCGCGGGCGGCGGCAATCTGACGCAGTTTCCCCAGAGAAAATTTATGAAAAGCTCTCGTTTCTTATCGCCCGTGTTGGCGACTCTCGCGTTGGCGGTCGTCGCTTTGACGATGGCGCTGCCCGCGCGGGCGCAACAGGTTTCGACGGCCTCGACGAACGCGCCGACCGTGGCGACCTCGCCCGCGGGCGTTGACGTCGAACGCGTCATCCGCGAGTTCACGACCAAAGAGGCGGTCTTCCGCACCGCGCTCAACCAGTTCAGTTTCAAGCGCGATGTGGTCGTGCAGGTCATCGGGATGGGCAAGCAGATCACGGGCGAGTACAAACGCGTCTCGCGCTTCGTCTTCGACGACAGCGGCAAGCGCTACGAAAAGATTCTGCACTTCCCGCTCTCGACCCTCGTCGGCATCGAACTGACGGCCGAAGACCTCGAAGACATGAGCGGCTCGCAAACGTTCGCGCTCGAACCGGCGAAGATCAACCTCTATAACATCAAGTACGCGGGCAAAGAGAAGATTGACGAACTGAACCTGTTCGTCTTCGAGGTCGAGCCGAAGGTGATGCCCGACCCCAAGAAGACGACGGAGCGTTTCTTCAAGGGGCGCATCTGGGTTGACGATCAGGATTTTCAGATCGTGAAAGTGCGCGGCAAGGGCGTGCCCGAAAAGAAGGGGTCGCGCTACCCGACCTTCGAGACCTACCGCGAGCAGATTGACGGCAAGTTCTGGTTTCCCACTTACACCTTCGCCGACGAAGAACTGATCTTCGACAACGGCGATGTCGTCCACATCCGCATGCGGATCACCTTCAACGAATTCGAGCGGCCGCGCGCACGCGTGAAAGTCATTGACGAAGGTCAGGACATCATCCCCGACGCCACTCCCACGCCGACGCCGAAGAAGCCCTAAGCGGCGTCAGGCATAGATAACAAGGCGGAAGCCGCCGTTGAAGCGACATGCTTCAACGGCGGCTTCCGCCTTTTTGCGTTCACTCCTGCGCGCTGTGATCCTTACTTGCGCCCTGCTAGCTAACGTGCCAACTCTTCCGCCACGCGCGCGCGCACGTCGGCTGAGAGTCGCCGGACGTCTTCGTCCGTCGAGAGTCCCTTCGTTTCGATTGGCGGGAGGATGACCATCTCGATCAGGCCGGGGCGCGCCGTGCCCTCGCCTTTAGCCATCAGCGCGTCCGTGTTCTTGATCGCCACGGGGACGACGCTCACGCCCGTCTCGACCGCCATGTAGAACGCGCCTTTCTTGAACGGCAGCAGTTCGCCTGCGCGTGCGCGCGTGCCCTCCGCGAAGACGCCGAAGGAGACGCCGGAGCGGATGCGTTCGGTGGCGGCGCGCACGGTGGCGAGAGCGCGTTCGCGGTTCGAGCGGTCAATCGCCATGATGTTGACGAAGCCCATCCCGACGCCGAGGATGGGAACTTTCAACAACTCCTTTTTCGCGAACAGCCCGACGCGCCGGCCGAGGTAGGCGAAGAGCGTCGCCGTGTCGAGATACGAGCGATGGTTGGCGGTGAAGATGTAAGTCTGCCGCGGGTCGAGTTGTTCCAGCCCGCGCACGCGGACGCGCATGCCGCTCAGGCGCAACCACTGGCGCGCGCCCCACAGGGCAATCGGGTACACCCACTCGCGCCTGCCCGCCGCCCACGCGACGAGCAACACCGGCGGCCCGAAGATGAGCAGCAGCGCGCCCGCGACGAACAGCACCCACCAGTGATGCAGGCGACTCAGGAACGTGGCATTCGTCTTCGCCGTCCGCGCGTTTTTAGTCGTCGCGGCGGCGACGGTAGCGACGGTGCGCGGCGCGCACGCGTCTGTGCTAGACTCCACGCCCGCACTGACACGTTCCGTCTCAAATAATTTTGGTGAAAGAGAATCAGGCATGTCTCGCTCCGTTCTCCGGTTCGCACTCTCTACTTTCGTCGCCGCGCTCGCAGTCGTCACCTTCTCCGGCGGCCTCTCCGCGTCGTCCCTTCACGCGCAAACTCGCCGCCGCGCGAACGTCGCGCCGCGCGCCGCCACGGGTGTTCCGTCGCCCGCCTCCGTCCTCGGCTTCAAACCCGCAGACGACCGCAAGGTGGCCGACTGGCGACAGATCACTGCTTACTTCGCGCGCCTCGACGCGGCCAGCGAACGCGTCCAGATGCGAACGCTCGGGCAGACGACGCTCGGCCGCCCGCTCGTCGTGGCCTTCATCAGCGCGCCTGAGAAAATACGCAATCTCGCGAAGTACCAAGACATTCAACGCCGCCTCGCAGACCCGCGCCTCGCGCGGCAAAACGGGACGGCCGACCCGGCCGCGCCGCTCGTCCGCGAAGGCAAGACCGTCGTCGTCATCTCCTGCTCGATCCACTCGACCGAGATCGTCGCCTCGCAGATGTCCATGCAACTCGCCTACGAGTTGGCCGCGGCCGAAGACGCGGAGACGCGCGAGATTTTGCAGAACACGATCCTCCTGCTCGTCCCTTCGGCCAACCCCGACGGCGTGGACATCGTGGCCGACTGGTATCGCAAAACTCTCGGCACGCCCTACGAAGGCACGGAGCCGCCGGAGATTTATCACCACTACGCCGGGCACGACAACAACCGCGACTGGTTCATGCTCAACCTGCGCGAGACGCAACTGCTGACGCGTCTCTTCTGGCGCGAATGGTTTCCGCAGATCGTCTACGACGTGCACCAGCAAGGCTCGACGGGGTCGCGCTTCTTCGTCCCGCCCTTCTATGATCCGCCGAACCCGCACATCCCGCCGCTCCTGCTCCGCGAAGTCGGCCTCATCGGCCACAAGATCGCCGCCGACCTGCAAGCCGAAGGTCAACAGGGCGTCATCACCAACGCCCTCTACGACACTTGGTGGCACGGCGGCTTTCGCACCGCGCCCTACTATCACAACTCCGTCGGCATCCTCACCGAAGCCGCGAGCGCGCGTCTGATGACGCCCGTCGAAGTGACGCGCGAACAACTCACGCGCAGTTCAACGCGCGGCATGCCGAGCGCGCTGCAATCGGCGACCAACTTCCCAGACCCCTGGCCGGGCGGCACGTGGCGCGCGGCCGACGTGATGCGGATGGAGTTGACGGCCTCGCGCGCCGTGCTCTCGATGGCGGCCAAGTACCGCGAGCGTTACCTGCGCAACTTTTACGAACTCGGACGCCGCGCGACCGACACAATCACCGACGACGCCATCGCCTACTTGATCACCGCACGGCAGGGCAAAGACGAGGCCGTGGCGAAACTCGTCGGGACGCTCGTCGCACAGGGCGTCGAAGTTCACCGGCTCGACACGGCGGCTCACGCGCTTTATCCCTCCGGCAACATGGTGACGGACGACGGCAAGCGCGGGCGCGAGATTCCGGCGGGCAATTACCTCGTCTTCCTCGCGCAACCCTCTCGCCAGAACGTGCTGTCGCTCTTCGAGCGGCAGACTTATCCTGATCGGCGCACTTCGACGGGCGAGGCGGAGCGACCCTATGACGTGGCCGGATGGACGCTGCCGATGCAGATGGGCGTCGAAGTTTCCGCCATCAAGCGTCTGGTCGAACCCGCGAGCGCGCGGCGTCTCACGCTGCTCCACGACGAAGACGAGGTGCGACGCGATCTCGGTCTGGCGGCTATGCGTCAGGACAAGTCGCCCATCGCCAACCCGCTCGCCGCGCGCCCCGGCGTCCGCCTTGCGCTCTACAAGAGTTGGACGGGTTCGATGGACGAGGGTTGGACGCGCTACGTCTTCGACACGTTCAACGTCCCGTTTCAGACCTTACTCGACCGCGACGTGCGCGCCGGAAACTTGCGCGCGCGGCACGACGTGATCGTGCTGCCCTCGATGCGCCTGCGCGAGATCGTCGAGGGGCGCGCGAAGGAGACCGCCCCGGCGGAATACACGGGCGGCATCACGGAGGCGGGCGTCGAAAATCTGCGCCGCTTCGTCGAAGACGGCGGCACGCTCGTCTGCTTCGACGCCGCCGCCGAACTCGCCATCAAGCGTTTCAAGCTGCCGCTCCGCAACGTCCTCGAAGGAGTGAAGACCTCTGAGTTCTACGGCCCCGGCTCGATCCTGCGGCTCGAAGTTGACACCGCGCACCCGCTCGCGCGCAGCCTCGCTAAAGACGTTGACGCTTACTTCATCAACAGTTCCGCCTTCGAGTTGACGGACGGCGCGAAGTCCGACGTGCGTATTGTCGCGCGCTACGCCGGGCGCGACGTGCTGCGTTCCGGCTGGCTGCTCGGCGAGCGGTTGATCGCGGGCAAGATCGCGCTCGCCGAAGTAACGCTCGGCCGCGGGCGCGTCGTCCTCTTCGCCTTCCGCCCCCAACACCGCGGCCAGACGTGGGGCACGTTCCCCTTCATCTGGAACGCGATGGAATTAAGGGATGAGGGATGAATAAGGATAGTTCTTTGTCCGTGGTCAGTAGTCAGTTGCATGTGG
>JAUZFQ010000069.1 GCA_030838445.1 Pyrinomonadaceae bacterium | reverse complement strand
TCGGAAGTATTTGCGAATCGCGGCGTTGGCTTCTTCGAGCGTGACGGCTTGTACGAGTTCGGGGAAGCGGTCGAGGTAGGCCGTGTTGAGGCGGAAGAACTCTGCGTTCCAGAGGGCGTCGGCGAGTCCGGCGTTGGTCGAGAGCGAGACTTTGAACGAGCCGATGGCGGATGATTTTTCGTCCGCGAGTTCGTCGGCGGTCATGCCGTTCGCGACGTAATCGCGCAAGACCGAGAGCGCGGAAGTGATCGCCTTCTCGACGTTGCCGGGGTTGACTGAAACGGCGATGTACCACGGCCCGGCGGCGAGCGAGGGCGCGCGGAAGCGCGAGCCGATGCCGTAGGTCAGCCCTTCGCGGTCGCGCACTTGCAGGCCGAGGCGCGAGGAGAGCGTGGATTCGCCGAGCGCGCCGTTGGCGAGCGTGGCCGCGTAATAGTCGCCCGCGTCGCGGCGCAGTGGCGCGGCCGTGCCGAGCAGCACATCGACGTTGGCCTTCTCCTTGAGCATCACGATCTCGCGCCGCGTGCCCGCGTGCGGCTCAGGGTCGGCCACGTCTATCTCGACGCTCTCGCGCGGCCCCGCGAACTCGCCGAACGCTTCGGCGAACAGTCTCTGCACTTCGGCGGCCTCCACGTCTCCGACGACGGAGAGGACGAGCGAGCGGCCGCCGTAGCGCGACTCGTAGAAGCGGCGCACGTCTTCAACCGTGATCGAGTTGAGACTCTTGATCAGTTGTTCGCCGCCGTGGACGTAGAAGGGGTTGGCCGGGTCGTAGGTGAGTTGGGAAAACTTTTCATAGGCGCGCAGGCGCGTGTTCGCCTGTTGCTCCTGCACGGCGGCGACGGCCTGCTGTTTCAGCTTTTCGAGTTCGTCGGCGGGGAACGCGGGTTCGCGCAGTTGTTCGGCGAGCGTGCCGAGCAGCAGCGACAAATCTTTGGCGAGCGCGCGCGCGGCGATCTGGACGGAGAAGGGGTCGGCGGAAAATTCGACCTCCGCGCCGACGGCTTCAAGGTCGCCCGCGAGTTGAAACTTGGTGCGCCGCAGCGTGCCGCGTTCGAGCATGTCGGCGGTGAGACGCGCGAGGCCGGGCTTGTCGCGCGGCTCGAAATACGAACCGGCGCGCAAAGAACCGCGCAGCGAGATGGTCTGCGTGGCGCGGTTTTCGAGGACGAGCAGGACAGCCCCCGTGGGCAACTCGGTGCGCGCCACACGCGCGGCGAAGTTCGAGCGCGCGCCACTCGCGGGCGTGTTGGCCGCAGCGGCGTCCGAAGATTTTTCGCTGTGCCCAGCCGCGAGCGGTTGCTGCCCCAACTCCTGCGGCGTCGTGCTCCCGCCCGTCGTCGCCGTCGCCTCTTGCCCCGCGCCTTCCCGTTTCACCATCGCATACACTCCCGTCCTGCCATGAACTCAAAGACTCTTAAACTTCGCTCGCGGCCGTTTCGCCTTCGTCGCCGTCGCTTGATCCATTTGCGCCCGCGTCGCCGTTCTCTCCGTTGGCCGTAGCCTTCGGGATGAAGTATCCGACGGTGCGATTGTCTTCCGTGAAGTACGCGCGCGCGACGCGTCGCACGTCCGCGCCTGTGACGCGCGCGATGTTCGCCGCGTAGTCTTTGTAGAAACGCCAGTCGGCGACGGCCTCGGCCTCGGACATCTGCGAGGCGATCTCGGACGTGCCGTCGCGGTTGTAGGCCACCTGCGCGATGATCTGCTGCTTGGCCTTCTCCGTCTCCGCCTCCGGCAAATCTTCCGCGGCGACGCGCTCCAACTCTTTCAGGATCGCCGCTTCGACTTCCGCAGGCGCGACGCCGGGGCTGACCGTGGCGTAGACGTTGAAAAGGCCGGGGTCGCGAAACTGATCGCAGTTCGAGGTGACCGAAACGGCGAGTTCCGTCTCGACGAGAGCTTGATAGAGACGACTCGTGACGCCGTTCGATAACAAGGCCGAGAGCACGACGAGCGGGTAGATGTCGTTTTCGGCGGGAGGGTCGGCGGCGCGCGCGGCGAGTTCGGCGTTCGAGAGCACGCCGAGTTGGCCGAGCACGGCGGGCGTGTGAAAAGCGATCTGCACGAGCGCGAGTTCGCCCGCGCGCTTGATGACGAGGCGGCGCTCGCCCTGCTGCGCGGGTTCGTCCGTGTAGACTTCGGGGATGGCTTCCTCAGTCGCGGAGAACGCGCCGAAGTTGTCGCTGATTAAACGGAGCGTCGCGTCGCGCTCGAAGTCGCCGACGACGATGACGGTCGCGTTGTTCGGGTGATAGAAGGTGTCGTAAAAGGCTTTGAGGCGCGCGGTGGGCACGTTCTCCACGTCTGCGCGCCAACCGATGGTCGGGTGGTGATAGGGGTGCTCGCGGAAGGCCGTGGCGTAGACGGCTTCGTCTAAGACCATCGTCGGCTCGTTCTGCCCGCGTTCGAGTTCGTTGCGCACGACGGTCATCTCGGACTGACGATCCGCGTCGGCGATAAACGAGTTGCGCATGCGGTCGGCTTCGAGCCGGATGGCGAGTTCGAGTTGATCGCTCGGCACGGTCTCGAAGTAGTTGGTGCGGTCGTACCACGTCGTCGCGTTGAAGTCCGCGCCGATCTTCTGGAGCGTGGCGGCGATCTGCGTGTTGCGATCCTTGTTGAAGGTGGGCGTGCCCTTGAACATCATGTGTTCGAGCAGGTGCGTCGAGCCGGTGTAGCCGACGGCCTCGTTGCGCGAGCCGACCTTGTAGAGCACGCACACGGTCGCCACGGGCGCGACGCGGTTCTCCACGAGCAGCGCCTTCAAATTGTTGGCGAGCCGGTACTCGCGGATGCCTTCGCCTTCGGCGACGAAACTGATGCCGCCGGGGAGTTTCTCGTCGTGCAAAACTTCTCTGGTCTCCTTAACGGGATGTAGAGTGCCCGGTATGCTAACAAACTTGGCGACGGAGTGCGAAACAGGCGCGTCGCCGACCGGGCGGCCAAGCCGCCGGACTTCACCCCCGCAAGCGGGGCAGAGGCGGAAACTTCACGGCACTTTCGCCTTTCTGGCTTTGCAATATAAAGTACTTGACGAAACTGCTGAGAAGGCGTATCGTGCGCGTGATGACTGTCGTCAAACTAACCAGCCTGCGCCCGGTCGAACAAGAACCAGAGCCACCCGCCCTGCACGCGCGGGCGATGGACAACCTGCGCTTCATCCGCGAGACGATGGAGAGCGCGGCGTCGTTCACGGCCGTCTCCGGCTGGGGCCTGTGCGTCGTCGGCTTGACGGCGCTCGCGGCCTGCTACCTCGCGGTGCGCTCGACGGCGCGCGGGGCGTGGATCAAAATCTGGGTCGCCGAGGCCGTGCTGTCGCTACTCATCTCCGTGGTGGCGATGAGGCGCAAGGCGCGCGCGGCGCAACAGCCCTTACTCTCCAAGCCGGGTCGCAAACTTCTCTTCAACCTCGCCCCGCCGCTCTTCGTCGGCGCGCTCCTGACCATCGTGCTCTCGCGCTACGGCACGGTCAGCGTGATCCGCCCGGTGTGGCTGCTGCTCTACGGGGCGGGCGTGGTGACGGGCGGCGCGTTTTCCGTCAAGATCGTGCCGGTCATGGGCTTGTGTTTCATGCTGGCGGGCACGCTCGCTCTCTTCAGTCCGGCGGCGTGGGCTGACGCATACATGGCGGCGGGCTTCGGCGGCCTGCACCTCATCTTCGGCGTCATCATCGCAAGGAGGCACGGTGGCTAAAGGAAGCACACAGCGAAAAGGTCGCGCCGCCGCCTCAGGGGCGCGACGCGGCGAACTGCGCGAGGTCGCGCGGGCGACTGCTGCCGACGACGGCGGCGGCGTGTCCGACGAGACTCCGGCGACGAGCGCGGCCGAGTTAGACCGGCTGATCCACGAACGCCTGCGGCTCGGCATCGTCAGCGCGCTCGCGGGCAACGCCTCGCTCACCTTCAACGAACTCAAAGAGATTTTGAAGACGACCGACGGCAACTTGAGCGTCCACGCGCGCAAGCTCGAAGACGCCAAGTACATCACCTGCGAGAAGTCTTTCGAGGGGCGCACGCCGAAGACCGAGTTTCGCCTGACGGACGCCGGGCGGCGCGCTCTCACGCGCTACCTCGATCACATGGAGTCAATCATCCGCACGGCGCGGGAACGCTAGAGTCTAAAATTCGGGAGAGCAAATTTTTTTGCGTGGTGACTTTATGAAACAAAGGGCTTTGCAATTGGCGACAGACGACGGCTTGCACGTCGCGATCATCATGGACGGCAACGGGCGTTGGGCGCGCGGGCGCGGGTTGCCGCGCACGGCGGGGCACAGGGCGGGCGCAGAGGCCGTGCGCCGCGTGGTGGAGGCCGCCCCCGCAAGCGGCATCGGCACGCTCACGCTCTACGCGTTCTCGGCGGACAACTGGGGGCGGCCGCCGCGCGAGGTGTCGCTGCTGATGCGACTGCTGCGTCGCTACCTGATCTCGGAGACAGAGAAACTAGCGGAGCGCGGCGTGCGCCTGTGCGTCGTCGGGCGGCGCGACCGCTTGGCTCGGACGCTCCGCGCGGCCATCGAGACGGCGGAGGCGAGAACGGCGGGCGGGCGCGAGCTGACCTTGCGGCTCGCGGTTGACTACTCGTCGCGCGAGGCGATCTTGCGTGCGGCGCGCGTGTTGAACTCGGAGCGCAGGTCAACGAGCATAGTGACGCGTGAGGAGTTCGCGTCGCTGCTCGGCCGCGCGGTGCACGACATAGCGCCCGCGCGCGACGTGGACTTGTTGATTCGCACGGGCGGCGAACAGCGCGTGAGCGATTTCCTGTTGTGGGAGAGCGCGTATGCCGAACTCTATTTCACGCGGCGGATGTGGCCTGATTTCACGGGCGATGATCTGGCCGCCGCGGTCGCGGAGTTTCACGGGCGCGAGCGTCGCTTCGGTGGCGTGCCCGCGTCAGCGGCGTCGGTGTCAACGGCGTCGGCGGCGTAGGCGGTCGTAGTCGCCGTGACGGCGGCGGGGTGAGGGCGTGGCGGCGGGAATTTGAGATGGCCGCTATCGAGAATGAATGCTGCGTGCGGCGGGTCGGACGAGAACGCGAGTGGCGTTGAGTGAGATGAGAGTGAAAGTAGCGTTGAGTGGGATGTTGGAACAAGTGCGGAGAGGGAACGTGTAAGGGCGACGGGAGAGGTCGAAGTTGGAGGGGCGCATGAACAGACGGACGAAGTTGGGGTTGAACGTTTTGGAAGCGGCGTTGTTGTTGGGCGTGCTGGGCGACGCGCTGTTGAGGCAGACGCCGTGGGGCTTGAACGTCTTTTTGTGGGCGGGCGCGCTGGCGGCGGCGATGTGCGCGCTGCACGGGCGTTCGGGAGGGAGCGCGAGTTGGCGCGCGGACGGCGGATGGTTGCTGTTGCCCATCGGCTTCTTCGCGGCGGCGTTCGCGTGGCGCGACTCGGCGACGTTGAAGTTTCTCGACGGGCTGGCGTTGTTCGTCGCGTTCGCGCTGCTGGCGTGGCGCGCGCGCGGGCACAACATACGGCTCGGTGGATTGGGCGACTACGCGCTCGGACTGGGACACGCGGCGTTCGACGTGATGTTCGCGAGTTTGCCGCTCGCCGTCAGCGACGTGCAGTGGGCTGCGATCCCGCGCCGGGGCGCGATGCGTCACGTGTGGGCGGTGGCGCGCGGGCTGGTCATCGCCGTGCCGCTGCTGTTCCTCTTCGGCGCGCTGTTCATGGCGGCCGACGCGGTGTTCGAGGGCATCATGCGGCAGACGTTTGAACTCGACGCGGGACAGTTGTTCTCGCACTTCTTCCTGACGCTCTTGTTCGCGTGGATGACGTGCGGCTTCCTGCGCGGCATGGTGCTGGCGGGAGACGCGGCGACGACGACAGCGGGCGTGGCTACGCAGCCCGCGCCCATGCTGTCCGTCACTACGCCGCCCGCGCACGCGGCCTACACTTCGATCACGGTTGACGACAGTGAGCGAGACGGCGCAGCGTCGGCGGCGTCGGCGACGGGCGCGACGGGCGAAGGCGAGACGGGCGCGCATAGACAGTCGCCGGGAAGCGTCGTTGTGGAAGGCGGGGCGACGACGGTCGGGGCAACGGTGGGCGAGACGACGCCGGTCGGCGTGCAGGAGAAGGAAGCAGCGGCGAGAGGGTTGTCGCTCGGCGCGGTCGAAGTGGGCGTCGTGCTCGGTTTGTTGAACGTGCTGTTCGCGTGCTTCGTCGTCGTGCAGTTTCGCTACTTCTTCGGCGGCGCGGAGCGCGTCATGTCAATCACGGAGTTGACCTATTCGGAATACGCGCGGCGCGGCTTCTTCGAGTTGACGTGGGTGGCGGGGCTGGTGCTGCCGCTCCTGCTCGGCGTCCACGCGCTGCTCAGGCGAAACAGCCCCGCGGCCGGGCGCATCTTTCGCACGCTCGCCGGGGCGCAGGTCGCGCTGCTGTTCGTCATCATGGCCTCGGCGGTCGCACGCATGCGCTTGTACCAGAGCGAGTACGGGCTGACGGAACTGCGCCTTTACACGACGGCCTTCATGCTGTGGCTCGGCCTCGTCTTCGTGTGGTTCGCGTGGACGGTGCTCGTGCGCGATGCGCGGCTGCGGTTCGCCTGCGGCGCGCTCGTCGCCGCCTTCGTCACCATCGGACTTTTACACCTGCTCAACCCAGACGCCTACATCGTGCGCGCGAACGCCGCGCACGCGCGGGCGGGGCGTTCCTTCGATGCCGCTTACGCCGCATCTCTGAGTGCCGACGCCGTGCCCGCGCTCGTCTCCGCGCTGCCCGCGCTCAGCCGCGACGAGCATTGCCTCGCGGCGAGCGAACTCACCCGCCGCTGGTCTGGACGCCCGCCCGGCGAAGACTGGCGCGCGTGGAGTCTCGCGCGCTCGCGCGCGTGGCGCACAGTGGCCGCGCATCAGGCGAGTCTGAGTCAGGCGACCTGCCCGCCGCCCGTCAGCAGCGTGCCCGTCATTAACATGACGACTGCGACGGAGCCGCCGCCCCCTCCGAAGATGACTGCGACCGCCGCGACAATCAGCACGGCGACGACTAGCAACACAACGACGAGCGCTGCGACGACCAACACCGCGACAACCGACGCTGCGACGATGGACGCCGCGACGATACGCATGATTAACGAAGCTCAGCGCGCGCTGGCGGCTATGTCGAACGGGGCGAAGTCCGCAGCCGCCGGGAACGCGAAGGCAAGGCGGCGCGAACGGGCGCACGCCGTTAAGAGAGCGAGAACGCGTTGAGTGATCGTTTGCGATTGATCGCTATTGGAAGCCGGGTGCGTCGGTGCGTGTTGGAAGTCAGGCGAGTAGCTGTGTGAGGTGAACTTTGATGAACAGTGAAATTGTGAGCCGGGTCGAGCCGGGGGGCGTGGCTTTCAGTCGTCTCTCGCAGCCTACGAGGCGTCAGGGATTTTTGTGGCGGCAGTGGCAAGCGGAGGGCACGCTCTGGCAGTTAATCTTCGACGTGACCATCGGCATGGTGCTGCCGATCCTCTGTCTCGTCTTCGATCCGATTGTCTTTCGCGGCGGCTTCTTCGGCACGCCGTTGCTCGGCGCGTTCAAATTTTTCGCCTACGGGCTGATCGCCATCGAGATCGCCGTGCTCGGCGCGTGGCTCGTGGCGGGCAGGCGCGCAGGGGAGTGGTGCGGCGTGCTCGCCGGGGTGATGCTCGCGGGCGCATTCTTCTCGGTGGCCGTCGGCATCTTCATCTTGCCGCTGACGTTGATCGGGCTGGCGGTCGGCATCGGCGCGCTCGGCTTCACGCCCTTCGTCACGGCCTTCATCTACTGGCGCAACGCGCGCCGCGCACGCCTCGCCGCCGCCGCGCGAATGACGCGCGCCGCCCTCTGTCTGACAATCGCGCTCGGCGCGGCCGTCCCGCTCGCCGCGCCCGCCTTCGCACAGTGGCGCGTCAACCGACTGATCGAGCGAACGCTCGCGGAAGTGCTCGACGGCGACGAGACGCGTGCGGCCGCGGCGGCGCGCCGACTCAGTTTGTTGAGTTGGTTGGGGACGGGCGAGTTCGACCGGATGGCGCGGGCTTACGGCCGCGAGACGGACGCGGCGCGCAAGGGACGGCTCGCGCGCGCCTACCGCGAAATCACGGGCGGCGACATCGAGCAACGCCTCTACGTGCTCAACGATTGATGCGACAGCCGCGATTGATGCGACGGCCGCTTACTAACGTAGGCCGCCCCGGCTAATCTTCCAGCACGACGAGCGCGGTCTCGCCGCCGCCTGACGAGACGTTGCAGAGTGACGACGCGGAGAGGCGTACGAGCGCGCCTTCCGCTTCCCCGCGAAAGAGGTACGGGTTGAAATCCACGTACAACTCCGCGCGCTCCAGACGCCCCGACGCGAACACCTGCATCTGCACCTTCCGCACGGGCGCGCGCTCCTGCACGACGTAAGAGGCCGCGAGCGCGTGCTCGATGGCGCGCTCCCAATCGGCCGCGCCGGTCTCCCAACCGATCAAGACGCCCGCGCCGCCGTAATCGTCGTTCGGCTTCAACACCAGACGCTCACGCTCGCGCCTGAGAATTTCGACGAGTTCGTCTTCGCCGCCGTCGAACGTCGTGAGGCCGCGACGCACACGTCGCGTCCACGGAATGTGACGCCGGATGGCTTCGAGTTCGACGGGCGTGAAGAGGTGCGCGTAGAGCGGATCGCTGAGGACGGCGAAACCGAGTTTCTTGTGCGCGAGCTTGGCGCGGAACGAATTCACCATGCACACCTTGCGTTCGGCGTAGGCGCGCGCGAGCGGGTGCGCCTCGTCCGACCGCTCTAAGAATTCGTGAATCACGACGCGCTTGTAGAGGATGTCTACGCGAAACTCCCCGGCGTATAAATTCATGCCGTCGAAGGTGAGCGCGCGTGGGTCGGCGATGTTGGTCGGGTAGCCTTGCGCCACGAAGTAGTCTTGCAGGATGCGAAACTCGCTCTCGGTGGAGACGCCTGCCCAGTCAACAATCGCTATCTGCGGCCGCTCAATCGTGCCGCCCCACTCGCGATAGACTTCGACGAGCGTCGAGAGCAAACGCGCATGCGGGCGCGGCAGCCAGTGTGGGTAGCGCGCGAGAAACTCGCTCATGTGCGGGAGCGTGAAGAGGACGCGTTCGAGTTGCGACTGATCGGCGATCCCGGCCGGGTTCTCCGCGTTGTATTCGAGAAACTGAAAGTCGTCGCCGTTGAGGTAAGCGTCGAGGCGGCTCGTGACGCAGGCGAACTTGTAGCCGGGATCGATGCGCGCCATACGCGCCTCGCGCGGGGTGGGGTCGAGTTCGGCGAGCAACTCGTCGTCGGCCAGCGCGGCATCAGTCAAACGCTCGAACGCGCCCGCCAACACACGCGCCGCGCGTGCAACCGCGTCGTACTGCGCGCGCGTCACGACGAGCGGGCGCAGGAAGGGGCACAGGGCGCGCTCGCCGTGGAGCAAGCCGAGCGTGTGCTGCTCGGCGGCGAGCCGCGCGAAGAGTTCGGCGTTGACATCGGGGTCGTCCGCGATGCGCGCTTCGAGCCACGCGATGGCGGCCGCGAGCGTTTGAGATGACATGCTGTGACTCCCGCCGTCGATGCGCGCAAAGAAGGGCGCGGCCGAACGTCAGATATGAATTGGCGCGCGAGCGGCGCGGCCGGAAAATTAGGGCGTTCGACGTCGGCCGGAAATTCACGCCGACGCCGGAACGCTGACGACTATCTTCAAGGAGAGCGCGTCGTTAGTTTTACAGTAAACGAACCAGCAGGTAAACGCCGACCGCCAGCGCGAACAACAGCGCGACGACAAACAGGAGAATAAACAAACCCGTCGAGCGTCCGCGTGGCGTGCAGCCGGACGACGACGGCGAGTAAGACATCTGCGGATAAGACTGCTGCGAGTAAGACTGTGGCGGCGGCAAATTTTGTTCAGCCTCGCGCGGTCGCTTCTCCCAGAATATGTCCAGCGCGTTGCTTACTTCCGGCGCGGCTGACTGCGCGGGCGGGACGGAAGACTGCGCCGCTCCCGCTTGAATGGCGGGCTGCTGTGCGGTCGCGCTTAACGCCGAGCCGCAGGTCTGGCAGAAAGCCTTCTCCGGCAAGTTGCGCCCGCCGCAACGCGCGCACACGACATCCACCCCGGCAGGCTGAGCAGAAGCGGCCTCTGTGGCGGGGCGATTATGCCACTTCGTAGCGGCTTGCTTATACAATTCTGATGAGGCTTGTTCGTCATGCGCGACGGCCGATGTCGGATGGTCGGCGATGGTGTTCGCACGCAGATGTTGGAAATGGAGTTGGCGCAACTCTTGGGGCGGCAAATTCTCCGCGGGGCTTTCGGGCAACGGCACTTCCCAGTAGGTGGGGCGGACGAAGTTCGCGCGACCGAGCGAGAGCGCGTATTCCCACTCCTGACGCACGTAGACGGAGCGCATCGAGTTGTGCGACCAGAACAGTTGAAACACGTCGGCTTCGCGGATGGCGTCGCGCATCCAGCGCTGCCAGTCTTGCCCCGCGCGCAGTTCCGCCACATCGCGCAGGTACTTGTCGCCGAGGGCGTGGACGTGGTGCTCGATCTGCTCGACCACCGCGCGATCCTTGTGCGAGTAGGAAGGAAAAATTTTCCGGTACGGCGCGGCCGAGGCGGGCACGACTGCCGGGGCGTCTCTCGTCGCGCTCAGGCTCGCGGCGCTGTCCACGCGGATCGCCAGCGGCACGTCTGCGAGGATGAGCGTGCCGAGGAAAACGGTGAGGCGTCCGCGCGCCACGCGCCCGTCCAGAGACGCCGCCGCGCGTAACTCGAACTCGACCTTGTGCACGCTCTTGTGCCACGAAAAAGTTTGACTCGGCGGGTTGAACTCGCACCCGTCAACGTCGGGCACGAACGTGATCTCGCCCTGCCGCGGGACGGCGTGCAGGCTGTTCTGCTTCAATGCGTCATACTCGGCCGTCTCGTCTGCGAGCACGCGCGCGGCCAGCCGCTTCACCTCCGCCAGCGGCTCAGGCTCATCCGGCGGCGCGTCCGGTCGCCGCTTCGACAAATGTGCGAACGCCAGCAACGTGTGCCAGCGCGCGGGCGCAATCGTCTCCGGCTGGTAGACGGTGAACTGCACGTTCTCGTCCGCGTACAGAGGCGTGTCCGTGATGGAAGCGTCTACTGATTCAGCAGAGGTATCTCTTGATTTGGTCTTAATCAGTATCCCTCTTTGGTGCTCGTCCGAAGCCTCGTCATCAGTAACCGCCATTTTCAAAGGGCTTGAATAAATTTCTCCCCGCTCCACTCCGAGCGCAGCCTGTAACTGTGAAATAAACTCTCCGGCGGTGGCGTGATGCTCCTTGCCACGCTTCGCCAGCGCGCGTTCGACGGCGCGGACGGCGGCGTCGGGCGTCTCCGGCGCGAGTTCCGCGAGCGGCGCGGGTTCGGCGGTCGCATGCTTCCGTTTGATCTCATCGGGCGTCAACCCGTCGAAAGGTTTCCGGCCGGACATCAACTCGTATGAGATCACGCCCAGACTGTAGACATCACTTCTCTCCTCGCCGCGCGGCGTGTCGTCATCCGAGAGTCTCTGTGCGACGTAAGGCGCGGCGATTTCCTCCGCGCCGCTCAGACCGGACTTGACCGGCTCGCCCGTGTTGCGGAGTCTGTCGTCAACGAATCGCCGGTTGAAGATCAAAGGCAGCAGCTTGACGAAGAGACAATTATCTTCCACGCGCGCGATCATGATGTCGGCGGGCGTCAGGAAATCACAGGGGAGGCCGTGGGCGCGTGCCGCGTCGAGCGCGCGTGCGACGGGCGCGAGCAGTTCGGCCACCTCGCGCGGCGGGATGCGGCCGCGCCGTCTCAACTCATTGTCGAGCGACTCACCCCCGGCGTACTCCATCACCATGAAGTTGAGATTCAATTCGTAGATCACGACCACGTTCGCGTGGCGGAATCTGAGCGCGTCGCGCCACACGTGAGGGACGCGTTCCATCCACCGGATGATCTCGTTGCGCAGTTCGGGTCTGAACATCTTCACGGCCACGCGGATGCCGAGTCGCACGTCGCGGGCGCGGTAAAGTTGGCCGAGGCGCGTCTCAGCGATCAACTCTTCGATCTCGTAACGCCCGTCGAGTAGTTGCCCACCGGGCGTGGGAGCGACATACACCTGTAGAGGCGTCGCGTCGTGCGAGCAGAAAGCCATCTCGTCCGGGTGCGTGCGCTGGCAGGAGGGGCAGATTTTCATGGCGTTGACTCAGGCGACCCCGTAGCGGGCGGGGCGGGTTGCGGCGGACGAGCCGGGATTATAGACCGGGCATGGGGCAAATGAAATAGATAGTCGGTTGACGGCCGCGACGGAAGTTGGTCTAAGATAAAGGGGTTGACAAAAGCGCGCGACAATTCAAGCGGGCGGCGGGCGTCAGAAGATGCGCGGCAGGACGTGCGCGGCAGGGCGTGTGCGACGCGCGGCGACGACGGCGTAAAGGGGTGGCGAAAATGTTGAGACGTGGGCGAAAGAGTCTGGCGTTCGTGTTGGCTGCGGCGTTCGTGTTGGGGCAGTTGGGGTGCAGCGGTCTGTTTTCGGGTCGCGGCGGCGGCGAGAGTGGCGGCAAGCCCGCGCCCCATTTCGAACCCGGCTTCAACCTCTTCAGCCCCGAACAGGACATCGAACTCGGCAAGCGCTCGGCGCAAGAGGTCGCGCAGCAGATGCCGCTCTTGAACGACGAGCCGATTGTGACTTACATCCGGGGGCTTGGCGCGAAACTCGCGGCACGCGCCGGAGGCCACAAGTTCCCCTACCAGTTCAACGTCGTGGCGACGAAAGAGTTGAACGCTTTCGCCTTGCCGGGCGGCTACATCTTCATCAACGCGGGCGCGATTGCGGCGGCGAAGAACGAGGGCGAACTCGCCGGGGTGATGGCGCACGAGATCACGCACGTCGCGCTCCGTCACGGGACGAATCAAGCGTCGAAAGCCTACATCGCGCAGAAGGGCTTGGGCGTCATCGGCGCGATCACGGGCGACGATTCCGACCTCGGTCAAGTCATCAACTCCGTCGGCGGCGCGGGCGCGAACATGCTCTTCCTGCGCTTCGGTCGCACCGCCGAGAAGCAGGCCGACCTCGAAGGCGCGCGCATCATGGCCGAGAGCGGCTACGACCCGCGCGACATGGCGAACTTCTTCAAGACGCTCCAATCACAGGGCGGCCAGCGCACGCCCGAATTTTTGAGCGACCACCCAGACCCCGGCAACCGCGTCGCCGCCATCACGAACGCCTTGCCTTCTCTGCGCGTGAGCGACAAGCCCATCCGCGACACGGAGGCTTTCATGCAGGTCAAGGCGCGTCTCGAAGGGCGACGCGCCGCCGGTTCGCTCGCCTCGACCGCCGAACCCGCGCGCACCGGGCCGCGCGACCCGACGACGAACACTTCCGGCGCGGCGCGTCCCGCCCCGCCCGCCCCCAACTTCCAACCCTACAGCGCGGGCGACAACTCTTTCGCCTTCCAGTACCCCGCCAACTGGGACGCGCTCTCGGCGGGCGACGACGGCGACGCCCAGATGATCTTCGCGCCCAAAGGCGCATACGGAAAACTCGGCGACGCGCTCGTCGTCACGCACGGCATCTTCATCGGCGCGGTCGCGCCCGCCGCCAGCGATCTCGCGCGCGCCAACGCGGCCTACGTCCAGCAGCAACTCGACATCAACGCAGACTTCCGCGTCGTCAGCCAGTCGCAAAAAATCAGCATCGGCGGCCGCGAGGGCTACGCCACGACGGTCGCCGGAAAGTCCGTCGTCACCGGCGTCACCGAGGTTGACATCATCTACACCACCGCCACCGCCGACGGCCGACTCTTCTACCTGATCACGATGGCTCCCGAAGACGAGTTTGAATCCTACCAACCCGCCTTCCGCCAGATCATCAACAGCCTGCAACTCGCGCGATAAAAATTTAGCGGCGGCTGGACGCGAAAAAGCGCGTGCGGGTTGACTGTCAACCCGCACGCGCTTTCTCTAGTCCGAATGGGTCAGTTAACGCCCGGCCGTGATCTCGTCGGCCAGTTTCTCGGCGGCGTAGAGTTTCCGCAGGGCTTCGATGATCGCCATGCTGTGGACGGCGACGGCGCGGCCGCCCTCTTCCTCGTCAACGTAGACGTAGCGGTTCGGCAGCTTCTGGATGTTGCTGTCGAAATTCAGCCCGACCACTTCGGCGTTGCGGTTAACGACGGGCGAGCCGGAATTGCCGCCGATGGTGTCGGCCGTGTAGACGAAGTTGAAGGGCGTCGAGAGTTCTAGCTTGTTGCGTCCTTCGCGATAGCGCGCGGGCAGGTCGTAGGGCGGTTTTTCGTTGAAGCCTGCGGCGCGGTCGTAGAGGCCGTAGAAGGTGGTGCGGAAGGGGACGAGCGTCGTGTCTTCCGAGTAGCCGGTGGCGCGGCCGTAGGAGAGGCGCAGGGTGAAGGTGGCGTCGGGCGAGACGGTCTTGCCGTAGACGGCGAAGCGCGCCGCCGCGATGCGTTGCCCCGCGCTCGCGTCCACGCTCAGGATGTTCTCTTCGTTCCACGCGCGCAGTTCGCGGTAGATGGGTTCGACGCGACGCGCGAGCGCGATCAACGGATCGTCCGACTTCGCGATGGCGTCCGCGCCGCCCTCGAAGAGACTCTTGCGAAACGCAACGTCAGTCAGTTTCGTTCCGTTGATGACTTGCTTGGCGACTTCGGCGGGTGTCGCGCCGTTCAAGGCGGCGCGGATGAACGGGTCGTCGTTGCCGAGCGTCTTCTGCGCCTCCTCAAGCCACGCCGCGAGCGCGAACTCTTCCAGATCGGGGTAGATGGGCGCGGGCGAGAAGAGGTTCACCTTGAGCGCTTCGAGGCGCGCGTCGCGAAACTCGTCGAAGCGCGACGAGTTGGGCTTGCGTATCTCCTCACTGTAGCGGACGAGCGTCGAGGCGAGCGCGCCGAGGCGCGAGGGCGCGGCGATGGTGGTGAAGGCGATGCGCTTGGCGTATTTCGGGAGCGCGGCGTAGGCCGTCCCCACCTGTTCCCACGCCTGCCCGTAAGCCCGCTGCCATTCGGGCTTCGCGGCGATGGCGTCACGCAGGGCTTTCTCTTCCGCTTCCTTCTTGCCGTAGAGACGCGCGTTCAAGAGTCCGGCCTGTTGACTTTCCAGACGCTTGATCGAGTTTTCGAGCGAGCGCTGAGTGGCACGGGCGCGTCGCGTCTGCTCCGCGCCGAGCGCAGCGTAGCGGTTGAGCGCGGCGCGGCGCGACGACCACACTTGCATCTGCAAGGGGTTGCCGAGGTCGCGTTGGAATTGAAGCTGCGCGTTGGTCAAGAGCCGGTTGGTCGAGCCGGGGTTGCCGGAGAGCACGACGAACTCGCCGTCTGCGGGGCCTTTGGCCGACCACTTGAAGTAGTGCTCGGTCTTCGCGGGCTGATCGTTTTCGTAGACGCGCAGGAACGTTACGTCGAGGTCGTAGCGCGGGTAGGTGAAGTTGTCGTAGTCGCCGCCGAAGAACGCGATCTGCTCTTCGGGCGCGAAGACGAGGCGCACGTCCGTGTATTTTTTGTAGCGATAGACCCAATACTCGCCGCCGCTGTAGAGCGTCACCACCTCGCTCTTGAGTTTGGTCTGGTCGGTTGACTCTTTCTCGATGGCGGCCATCGCGGCCTTGCGCTGCTCGTTGGCCTCGCGGTCAGTCGCGCCTGCTTTGACCGCGCCCTGCACGCGCGCCGTCACGTCTTCGTAAGAGACGAGCACGTTGATCTCAAGGTCGGGACACTTCAACTCTTCGGCGTTGGTGCGCGCGTAGTACCCGTCCTTGACGAGATCGCGCTCTTTGGTCGAGAGCTTGGCGAGTTGCCCACCGGCGACGTGTTGGTTGGTCATCACGAGGCCGTTCACTGATACGAACGAACCGCTCCCGCCGTCCTGCAAGCGCACGGACGACAGGCGCACGTGGTCGAGCCACTCCTTCGTCGGCTCGAAGTTGTAACGCTCCTTCCACTGTTTCAGCGGCGGGTTGTCGAAAGTCCACATGCCCTCGTCGGCGCGCACGGCGACGACGGACAGCGACAACAAAATTGACAGTGACAGCACTAAAGCGACGGCTCTCTTCATTGGCTCAACTCCGTTTGTTCGGGACAAGATTTGCGGGAGAAAATTTTGGATTTCGGTAACGAGGGTATTATACCCGACAGCGCAACGCCAAACACGCGCGCACAAGGGGACTTGAGCGAACGGCGCGCGGGGCGAGTCGGCGTCGTCAGACTCAGGCACGTGGCGCGCTTGGAAGCAGACCGTCGCCGGATTGTTAATGCGGCAGCCCGCCGGTCGTTAGTAATGTAGCGCGAGAGGGCATAGTGAAGACCCATGCACTGTATAGAAACGATCAACCTGACTCACAACTTTTCAGCAAGCGAAGCCGCCTTGAAGTGTGTCAACCTTCAAGTGAGGGAAAGCACTATCTACGGTTTCTTAGGCCCGAACGGCGCGGGGAAAACTACGACGCTCAAGTTGATCTTGGGCTTACTTAAAAAACAACACGGCGAGATTTTCGTGTTCGGCAAGCCGTTCGAGAAACATCGCGTCGAGACTTTAAGACACATCGGCTCGATGATCGAAAGCCCTTCCATTTACGGGCAACTGACGGCGTTTGAAAACCTGCGGATTTTGCAGAAAGTTTATCGCTGCCCGAAACAGCGAATTCAGGAAGTGTTGGAGTTGGTCGGTCTGGCGCAGACGAATCGTAAAAAGGCGAGTCAATTTTCGCTCGGCATGAAGCAGCGCCTCAGCATCGCGATGACCCTGCTGCACAATCCGTCGCTGCTGATTCTGGACGAGCCGACGAACGGTTTAGACCCGAACGGCATCCTCGAAATCCGAGAGTTACTGCAAAGCCTGAACCAGCAACACGGAATCACGATCCTGATCTCCAGCCACCTCCTGCCCGAAATCGAAAAACTCGTCACGCACGTCGGCATCATCAATCGAGGCAATTTGTTGTTTCAGGGAACGCTGCCGGAGTTGATCAGCAAGCGACAGCAAAATTCATTCATGATCTTTGAAACGAACGATGCTGCCAGGGCTTCGCACATCATCGGCGAGTTCGGCCTGATTCCGCGGATCGAAGCGGGCAACATTGCGACCCCGATTCTCGAAAAGGAAGTTGTTGCCGCGATCAATCAGAAGTTGGTGCAACACGACATCGAGGTTTATCAGATCAGCAGGGTTGAAAGCGATCTGGAAAAAATCTTTTTCGACGTGATCAGCGAGTAGCAGATGAACTTTATCAACAGTTTTCAAAGCGAGTGGCTCAAGAAGAAACGCAGCCTGGCGTCGTGGCTGGTGGTGGCCGGGGCGGCTTTCACGCCTTCGATCATTTTGATGTCGAGAATCAAGAACGCAGGGAAGTTGTCCGCCCTCTACGCGTCGAATGATTTTTGGCTGAAACTATGGAATCAGACGTGGGAATCAATGGCGGTTTTTTTGCTGCCGTTCGGGATCATTCTGGCGGCGGGTTTGATCGCTCAGATCGAATATAAGAACAACACCTGGAAGCAACTGCACACCACGCCGCAAGGATTCGCGACGATCTTCTTCGCCAAATTTTTAGTGCTCTTGATCATGCTCGTCGAAGTGTTCGTGCTGTTCAATGTCGGCATGTACCTGTCGGCGGTGATCCCCTCGATGCTCTTCGCCAATCTCCCGTACCCGACCGCGCCGATTCCTTATGCGTATTTTTTGAAGGCGAACATCAACTTCTTTCTCGACTGCCTGCCGATTCTGGCCTTGCAATACTTGCTCAGTTTGCAGTTCAAGAATTTTTTAGTCCCGATTGGGACAGGTTTCGCGATCTGGTTCCTGGGGGTCGGCATGCTCTCGTGGAACTACAGCTATCTCCTTCCATACCTCCACGGCACAATTGATTTTTTGATCAGCTCCGGTCAGTTCGGCAACCGGAAAATTCCGCCGCTCAACCTTCAACTTCTCGCCGTCATTTATTTCGTCTTGTTCACCGTCGCGAGCTACATCTTATACGTCACTAAAAAAGAGAAAGGTTAAAGGTCGCGGGCGCGTTTAGAACATCAGGTCGAAGTGGCCTTCGAGGACGCGTTCGAGTTTGCCGGTGCGCCAGCCGCGCACGCTGTCGCGCACCAAGGGCGAGGGTTCTTCGCGGTAGCGGCGGACGATCTGTTGCGAGCCGTTCGGGTCGGAGGCGAAGGCGTGCGCGGCCTGTTTGCGCAGGGCGTCTTGACCACGACCGGCCGGTTCGTCCGGCTGCGCGACGACGCGGACGTGGACGCGCGCGCGGTTGAAAGATTTGTCGTCCTCCTGCGGCGTCTCTAAGACGTGCAGCCCCGCCTCGGCGTGCAGGAGCGAGTAGGCGGCGAAACCTGAGATCGCCGCGAGCATCTGGTAAGGCTCTGCGGTGGCGGCAGCGACGGCAGTAGTAGTTGCACCCGCCGCGCCGTTAGTTCCAGTGCCGTCCGGCGTTTCGCGCAGCACCTCGAAGCGCATGCGGCGTGCCTCTGCCCAGCCGCGATACATCCCACTGATGCGGCGCGCGAAGTCGTCGCAGAGGGCGTTGTCCGCGCCCGCGTCGCAACTGGCGCGCACCTGCAAGAAGAGGTCGCGCGGGTGTCCGGCGGCGAGACCGCGGCAGGCCGCGTCAATCAGGTAGAGTTGGTGCGCGAGGCGCGCGACGAGATCGGCGGGGAAGTGCTGGCGGTCGCGCGTCTTCAATGATCCGTTGAGGCGTTTGAGGAGGGAGCCTGCGGTGTCGAGTCCCGTCTCGATGCGATCCATGTACTCGGCGAGTCCGAGCACGCTGAAGCGTTCGGGCGAGTTCCAGAAACCGGGCGCGGAGGTTTCGAGGAGCGCGCTGTTTTTCCGCCCCTGCCACTCTTCGCCGTCAACTTGATCGGCGAGCGCGTCGAAGTGGTCTTGTAGGAATTGCACCTCGGCGAGCGTGCCGCGCGCGTCGAGCACGATTGATTCGAGTCGCAGTTCGCGGACACCCGCGTCGGGCGCGTCTTCGTCGGGCGCGTCGAGAATTTGCGCGCGCGCGGCTTGACCGGGGAGAGCGTCCGGCGCGTCCGGGTCAACGAACTCCACGTCGAGCGACTGGCCGGTGCGCGCGTGGACGAAGAGGAATTGATCGCCTTCGGGAAACTGGTGGTTGACGATGGTGAGCGCGAGCGGCGACAGCAGGTAACGCTCGATGGCGCGCTTCAAAGGGCGCGCGCCGAGGTCGGCCGTGAAGCCCTTCTCCAACAGAAAGTCTATCGCCGACTCGTCCCACTCGACCGCCCACTGGCGCGTGCGCAAGCCCCGCCGCCGCAGCACGTCGTTCAACTCTTTGCGCAACAGATCGCGCATGATGCTGCGCCCCAGGGGACGGAAGACGACGACGCGATCAATGCGGTTGACGAACTCGCGCCGGAACGCGCGCACAACGGCGCGCTCGACCGCCCCGGCGGCAAACTGCGCCTGCTCCTGCGAGAAGCCGATGCTCGCGCCGTGCGGCAGGGTCGCGCCGAGGTTCGACGTCATGATCACGACGCAGTGGCGGAAGTCGGCCGTGTTGCCGCGCCGGTCAGTCAGGCGGCCGTCGTCGAAGACTTGGAGAAACAAGTCCCAGACCTGCGGGTGCGCCTTCTCGAACTCGTCGAGCAGGACGACGGCGAACGGTTGCTTGCGGATCGAGTTGACGAGCGCGGTGCTCTCCGCCGCCGCGCTGTCGCCCTGCGCGCCGAGTATGCGGTCGAGCGCGTCGGGCGTCTGAAACTCGCTCATGTCGAGGCGGATCATGCGTTCGGGCGAGCCGAAGAGAAACTCCGCGAGCGTCTTCGCGATCTCGGTCTTGCCCGTGCCGGTCGGGCCGACGAACAGGAAGACGCCTTGCGGGCGCGTCGGGTCGGTCAAGCCCGCCTTGATCATCGCAACGCGCTCGACGAGACACTCGACCGCTTCGGGCTGGCCGAGCACGCGCTGCTCGAAGAAGCCGCGCAGGTCGCGGAGGTCTAGCCCCGCGCGGTCGTCGAGAATGCTCACGGGCAGTCCCGTCAACTGCGAGAGCGTGACGAGCAGATCGTCGAGCGTCACTTCGCCCGCCGCCGCCGTTGTCGCCGTGTTGTTGGCCGCCGCGTTAGTTACCGCGTTAGTTGTCGCGCCGTTCGTCGCGCTGTTGTCGGTCGAGCCGCGTTCGATCAACAGGCGGCGGTGTGTGGAGTCGAGCAGCAACAGCAAGTTGCCGGGCGCGGCCTTGTCTGCGAGATATTGCTTGGCGAGTTGAAAGGCTTCCTGCAACGTCTGTTCGGAGATGCGCGGCGGCGCGGCAACCGCGCGCGTCGTGTGGTCGAAGCCTTCGGTCGCTTCCGCCGCACGGTGATGCCCGGCCGCCCAGCGGCGCGCCACTTCGAGCGTCTCCTCGTCGCCGAGCGCGTTCACGCGGCACGTCTCCAACGCGGTGCGCAGCTTCGGGCGCATCTGCATCAACTTCTCGTAGGCCGCCGAAGGCACTTCGCCGATCAACTTGACCGCGCCGCTCTCGACGTGAGGCAGCAGCAGATCGAGCAAGCCCGAAGGGTTGTACTGGTGACGACCCGCCCACGCGAGTTCGTGAAAGTTAGGCACGACCCACAGCACTCGCTTGCCGCCGATCTCGCGCACGAGCGTCTGCACGCGCCCTTCGAGTTGGCCGATGTACTGTTGCCCGGCCATCACGTCGGCCGCCGACGCTTCCAGAATGATCCAGTGTTCGCGTTGCAGGCGGCGTGCGAGCACGCGCACGAGCGCGGTCTTGCCGACGCCCGAATCGCCCACCAAGAGCACCGAACGCGGCGGCGCTTTCCTGACGGCCGTCTCCATCTCCAACACGCGCTCGCGCACCTCTTCGAGCAGCAACACGCCTTCGGGCGCGTCCGTGTCCGCCGCCGCGCCATAGTCCGCCGCCGCGTCGAACTTCCACACGCGCCCGAACGAACGCAAAAATTCCAGATCGACGCGCGCCTCTTTCCAACTCTCGAACTCTTTCGACAGGCGCGGAGGGATCACGTCCTTGAGCGCATCGAAGATGGTGGTGAGCAGTTCGATCTGATCCGGGGCGAGCGTGTGGAGCGCATCGCCGAAAGTGGCTTCGCGTTCGCCACGTTCGGTGCGGCTCGTGACGAACTCGCGCAGCGATTGCAGCGCAGTGTATTCGCCCCACGCGCCCTTGAGGTGCAGGAGAAGCGAGGCGAGCACGGGGCGTTCGGCGGAGCAACTGCCGAGCGCATGCAGGGCGTAATAGCCCGGCCAGTAGTAAAACTCGTTGATGTGCGCGAGGATCATTTCGACCGCGCCCGTCGCGTCGCTGCGTTTGCTCAACGCTTCCAGCGCCATGCAGGCGACGACCACATTCGACTCGCGCGCAAATTCGATGAGGTCACGCGTCGTGTAGTAATAGCCCTCCAACAACTTGACGCCCTTGTGAAAATATTCGTGCTGGCGCAACTCCGCCGGACGCCCTGACTGCTGATAGTGCGTGTCCAACGCTTGAGCAATCGAGTAGATGTTCAACTCGTTCACCGTGGGCGTTTCATTCGCGGCAGCCAGTGTGGCGTCCGCCGTGTTGGCGAGGCCAAAGCTCGTTGCGATTGGCGCAGGCTCGTCGAAGACGTTCACCTCCTCGTTCGTCGCGTTTGCACCTGACGCGTCGCCCGTCGCACCTGTCTCGGAAGTCACCTCCGGCGAAATCAAGGGGGGCGTTTCAGGCGTCCCGGCCGTGTCTCGAAGCGTCGCTTCGGGCTGCGCCTCGCGCGGGAGCAAACGCGGCGAGCGCATCTCCTCTTCGAGCGTGCGCCGCAGACGCGCGAGCGCGCGCGAGAGATACGCGACGACGCCCACCGAGAGCAGGCACAACAGGACGAGTCCGGCGATGATGAATTGCGTCATGGGAAAAGCGACATCGTTTCAAGGCAGAAGAATCAGCGACGCAAAATATTAACACCCGCCACTTTGAAAGCAACCGGAAATACTGAGACAATGCTTCGCATGCGCCGGGAGTGATGAAACTTCCCACCCACGCGGGCGTATTGATCATTAAAGTTCGCGGCTCTCCCGGCCGACACGTCAGAGGTATTCCCCCGTGCCTTTCACCGAAGCGTTAAAGCTGGCCTTATCTTCGATCCTGTCTCACAAGCTGCGGTCGTTCCTCACGCTGCTCGGCGTCATCTTCGGCGTGGCGACCGTCATCGTCGTCGTCTCGCTCATCGAAGGCTTCAACACTTACGTTGACGAGAAGATCGCCAACATCGGCACGAACGCCTTCGCCGTGCAGAAGTATTCCATCGAAGACTTTTCCAGCGTCGAGGCTCTGAACGCCGCGCGGCGGCGCAACCGCGACGTGACGCTCGAAGACCTCGAAGCGTTGCGCGCGCGGAGCGGCCACGCGCTCGCCGAGATCGGCGGGAAGGAAGAGACGGTCGGCGACGTGAAGTTCGGCGCGACGACGCTCATGCGTATCCGCGTCAGCGCGACCACCGCCAACGTCGCCGAGATCGAACGCATCGAGGCGAACGCGGGTCGCTACTTCACGCGCGCGGAAGACGACTCGCGCCGCGCCGTCTGTTTCATCGGCGCGGACGTGGCGGAAAAACTTTTCCCCACCAACGATCCGCTCGGCCAGTTCATCCGGGTGGACGGCCGCCCCTTTCAGGTGCTCGGCGTCGGCAAAGAACTCGGCTCGGTCTTCGGGCAGTCGCGCGACATGTACGTCGCCGTTCCGCTCTCGACCTTCCTCGCGCTCTACGGCTCGCGTCGCTCAATCTCGATCAGCGCGACCTCGGCCAGCCCGGCCGCCTACCTCGACGCCATTGACGAAGCCCGCGTCGTGATGCGCGCGCGGCGCAGACTCGCCCCCGGCGAACCGGACAACTTCGGCATCGTCACGCCCGACGCGATCAACGAACTGCGCGACAAAATCTTCGGCACGATCCAACTGGCCGCCGTCGGCGTCACCTCGATCTCGCTCGTCGTCGGGGGCATCGTGATCATGAATATCATGCTCGTCTCGGTGACGGAGCGCACGAAGGAGATCGGCATCCGCAAGTCAATCGGCGCGCGCCGCGGCGACATCCTGAAACAGTTTTTGGCCGAGTCAACGATGCTCTCGCTCCTCGGCGGCGGCATTGGCGTCGGCATCGCCTACCTGCTCTCGACGCTCGTGGCGGCGCTCACGCCCGTCCCCACCGCGCTCCCGTGGGTGGCCGTCGCGGCGGCGCTCATCGTCTCCGGCAGCGTCGGCATGATCTCCGGCGTCTACCCGGCGTGGAAGGCGGCGGCTCTCGACCCCATCGAAGCTCTCCGGGCTGATTGAAATTTGTCAGTAGTCAGTTATCCGTTGTATGTGGTCGGTCGGCTTACGCTTTGAAGATTAAGACCTACATCGGGTCACACGAAAACAACTGACAACGGACTACTGACAACGGACGGTCTTTAGTTATGAAACTTTTTCGCAGCGACGTTTACGAAAATTTGCTGATGGCGTTGGATACGCTGTGGCAGCACAAGCTGCGTTCGTTCCTGACCATTCTCGGCGTCGTGGTGGGGACGATGACGGTCATCGTGATCGCGGCGTTCGTCGCGGGGATTGACGCGCGCGTCTCGAAGGAGATCGAGTCGTTCGGCACGAACTCGGTTTACGCCTACCGCTTCGACCCCGGCTTCAACTTCAACCCGACCGCCGAGGAGCGCATGCGCAAGCCGCTCAGCTACGAAGACGCGCTCGCGCTTCAGGCCGAGTGCCCTTCGGTCACTTACGCCGCGCCCTTCATGTCGCCGGTTGACTTCACGGGCGGCCCTTTCACCGAACGCGTCAACGTGCGTCGCCGCGAGATCGAGATGACCAACGCGACCGTGCAGGGCACGCTGCCCACCTACTTCCGCATGGGCGTGACGACGATTGCCGAAGGCCGCTATTTCACCGACGAGGAGAACGCGCGCCGGGCCGACGTGGCCGTCATCGGGCGCGACGTGGCGAACACGCTCTTTCCTTACACGGGCGCGCTCGAACAAGAGTTGATGATTGACGGGCGTTATTATCGCATCGTCGGAGTCCTCGCCGAGCGCGAAATTTTCCTCGTCGGCGCGGAAGACCCGAACAACGAGAACAAGGCCGTCTACCTGCCCTACCTGACCTTGCAGCGTCTCTACCCGGACGTGGAAGACAACTTCATCATGGCGCAGGCCGAGCCGGGCAAGATGAACCAGGCGCTCGAAGAGATGCGCGAGGTGCTCAGGCGGCGTCGGCGCGTGCCTTCGGATAAGCCTGACAACTTCGGCGTGCAGACTTCGGATCAGATCATCCAGCAGTTCGGCGCGATCACGGGCGGCGTCTTCGCCCTGATGGTCGCCATATCAAGCGTCGGCCTGCTCATCGGCGGCATCGGCGTGATGAACATCATGTTGGTATCGGTGACTGAACGCACGCGCGAGATCGGCATCCGCAAGGCCATCGGCGCGCGCCGCCGCGACATCGTGACGCAATTTCTGATCGAGGCCGCGACGCTCACCGGACTCGGCGGCGTGATCGGCATCGTCCTCGGTTCGCTCATCGCGCTCCTCATCCGCACCGTCATGCCGACCTACATTCCCGTCTGGGCACCCGTCGTGGGCTTCGCCGTCTCGGTGGCGCTCGGCGTCGGCTTCGGCCTGTGGCCTGCGTGGAAGGCCGCGCGCCTGAACCCCATCGAGGCGCTCAGGTACGAGTAGCGCGCCGCGCTCCGAGACCGGCGACGGGCGCGTTGACGGGCGGCGAAATTTTCGCGTCGCGGCCGCGCTTTAAATCATTCCAAGCCGCCCTCTCTTCGTGTATGATGCACGCGCTTTACCATCCTTATGCGACAGGTTTAGCCGACCCCCGCCGGCCTGAACTCTCAGGACAACCCAGATGCTAAAAAGACTCTTCTTAACACTCTCGTTCTGTGTCTCTTGCGCGCTCTTGTTGGCGGCGTGCGGCGGATACTCTTCCAACTCGAACAACGCGCCCGCGACCAACGCCCCGGCCGCCAACTCCAACGCCGGTAAGGCCGCGACGAACACCGCCGCGACGCCAGCCGCCACCGTCGCCGCCGCAGGCGATAAGATCGGCGTCCCCGAATGCGACGATTACCTCGCGAAGTACGAAACCTGCGTCTCCTCCAAAGTCCCTGCGGCGGCGCGGGCGCAGTACGAGTCCACCTTGGCGCAGACGCGCAAGTCTTGGCGCGACCTCGCCGCCAACCCGCAGACTAAGGCGAGCCTGGCGCAAGCCTGCAAGCAGGCGACCGAATCCGCGCGCGCATCAATGAAATCCATGGGCTGCGAATTTTAATTTTCACGGCGGGGGCGGGGGACATCTCCCGCCTCTGCCGCGGAAGTCAGACGCCGACGCCCCGCTAGTTACTTAAACGTCTTATTATTGTGTTTGACCCAACCTGCGACGTGCCGACCCTGCGGGTCATGGTGCGTCCAATGAATGACCCCGCCTTTTTCGTTCCAGACATACTCGCCGTAAAAGCTCACGCTGTCGCCTTCCTTTAGTCCGTCAATGCGCGGGGCGATCTCGATGTTGTGTGCGATGAGCACCGTCTGTCCCGACGCGAGACGAACGAGGAAGCGTTGGTGTTGTCGCCCGTCCAGATCGTCCGGCAACACACGGGTCACACTGCCCTCGCCTTCGACTTGTACATCGCTCGCCCTACTCTCGAACGCGCGACTGATCTGGCTGTCGTCGGCTACCGTCGCCGTGCGGCGTTCAGTATCTACCGTTGCCGTGCGGCGGCGTTCAGTAGCCGCACCTCCAACGTCACACGAGATGGAGACGAAGGCAAAGAATGCACCGGCCACGACGACGAGTATCGCCTTCGCACGCAGCCTGCGGGGAATGTCTTGGACGACGGTTGTATTCATTTTTCACCTGATCCGTGAGGCATTGAAAGGGGGTTCGTTGACGAGCAACCCAACATCCAAATTACCCCGCCCGAAGCCAACGCGCAATAGGCAAGATGACAGAAACCACCCAACTTGATGTTGAAAAGCTCGCTGCCAAGGGTCGGGTTGAATGAGTTGCTAGTCGCCCACCGCCGAAACCGTCCTGCCATCTCAGTTTTTCCGCGGCTATCGGTTATAATCTCCCTTTCCGAATCTCATTTCCAACGCACTAATTTTCGAGGAGTAAGCATGACCGCAGAGAAGATCGCCAAGCGACCCGACCGCATCAAGTTCGACGGGCGCATCCTGTTTTTGACCGACGACACGACGCTCATCCGACGCCAACTCGAAGCGGGCGAGGATTTGCCCTTCGACCCCGAACGCCCGTTGATGAACAACATCTCGACCGACGAGATCACGCCCGGGTGGGTCTGCTTCTACTACGACGAGACGCTCGGCCAGTACGTCTATGTCGGGATGCGCGAGGCGGCGGTGCAGAAGGACGAGGTGAAGCAGGGCGGCTTCAAGGTGGTCGTCTCCGGCCTCTCGAAAGGCTGCGGCTCGTCGCGCGAGACCGCGCCCTACGCCGAGCGCGCCGCCGGGGTCGAACTCGTCATCGCCCGCACCATCGAAAAAATCTACGGGCAGAACTCGCAGAACATCGGCCTGCTGACCTCGACCGACTTTGGCCTCGTCGAACGCATCCGGCGCGGCGAAGAGATTCCGCTCGCGGAGTTCACGCGCGGCCTCGACCCGATCTCGCAGGCGATTGTCGAATACGGCGGCCTCTTCAACTACAACAAGGCGCGGCTCGCGGGCGAGACCGTGCCGCCCGCCATCGAAACACAACCGCGCCCGATGAACATCGTCGAGAAGATCATCGCGCGCCACGCCTTCGTGCGCGCGGGGCGCGTGGGCGTCGCGGCCGTCAAGCCGGGCGACGCGCTGTTCGCCGTGGCCGACGTGCGCTTCTCGCACGAGTACGTGACGCCGATGGCCGAGTCGCTGTTCAAGGGCGCGTTGGGCAAAGACGCGCAGGTGACGGAGGCCGAGTCGGTCTACGCGTTCCGCGATCACTTAACCTTCTTAGGGCGCGTGATGTCGGACGACAAGAAGAAGATGGGACTGCTTGAGCGCGCCGACGGGCTGGCCGTGACGCAGGAGGATTTCACGCGCGAGCAGGGCATCAAACTTTACAGCGGCACGGAGGCCACAGGCTCGGAGGCCATCTGCCACAACGCCGTCGTCGAAGACATCGCGCTGCCCGGCCAACTCGTCATCGGCACGGACTCGCACACCTGCATGGCGGGCGTGCTCGGCTGCTTCGCCTTTGGCGTCGGCTCGACCGACATGGCGAACGCCTGGTACACGAAAGACATCCGCGTCAAAGTTCCCGAAACGGTTCGCTTCGTGTTGACGGGCGAGAAGCGCGCCGACGTGTCGGCCAAAGACGTGATGCTCAAAATCCTCTCGACCGACTACATGAAAGAGGGCAAGGGGATCGGACAGGTCTTGGAGTTCGCGGGCGAAGGACTTAAGGGCATGTCCATTGACGAGCGCGCGACTCTGACCAACATGGCCGTCGAGGCCGGGGGCACGACCGGCATCATCGAGCCGGACGAAGTGACGCTACAGTATCTCGTCAGTTCGCGCGGGCTGGACGCTGAAGAGATTCGCAAAGGCTTCTTGCAGAGCGACCCCGACGCCGAGTATGCCGCGACGTTCGAGATCAACCTCGCGGAGATTCGCCCGATGGTGGCGACGCCGGGCGACCCGCGCAACGGCGTCAACATCAGCGAACTCAAGGAAGAGGTGAAGATTGACGCGGCCTACGGCGGCTCGTGCACGGGCGGCAAGATGGCCGACATGGACATGTACGCGGCGGTCTTGCAGCGCGCCGTCGAGCAAGGCAAGCGGGTTGCGCCGGGCGTGCGCCTCTACCTGCAATTCGGCTCGCAGAAGATCAAACAGTACGCGCGCGAACGCGGCTACATCGAGATTTTCGAGCGCGCGGGCGCGGAGTTGATTGACCCCAGTTGCGGCGCGTGCATCAACGCGGGGCCGGGCGCGTCGAAGACTGCGGAGACCGTCACGGTGAGCACGCAGAACCGCAACTTTCCGGGCAGGAGCGGCCCCGGCAAAGTTTATCTCGCGTCGCCTTATGTGGTCGCGGCGTCGGCAATTGCGGGTCGCATCGTCGAGCCGGAGGAGTTTTTGCGCGAGCGCGAAGAGGAGTTGGTCGGCGCGTGAAGGGCATCGGCAAGGGGCGCTTGAGCGCGGATCACTCGCCGAAGTACGAACGCGTGGAGCGCGAGCGGCGCTACCTGCTGCGCGAGTTGCCGCCCGCGCTCAAGGTCAACGACCCCCACGCGCAGATCACCGACAACTACCTGACGGGCACGCGCCTGCGCCTGCGCAAAGTGCGCTGGCCGCAGACGAACGAGTGGACGCTGAAACTCACGCAGAAGCACACGCCCGCGCCGCCCGACTTCTCGCGCACGCTCATCACGAGCATCTACCTCAACGAGTACGAGTACGAAGTCTTCTCCGTCTTCGAGGCCAACGAGCTACGCAAGAACCGTTACCCCTACGAGCACGAGGGGCGCAAGTATTCCGTGGACGTGTTCCTCGGCGCGCTCCACGGCCTCATCCTCGCGGAGACGGATTTCGACGCCGACGAGGAGATGGACAACTTCCCGCCGCCCGCCTTCGCCGCACTCGACGTGACGCACGACGAACTGTTCACCGGCGGCCGTCTCGTCTACTTAACGATTGACGAACTGCGCGCCGCGTTCAAAGCGCGCGTCGAGAAATGGGAGGGGCAGTAATGTTAGGCACACGCGGCGGCGGGTTGTTCGTGGTCTTCATCGGTGTGGCGGTCATCGTCATCGGATTGTTGATCTATTCGGGCGCGCTCTCTTGGTTCGGGCGGCTGCCGGGCGATCTCAACTTCGGCGGCGAACGCACGCGCGTCTTCATCCCCATCACTTCGATGCTCATCGTCTCGCTCGTCCTGAGCCTCGTCGTCTACGTGCTGCGCCGCTTCTTCTGATTAACATGACCGACACCACAGCACCGACCATCTACACCATCGGCCACGGGCGACACGCGTGGGCTGACTTTCTCGCGCTCTTACGCGAGCACGAGATCGCGCTCGTCTGCGACGTGCGGAGCATGGCGCGTTCGCGCTGGCCGCAGTTCAACGGGCGCGTGCTGGAAGCGAACTTGAAAGAGGTGCGGATCGGTTACGAGTGGCTGCCGGAGTGTGGCGGCAAGGTGGTCGCGCCGCCCGCAGAGTTAGCGCGCGGGCTGGAACGAATTATGGAGTTGGCGTCGGAGATGCGCGTCGCTCTGATGTGCTCGGAGTCGCAGCCGCTCACGCGCCACAAACAGCCGCGCGCCAACTGCCACCGCGTCGGCCTCCTCGCCACGCCGCTCAAAGCACGCGGCGCGCGCATCACACACATCCTGCCGAACAGCGACACGCTCGAAATCAACGAAGCCACGCTGCCCTCCATCTGGAAGGAAGAAGCGCTTTGACTGGTGAATGGTAAATGGTCAATGGAAAGACGGCTTCTTATCCATTGACCATTGACCATTGACCAGTCAATCAACTTTCAGCGGGCGTGACGAGTTCGGAGTGCGCCGGGTAGCGTGCGGCGTAGGCGCGCGCGAAGTAGGCGGTGAGCAGGAAGGCGAGGAGCATGATGGCGGCGGCTGTCCAAAAGGTGACGCGGAGCGAGTGGTCGCTCATCTCGTGGAGACGGCCGTCCGCGCCGCTGGTGGCAATGGCGCTGTGGATGAGGAGCGCGGCGATGGACGGGCCGACGGCGCGCGCCAGACTCGCCACCGACTGCGTGACGCCTAAGACGCCGCCCTGCTCGCCGCGCCCCACGCTGCGCGACGCAAGTGTCTGGAGCGACGGCGTGGCGAGCGAGTTGCCGACCGCGAACGTCCCGCCGACGAGAAGCAACACGCCCAGTCCAGTCTGCGGGCCGGTGAAGGGGATGGCGAACAAACTCGCCGTGAACAGGAGCGCGCCCGCCAGCACCAGCGGCATCTCGCCGAACATCTTCACGAGCCGCCCGATCAGTCCGCCCTGTATGAGCGCGCCGATGATGCCGACGTACATGAAGAGGTAGCCGTTGTGCGCGGCGTCGTAGCCGAAGCGAAACATGGTGAAGAGCGCGAAGGAGGTCGTCATGATGGAGAAGGCGACGACGAAGAGGAAGTAGATGGAGAGGACGTAGGCGAGGCGCGGCTGCCTGACGGCCTCGGCAAGTTGCGACCAACGACCCGCCGCGGCGGAAGTACGTGCAGGGTGATCCGGCGTCACCGTTTCGGGCAAAGTGAAATAGAGCAGGACGGCGTTAGCCAGCGCGAGTCCGCCCGCGAAGAAGAACGGCACGCCGATGCCCCACTGGCTGAGGATGCCGCCGATGGCCGGGCCGAAGACGAAGCCGAGGCCGAAGGCCGCGCCGATCAGTCCCATGCCTTTGGCGCGATTTTCGGGCGTCGTCACGTCGGCGATGTAAGCCTGCGCGGTGGAGATGTTGCCGCCGGTGATGCCGTCGATGATGCGCCCTAGGAAGAGCATCCAGAGCGTCGTCGCGAAGCCGAGGATGAAGAAGCCGAGGCTCGTCCCCAACAGGCTGAAGAAGAGGATGGGGCGGCGTCCGTACCTGTCCGAGAGACGGCCGAGGATGGGCGAGAAAATCAATTGCATGGCCGAGTAGGAGGCGAACAGGATGCCGACCGTGCGCGGCGTCGCGTTGAACTTCGTCCCCTCCACGTAATACGGCAGCACCGGGATCACGATGCCGAACCCCACGAGGTCTATGAAGACCGTAACGAAGATGACCAGAAGCGGCGAGCGTTTCATAAGACAGTGACAAGTGACGAGTGACAGGTGACAAGTCAGAACAAGACAGTGACGAGTGACAGGTGACAAGTGACAAGTTAGAACAAGAAGCGTCTTATCTTGTCACTTGTCACCTGTCACTCGTCACTGTTTTCTTACCACCGGCGGCGGGGCGGGGCTTGGAGTTTTTCGTCAACGGAGAGACGGCCGCCGCCTGAGACGAGCAGCGCGAGCGACATGCCGAGCAGCGCGACCGTGTACTCGATGCCTTTGTTGCTTAAGAAGAAACCGCCGCCCCAGTGGACGCCGACCATCGCGACCAGCATCGTGATGGCGAGGAAGAACGCCCCGACGCGCGTCAGGAGTCCGAAGAAGACAAGTGCGCCGCCGATGAGTTCGGCGAAGAGTGCCGCGCCCATCCAGAGCCACGTCGGGCGCATGAAGCCGAAGGGCGCGGGGAACGACAGGAATTTTGACCAGCCCGGCCCGCCCCACACGCCAAAAGCCTTTTGCGCGCCGTGCGCCATGAAGATGAGGCCGAGCGCGAGACGCACGGGCAGCGTGAACCACGTCGCCGTCGTCGCAATCAAACTTTGGAACATCGAAAGAGTCCTTTCCTTGTCTCAGACAGGCCGCGTAATCGTCTTCGCACGTCAACCGGAGATGCCGCGCGCCGCAGAGTCTCAGCCGCGTCTTGGTCGCGTCTTGGTCGCCTCTCATCCGCGTCTCGGTCGCGTCGGTTCGGTCGCTTGCTCCCGGCGTCAACTCCCCGCCGCGTTCCCGCGTGTGCGGCCTGTCTGCTCTTCAACCTGCTTAAGCTGGTGCAACGCCCACAGTTTTATCATAGCTTTGCTTGTCGCGCACACCGTCGAGACAAGAGGGTAAAGGGTAAAGGGAAAGGGCTAAAGGTAAGATTCAGAGAAATTCGAGGGGCTGCCCGAAGAAATTCGACAGGCCGCGCGGCTTTCCCGCCCCGCCCCTGTACCCCTTTCCCTTTGCCCCCTTATCTGATCTACACTGCGCCGCACGCCCCCGAACTAAACACGAAAGCCCGTCCGGTGATTTTATGAAAGACACGACCTCGCGCCAACTCGTCATCACTCGCGTCCGCGAACAGGGGCGCGACATACGTTCGTTCGACATGCGTCCAGCCGCGGGCGGCGGTGGGGCGCACGCCGCGGCGGTGGCGTTTCTGCCCGGTCAGGTCGCCGCGCTGCGCGCCGGGGGCGCGGACGAACGTTCCTCATATTTCGCTTTCGCCAGCGCGCCGGAAGACGAGGAGTTGGAGTTCTTGGTCAAGCGCGCGGGCAACGACAGCAGTAGTAGCAGCAGCGGCGCGCGTTCGCTCTACCACCTGCGCGCGGGCGACGAGGTTGCGCTGACGGGCGTCGTCGGTCACGGCTTCCCGCTCGACGCGCACAAGGGCAAAGACCTCGTGATGATCGCGATGGGCACGGGCGTCGCCCCTTTGCGCTCCACCCTGCGCCACGCCCTCGCGCGCCCGGACGACTTCGGCCAACTCGTCGTCCTCTACGGCGCGCGCACCCCCGACGATTTCTGCTACCGCGACGAGACCGAGACGTGGCAGGCCGCGGGCGTCGAACTCCGGCAGGTCATCTCCAAGCCCGACGGCTACGAGTGGGCAGGCTCCACCGGCTACGTCCAATCGCTCCTCGACAACGTGCTGCCCAACCTCACCGAACCCATCGCCCTCGTCTGCGGCTCGCCCGAAATGATCACGCACACACGCGACCGCTTGCAAGAGATGGGACTCGACCCCGAAAGCATCCTCACCAACTATTAAGCCCACAGCGTTCAAGTTTGTGCTTGCTGAATGAGCGTTCATTCAGTATGATGTGTGCCCTCTCGCGAGGAACTTTTGGAAAGAGGTTTTTCCCCTATGCTTCGGATCGAACGAGCGGCGGTGTTGGGCGCGGGCACGATGGGCGCGCAGATCGCCGCGCACCTGGCGAACGCCGGAATCCCCGTCCTCCTCTTAGACATCGCCCCGCGCGAACTGACGCCCGACGAACAGGCCAAGGGCCTCGCGCTCGACGCGCGCGCCGTGCGCAACCGCATCGCGCAGGGCGGACTCGACGCGGCGAAGAAGGCGAAGCCCGCCGCCTTCTACACGGCCGACGCGGCCGCGCTCGTCTCGGTCGGGAATTTCGACGACGACATGCCGCGGCTCAAAGAGTGCGACCTCGTGATCGAGGCGGTCGTCGAGAATCTTGAGATCAAGCGCACGCTCTACGCGCAGGTCGAACAGCACCGGAAGCCTTCGTCGGTCGTCGCATCGAACACGAGCGGCATCCCGATTCGCGCCATCGCCGAAGGCTTCTCCGAAGAGTTTCGCGCGCACTTCCTCGGCATACACTTCTTCAACCCGCCGCGCTACCTGCACCTGTGCGAACTGATCCCGACCGAGTGGACGAAGCCCGAAGTCGCTTGCGCCGTCTTCGGCTTCCTCGATCAAAGGCTCGGCAAGGGCGTCGTCATCGCGAAGGATCGCCCGAACTTCATCGCCAACCGCATCGGCACTTATGGCGCGCTCGTCTCGATCAAGACGATGCTCGAAGACGGCTACACCATCGAAGAGGTGGACAAGATGACGGGGCAGGCGATGGGTCGGCCGAAGTCGGCCACCTTCCGCACGTTCGACATCGTCGGCCTCGACGTGTTCGCGCACGTCGCAAAAAATCTCTACGAGGCCGTGCCCGAAGACGAGGAGCGCGAGGTGTTCGTCGCGCCGGAATTTTTGCAGGGCATGATCGGGCGCGGGATTCTGGGTAACAAGACGAAAGGCGGCTTTTACCGCAAGCAAAAAGGCGAGGGCGAGAAACAGGAAATCTGGACGCTCGATCACGCTTCGCTCGAATACCGACCCGCGCAAAAGGTGAAACTGCCCGCGCTTGAGATGGCGAAGAACGTGGAAGACGTGGGCGAGCGCATCAAGGCTCTGGTGTGGTCACGGGATCGCGTCGGCGCGTTTTTGTGGAAGACCATCTCGCGCACTTTGCGCTATGCGGCGAGCCGCATCCCGGAGATCGCGAACAACGTCGTGGACGTGGATCGCGCGATGCGCTGGGGTTTCAACTGGGAGCTGGGCGTCTTTGAGACGTGGGATGCCATCGGCGTGGAAAAGTCGGTCGCGCGGATGCGCGAGGAAGGCGCGCAGGTTCCGGCCAACGTCGAGCGCATGCTCGAATCGGGCGCGCAAAGTTTTTACCGGACGGAGAACGGCGCGCGTTTCTATTTCGATTTCGACAAACTCGAATACCAGCCGGTGAACGAACAGGCGGGCGTGCTGATCTTGAAGTCGATTAAAGACCGGACGGGCGTCGTCAAGCGAAACGCCGGAGCGTCTTTGATAGACATCGGCGACGGCGTGGCCTGCCTGGAATTTCATTCCAAGATGAACGCCATCGGCGGCGATACGATCCAGATGATCAAGCAGTCGCTCGCCGAGGTCGAAAAGAATTTCGTCGGCATGGTGGTCGGCAATCAGGCGCAGTATTTCTCGGTCGGCGCGAACCTGATGCTCATCCTGCTGGAAGCGCAGGAAGAGAACTGGGAAGACATCGATTTGATGGTGCGCGAGTTTCAGCGCGGGACGATGAGCTTGCGTTATTCGCCGAAGCCGGTGGTGGTCGCGCCGTTCGGGCTCGTGCCCGGCGGCGGCTGCGAGGTGACGATTCACGGCGACCGCATACGCGCGTCGGCCGAGTTGTACATCGGTCTGGTCGAGGCGGGCGTCGGCGTCATCCCGGCGGGCGGCGGGACGAAGGAGATGCTCATGCGCGCCCTCGATTCGATCCCGCGGGGGATGGACGACGCCGACCCGTTCCCGTTCGTCAAACGCGCCTTCGAGACGATTGCGCTGGCGAAGGTCGCCACTTCGGCCGACGAGGCGCGGCAGTTGGGTTTCCTGCGCGACGAGGATTCGATCTCGATGAATCAGGATCGACTGATCGCCGACGCCAAGCAGGAAGTGCTCGCGTTAGCCAGAGGCGGCTACACCGAGCCGCAGCAGCGCACGGACATTCTCGCGCTCGGGAATTCCGCGCTCGCCACCCTGAAACTCGGCATCCACCAGATGAAGCGCGGCGGCTTCATCTCCGACTACGACGCGCTCATCGGCGAACGGCTCGCGCGCATCCTGACGGGCGGCGATCTCAACCACCCGACGCGCGTCAGCGAACAATACTTGCTCGACCTTGAACGCGAGGCGTTCCTCTCGCTCTGCGGCCAGCGCAAAACGCAGGAGCGCATGGCGGCGATGCTCAAGACGGGCAAGCCGCTGAGGAATTAGTTTCAGGTTTCAGGTTTCAAGTTTCAGGACTGACAAGTTCTTCGTCCTTTAACTTGAAACTTGAAACCTGAAACTTGAAACCCATTATGGATTACCCGGTGACGCCCGCCGTCAGGCTGCTGCGCGAGCGCAAAGTAGAGTTCGAGGCGCACCTCTACGCGTACGAGGAGCGCGGCGGCACGCGCCATTCGGCCGCCACGCTCGGCGTGGACGAGCACGCGGTCGTCAAGACGCTCGTGATGGAGACGGATGGGCGCAAACCTCTCGTCGTGTTGATGCACGGCGACCGCGAAGTCTCGACGAAGAACCTGGCGCGCGCCATCGGCGCGAAGAGCGTCGAGCCGTGCGACCCGCAGGCGGCGCAGAAGCACACGGGCTACCTCGTCGGCGGCACAAGCCCGCTCGCGACGCGCACGCGCCTCGCCGTCTACGCCGAGCGCACGATCTTCGAGTTGCCGCAGATTTACATCAACGGCGGGAAGCGCGGGTTTCTCGTCTCGCTCAACCCGCGCGACTTGCGCGCGTTGCTCGCCGTCGAAGAAGTTGACGTGGGGATTGAAAAGACTTGAGGGGCGCGGCCACAGTGTCGCGCGGGAAAGTTTTTGTTCGAGCAAGTTTTACCGGAAGGAAGAAATTATGAGAGACGCAGTTATCGTATCGGCGGTTCGCACGGCGGTCGGCAAAGCGCCGAAGGGGACTTTGCGCGACACGCGCCCGGACGAGATGGGCGCGACCGTGATCGAAGAGGCCATTAAGCGCGCCGAAGGCGTGGAATTGAACGAGGTCGAAGACGTGATCATGGGCTGCGCGATGCCGGAGGCGGAGCAGGGCATGAACGTGGCGCGCGCGGCGGCGATTCGCGCGGGGCTGCCCGTGGAAACGTCGGCCATGACCATCAATCGTTTCTGTTCGTCGGGGCTGCAATCAATCGCGATTGCCGCCGACCGCATCAGGACGGGCGCGGCCGACGTGATCGTCGCCGGGGGCTTGGAGACGATGTCGCTCATTCCGATGGGCGGCCACACCATCCGGCCGAACCCTTATCTCGTCGAACACTACCCCGACTTTTACCTCAACATGGGACTCGCCACCGAGAACGTCGCGCGCAAGTATGAGGTGTCGCGCGAGGAGCAGGACGAGTTTTCATATCACTCGCACAGGCGGGCGGCGGCGGCGCAGGACGCGGGCAAGTTCGACGACGAGATCGTGCCGCTCAAAGTTGTCTTTGAAGAGTTGGACGAGCGCGGGCGCAAGCAGCGACGCGAGGCGACGTTCGAGCGCGACGAGGGCGTCAGGCGCGACACGTCGGCCGAGAGTTTGGCGAAACTGCGCCCGGCCTTCCACGCGCAGGGCACGATCACGGCGGGCAACGCGTCGCAGATGTCGGACGGCGCGGCGGCG
>JAUZFQ010000053.1 GCA_030838445.1 Pyrinomonadaceae bacterium | reverse complement strand
CCCGCGCGACTCCAAGACCATGTATGTCGCCGCGCACAAGCACAAAGAGCCGGGCGGCTTTTTCAAGACCACCGACGGCGGCGAGACGTGGCGCGAGGCGACGGAACTAAAAACGGAAGCCCTGCACTCGCTCGAACAGTCGTCCGTTGACCCGAACATCCTCGTCGTCGGCTCGAACCGTGGCGTCTATCGCTCGACCGACTCCGGCGAGACGTGGACGCAACTGCCGACCTCTGCCTACCCGGACATCCGCAATGTCGAGTCTATCGCCATTGACCCGCGCGACCCGCGCGCGATCTACATCGGCACGTGGCATCTGCCGTGGAAGACGGAGGACGGCGGGCAGACCTGGAAGTCCATCAAGACCGGCATGATTGACGACTCGGACGTCTTCGCCATCGAGATTGACGAGACGCGCCCCGACCACGTGATCGCCTCCGCGTGCAGCGGCATCTACGAGTCGCAGAACGCGGGCGCGAACTGGCGCAAGGTGCAGGGCATCCCCTCGCAGTCGCGCCGCACGCGCGACATCATGCAGCACCCGGCCGTCCCCTCGACCATCTTCGCCGGGACGACCGAAGGCTTCTGGCGTTCCTCGAACGGCGGCGATTCGTGGATGCTCACCACCTCGCGCACGCTCGAAATCAACGCCATCGCCGTCCACCGGAAAGACCCGCAGACCGTCTACATCGGCACGAACAACTACGGCGTGATGGTCTCGCGCGACGGCGGCAAAAACTTCTTGCCGAGCAACGAGGGCTACAGCGGCCGACGCGCCTACGCCATCGCGCCCGACCGCGAACGCGCGGGACGCGTCTACGCGACGACCATCAACACGGCGACGGGCGGCGGCTTCTTCTTCGTCAGCAACGACAGCGGCGCGACGTGGCAACCCTCCATGCGCAACATGCCGAGCCGCCTGATCGGCTATTCGATCCTGCAAGACCGCACCGACGGCAACGTCATTTATCTGGGGACGAATCTCGGCGTCTACCGCTCGGCCGACCGCGGCCTGTCGTGGTCGCCCATCGGCGCGCCGAACGTGAAGTCGCCCGTCGCCAAACCGGCGAAGAAACGCGCGCCCACTTCTCGCCGACGCGCACCCGCGAAAGCCACGACGGCCGCCGCGCGTCGCAAGGCAGCGGCGAGTGCGGCAGCAGCGGCGCAAGAGCCGCGTCCCGCCCCGCCCGTCGCCGTGCCCGCGAAACGCGCCGACGACATGGTGATGCGCGCGCAGGCGGCTCTGAGCGCCGCGGGCTACGACGCCGGGACGCCCGACGGTCAGGCGGGCACGCGCACCGTCGCCGCCATCAGGCAATTCCAAGCGGCGAAGGAACTGCCGCAGACGGGCAAGTTCGACGACGCTACTTTGACCGCGCTCGGACTCGGCGGCGGCAAGCAGACGCTCGGCGTCGAACAGGGAATTCAGAACGCGCCCGTGGCGTTGACTGAAACCATCAACGCGCTCGCTTACTTGGCCGACGCCGATGGCAGTTTGAAGATTCTCGCCGCGACCAACAACGGACTCTATCGCAGCGCCGACCCGGCGAAGGGTTGGGAGAAGATGCCCTTCGGCGACGGACTCGACGCGCGCACGCTGTCGGTTTCCACGAGCGCGCAAAACCCGCAGACCATCTATGTCGGCACGTCAACTTCCGGCGTGCTCGTCTCGCGCGACAGCGGGCAGACGTGGCGCGAGGTGGACGGCATTCCGAAGGGCGTCCCCGTCAACATCATCGAACAAGACCCGGCGCGTTCCGCCTACGTCTACGTCGGCACGTCGCACACGCTGTTCGTCTCGCACGATGGCGGCGAGAAGTGGACGCGGCGCGGCGGCAATTTGCCCTACGGCAGTTTCACGAGCATTCTCATCAACCCGAAAAACACCGACGAGATTTTTGTCGGCAGCGCGTACGAGCGCGCGGAAGGCAACGGCGTCTTTCATTCGATGGACGCGGGGCAGACCTGGAAACGGGTTGACCCGGAACTGCCGAGCCGTCGCGTGTGGGCGCTCGCTTTCGACACGCGCGAGTCCGGCAAGCTGCTCATCGGCTCACACTCGGCGGGCGTCTACGTCGCGCAACGCGACCTGACCGCGACGACGGCAGTCGCCCCGGCGCAGCCGTAACGGTTGATCGTTAATAGGCTGGCGCGGCTGGCACGAGTGGGGGAATGGTCAACGGGCGGACATTAATTTCCGTTGGCCATTCCCCTTTGACTTCGTACATTCCGACTCATCTCTCGTCGCCCGCCGCGCGTCGCCGCGCGTATTGCCTTGACAGCCTTGCGCGTGGGCGTGTACATTTTCAGGCCTACCCGGTCAAGCGACTGGTGATTACCGGATCACGCGGGTGATCCACGGGCACGACAGAAACCGAAACCTTTTTTAAATTTTTTCAACTTCTAGACGGCTCGCTATCCCCGCCTCATCCCCTCTGGATTCATCCGGCAATCACCCCCACATCGCCAGCAGTAAAGCCGCGCGCCAAGAGTAATGGGCGCGGTTGAATCGCGAGTGCGCGAGTCGAGGGTGTTTGATTGGGAGGCGCGAAAGTTCTGCAACGCGCCGCGAATTCGAGCTAGGAGTCCAAGAGCCCGCATGTCCACTGAAGATAACAAGCTGAGCGCAAGCGAAGCTACCAACGAGAACTCACAAACCGGCACAGGCGACGCCACCACTGCCGCCACTGCTACGACGCCCGACGCCACGGTCGAGCAACAACCGCAGCAGCAGCAGCAGTCGCACGCCTCCTCATCAACGGCCGCCACCGCAGCCACCACCGCCGCCGCATCTTCTCCGTCAGCCTCGACCGCTGCCACCGGCAGTTCGTCGAACGATGACGATGACGACGATGACGATCAGCGTTCGGGCGGCGACTTCGACTTCGGCGCGATGCTCGACCAGTACGAGCAGGAGCAGGCGGCCTTTCAGGAAGGCTCGGTCGTGCGCGGCACGGTGGTCGGCATCAACGACCGCGGCGTGCTGATCGACTTCGGCTTCAAGTCGGAAGGACTCGTTGACCAGCAGGAGTTCACAGAGAACGGCGAGTTAACGGTCAAGCGCGGCGACGAAGTGGAAGTGCTCATCAAGAGCATGGAGTCGCAAGAGGGTCAGCCGATCCTCTCGCGCGCCGACGCCGTGCGGATGCGCGCGTGGGACGAACTCGAAAAAGCCCACCGCGACGGCACGCCCATCAAGGGACGCATCATCGAACGCGTCAAGGGCGGCCTGCGCGTGGACGTTGACGGCGTTGACGCCTTCCTGCCCGGCTCACAGGTGGACTCGCGCCCCGTCCGCAATCTCGAAAGTTTCCGCGGGCAGGAGATCGAAGCGAAGGTCATCAAGCTCAATCGCAAGCGTTCCAACGTCGTGCTGTCGCGCAAGGCGATCCTCGACGAGCAGAACGAGGGACGCAAGGGCGAGACGCTCGACAACCTCGAAGAGAGCATCATCGTGGACGGCCAGATCAAGAACCTGACCGACTACGGCGCGTTCGTTGACCTCGGCGGCATTGACGGTCTGCTCCACGTCACGGACATGTCGTGGGGTCGCTTGCAGAACCCGGCGGAGTTGTTCAAAGTGGGCGAGACCGTGCAGGTCAAGGTCTTGAAGTTCGACCGCGAGCGCGAACGCGTGAGCTTAGGCTACAAGCAACTTCAGCCCGACCCGTGGGAGTCGGTCGAGGAACGCTTCATCATCGGCAGCAAGGTGCATGGCAGCGTGGCGAGCGTGACGGACTACGGCGCGTTCATCGAACTCGAACCGGGCGTCGAAGGTCTCGTCCACGTCTCAGAGATGAGCTGGTCGAAGCGCATGAAGCACCCGTCGAAGCTCGTCAACGTGGGCGACTCGGTTGAGGCCGAAGTGCTCGGCGTTGACCCGAAGGCGCGGCGCATCAGCCTCGGCATGAAACAGATGCAGGCCAACCCGTGGCAGACGCTTCGTGAGCGTTACCAGATCGGCGCACGCGTCTCCGGGCGCGTCCGCAACCTGACGGACTTCGGCGCGTTCATCGAAGTTGAAGACGGCGTTGACGGCCTCGTTCACGTCTCGGACATTTCGTGGAACAAGCGCATCAAGCATCCCGGCGAGGTCTTGAAGAAGGGGCAGGAGATCGAAGCCGTCATCACCAACATTGACACGGAGAATCGCCGCCTCTCGCTCTCGATCAAAGACACCGAGCCGAGTTCGTGGGATCGCTTCGTCAACGAACACAAGCCCGGCGACATCGTGCGCGGGCGCATCACGCGCTTCGCCAACTTCGGCGCGTTCGTCGAGTTGGACGAAGGTCTCGAAGGTTTGTGCCACATCTCCGAACTGTCGGACGAGCGCGTGGACAAGCCGGAGGACGTGGCGCAGATCGGGCAGGAGATGGAATTCCGCGTGCTGCGTATCGAGAACGACAATAAAAAGATCGGCCTCTCGGCGCGCGCCGCCTCAAGCGACGAACCCATCGTGGACACGAAGAGCTATTCGACCGAAGCGAAGGGCGGCATGGCCTCACTCGCGGAACTCGGCAACTTCTTCGCCGCGTCCACGAGCAGCACGGCTTCCGACCGCGACGCCAGCAGCAGCACTTCCGCCACAGGCGATGAGAGCAGCGAAACGGCGACCGCCGCACCGGACGCGACCGGGGGCGAATCTACTCCCGAAGTCGCGACGGCCGGTAAGTCGAATGCAGGTGAAGCGAATACCGAAGCGGCGACCGCCGGTGAATCAAGCGGCGATGCGACAGGTGAGTCGTCTAATGCGACAGGTGAGACGTCCGACGCTCCTCCTGTGGCTTCCGCCGCAGATGCCGGTAGCGACAGCACAACCGACGCCCCGGCCGCGGAGACCGGCGACGTTGCACCGCTGGCCGGCGGCGACGCGGACGCGTCAACCGGCGACGGCAGCGACGCCTCGGGGACGGACGGCGAAAAACAGAGCTAAGCGGCAAGTTGATCAAAACGCAAGCCCCGCGTCTCTCACTTATCTTCACGGATGAGTAGAAGCGCGGGGCTTTTGTGTGAATCGGAAAGCATCAAGCGGAGGGTGACGCATCTGCTCGTTCATCGCTCCGCCTACCTTATTCATCATCTCCCGCCTCATTCGGTCGCTCCTGTAAGCTATTGCCTGAGAGTTATTTCCGTCTTGCGGGGAACTAATAATTTCTGCTACTGTACAAGGCAGTTCCAGAGATTCCGGCCGTGTCGCGCAAGTCCCGGCAGATGCCGCGCGAACGCCCCTGTGAGTGGTGAATCGTGAAAGGTAAATGTATGACGAAAGCGGAGTTGGTCGAAGACGTCGCGCGCGCGGCCGAATTGACCAAGAAGGATGCGGAGCGTCTGGTCGAGATCGTCTTCGAGAGCATCATCGAGACGCTCAATCAGGGCGAGAAGATCGAACTGCGCGGCTTCGGCAGTTTCCGCGTGCGCGAGCGCGGCGCGCGGCGCGGCCGGAATCCGAAGACCGGCGACCCCGTTGACATCCCAGCCAAGCGCGTCCCCTATTTCAAACCCGGCAAAGAGATGAAAGAGTTGATCAACGAAGAGTCGGACGGCGGCGGTTCATCTCCCGACACGCCCGCGGAGACGACGGAAGCGGGCGGCAGCGCGATGACGAACGCCAACTCCAACGGACAGGACGACGCGAACGGCGGCAACAGCGCGGGCGGCGGCAACAGCAGCGAGACGCCCTCCATCCATTAAACACACGGCGGCGCGAGGGGAACTGCTAACGTGGACAGGTTGTGGACGCCCTGGCGCTACCAATACATCACGAATGACAGCGGCGAGAAGAGCGGCGGCAGCGACGAACAACCCTCAACCTCCTGCATCTTCTGCACGCTCCCGCGACAAGACCCCGCGCACGACGAACGCAACTACATCCTCCACCGCGCCCGGCACAATTTCATCGTCCTCAATCTCTACCCCTACACCTCCGGCCACCTGCTGATCATCCCTTACGAGCACACATCCGAACTCGACGCGGTGGCGAAAGCCGCGACCGACGAGTTGATGGATTTGGCGAAACGCGCGCAGACACTCCTGCGCGAAGCCTACCGCCCCGACGGCTTCAACCTCGGCATGAACCTCGGCCGCGCGGCGGGTGCAGGCGTCGCCGCGCACATACATCTCCACGTCATGCCGCGCTGGACGGGCGATGCGAATTTCATGACCACCGTCGGCGAAACCCGCGTCCTCCCCGAAGACCTCCCGACGACTTACAACAAACTGCACGGAAAGTTTTAAAAGCAGTGACAAGTGATAAGTGACGAGTGACAAGTTGATAAGACAGTGACAGGTACAAGTAACGAGTGACAAGTTAAAGCAAAAGCCCTTGTCTTTAACTTGTCACTTGTCACTCGTCACTTGTCACTTCCTCGTGATCGCTTCGTCTTCGACTTCGCCGCCCTTGCTGATGGGGACTTCGGAGGTCTGGTAGCCGAGGCCGCGTTCTTCTGTGTCGAGGTCGGCCTGCGGGAGTTGGGTGAGCGCGCCGGTGACGGCGGGCGGGTTGAAGCCGGGGTAGTCAATACGCGCGTGGTAGATGGCGACGAGCGAGGCGATCATTGATTCCTTGATCGTCGTCAGTTCGCGCAGCGACAGGTCACACTCGTCGAGTTGACCGTCGCTGACGATGGCGTCGAAGATTTTACTGACGATGCTACGGATGTTTTCGGGGTCGGGGCGCGCGAGCGAACGCGCCGCCGCCTCGCACGAGTCCGCCAGCATCATAATCGCCGACTCTTTGAACTGCGGCCTCGGCCCCGGATAACGAAACTCCGCCTCGTTCACGCGGTCGCCGTGGATGGCCTGCGCCTGTGCTTTGCGTAGGAAGTAGTGGAGCGTGCGCGTGCCGTGGTGCTGCGGAATGAAGGCGGCGATCTTGGCGGGCAGCCCGATCTCTTTGGCGAGTTTCATTCCGTAGGTGACGTGGCTGGTGATGATCTTCGCGCTGCTCGAAGGGCGCAGGCGGTCGTGCGGGTTCGTGCCCGTCTGGTTCTCGACGAACATGTCGGGCGCGGCGAGTTTGCCGATGTCGTGGTAGAGCGCGCCGATGCGCGCGAGCAGGGCGTTTGCGCCGATGGAGCGGCAAGCCTCTTCCGTCAGTTGCCCGACGGCGTGCGAGTGCTGGTTCGTGCCCGGCGCGCGCAGGGCGAGTTGGCCGAGCACGGGCAAGTCTGCGTTCGACAGTTCGAGCAACTTCACATCGGTCAGGATGCCGAAGACGGACTCGAAGACGGGGAGCGCGCCCGCCGTGAAGATCGTCGTGAACAGGCCGCCGAGCAGCCCGCAGCCGACGGCCATCAGGATCGTGCCGAGCGTCAGAGGTTCTTGCGCCGCGAGGAGCACGGCGAGCGCGGCGGCCGCGTTGACGACGGCGACGAAGAGACCGGCGAGCGTCACCGACTGGCGTTCGCTGTAGCGGCCGATGCCGTAGATCGCCGCCGACGAAGAGACCATCGCGTAGCACGCCATCAACATGCCGTTCGGCGACACCAGCCCGGCGAAGAGAGCGGCGATGATGCCCGCGGTGAGCGCGAGTTGCACGTCCATCAGGAGCGCGACGAGGAGGGTAGCGACCGCGAAGGGAATCGCGAGACTCCAGAGCGAGGCGTCGTTCCACGGCGCGACGACGGACTGCGCCGAAATGGTCTCGGCCAGAATCGCGCCCACCCGCATCAGGATCGTCTGAATCAAAATGGCCGAGGCGACGAGCGTGAACGCGCGCCCCTTCGAGAGCGTGAGCGTCGAAGTGAGGCTGCGGTGTTCGATGAACTTCCAAGCGCCGAAGTAGAGCGCGCCGACGAGCAGGAAGATGCCGATGAAGTGCTGCGGCCGTCGCCCCGTGTCGCTGTACCTGCTGATGGCCTCGAACTGCGCGAGCATCTTCGTCGTCACCGTGTCGCCCGCGCGCGCCACGACCTGATTGCGCTTGAGATTAACAAGAGTCGGCGGCGCGTTCGGCAGGACGGCGCGCGCGAGTTGTGTCGCGCGTTCGTCAACGGCGGTGATGTCGGCCGGGGAGACGACGCCCGCGCGCACCACGTCGCCCTCGCTGTAAACCTGCGCGCTCAACTGCGTGTGGATTTGCGCGAGCAGGAGCGTGGTGACGAGCGAGAGCAGGGTGAAGCAGATGACGAACAGCGTCGTCGGGCGAAACCAGTTTCGGAGACGCACGAGCCGCCCGATGACGGCGCGGCGGGCTTCGGTGAAGCGATTGGTGAACTTGGGACGGCGGCGGCTACTCATCTTCGTACAACTTTATTTTGAATGGTGCGCGGCGCGTTGTTGGGCGCGCGGGGCGTGCTTGCGGCGCGCGTCGGTGTCGGGGTCGTGGTGCTGCTCGCTCGTGAGATCGCGCGCGAGGATCGCCCCGGCCAGTTCGAGCATCGGGCGCAGCGTGCGCGCGTCGTTGGCCGAGACGGCGATGCACTGGCGCGCGCCCGTGGCGCACGTCTGTCGCTGCATCGAGTCGAGCGTTTCGGCGTCAACGAGGTCGGCCTTGTTGAAGACGACGAGACGCGGGATGTTGCCGAAGTCGAGGTCGGCCAGAATTTTGTCCACGGATTCGAGTTGCTGTTCCCAACGCGGATTCGCCGCGTCGATCAGGTGGATGAGCAGATCGCTGTCCGCGATCTCTTCGAGCGTGGCGCGGAAGGCGGCGATCAGATCGGGCGGCAGGTCGCGGATGAACCCGACGGTGTCGTTGAGGATCACTTCCTGCTCGTAGGGCAGACGAAGACGGCGCGAGGTCGGGTCGAGCGTGGCGAACATGCGCTGCTCGGCGTGAACGCTTGAAGCCGTGAGCGTGTTGAGCAGGGTGGACTTCCCGGCGTTCGTGTAGCCGACAATCGAGATGATCGGCAGTTCGCGGCGCGTGCGTTCCTTGCGCCGTTGCTGGCGTCGCCCGCGCAGGGCTTCGATGTCTTTGTCGAGCCGGTTGATGCGGTCGCGCACGCGGCGGCGGTCGGTCTCCAACTTCGTCTCGCCGGGGCCGCGCCCGCCGATGCCGCCCGCGAGCCGCGAGAACGCCGAATCCTGCCCCGTGATGAGACGCGGCAAGAGGTATTTCAACTGCGCGAGTTCCACCTGAATTTTGCCTTCGCGCGACTCGGCGCGCTGGGCGAAGATGTCGAGGATGAGTTGGGCGCGGTCGATGACTTTGAGGTCGGTGGCTTCCGAGAGCGAACGGACTTGCGCGGGCGAGAGTTCGCGGTCGAAGACAATCAAGTCCGCGCCGAGCCGCAGGGCGCGCACGAGGAGTTCGTCAATTTTGCCGCGACCGAGAAGCGTGCGCGGGTCGATGCTGGTGCGCCGCTGGATGATGTGGTCGAGCACGATCAGGTTGGCCGAGGCGGCGAGTTCGCGCAGTTCAGCCATAGACTCCTCGGCGTCGGAACTCGAACCCGTGGCGACGCCGACAAGGATCGCGCGGTCGCGCCCCTCTGCGCGGCGCGTGGTGCGGCGGTTGCGCGCCATCTCGTCTTCGAGCGAGTTGATGAGGTCGAGAAAGTCCACGTCGAGTTGCGAGGGAATCTGCGGGTCGAGCAGGACGTAAGGGTTGGCGTCGTCGCCGTCTTCCAGATGCTCGGCGGTCGTGGGCAGCAGGTGCGCCGCGCGGACAAGGGCGGGCAGCCCCGTGCTCTGTTCGACGTTGATGACTGCCATCAGGTCGAGCCGCAGCAGCGCGAGATCGGTCAAGTCGTCCTGCGTCAACTCTTCGCCGCGCAGGTGTGTGTGGACGCAGCGCAGGCCGCGAAAGCGGTCGGCGGCGACGCGCGTGCGGCGCAGGTCGGGCAACTCGATGCGCTTGGCGTCGCCGACGATGACCGACTCGATGTAGCCCTTGCGGTCGATGAGTGCGCCGATCTGCCGCCCGGTCTCGTGCGAGAGTTCGGAGAGTTGACGGGCGAACTCCGGCGTCACGATCTGCTGGGGCGGGATACGACGCGAGTAGAGTTTTTCGATGCGACGTAGTTGATTGGGCTTCAGCCCTTGCGTGTTACCGTGTACGTTGCTGATGTTGAAGTCCCTCCTTGTCAGGCGTCGGCCGGCGCGCTTTTTCCCCTCTTGCAACAAGCGGCAGCAC
>JAUZFQ010000010.1 GCA_030838445.1 Pyrinomonadaceae bacterium | reverse complement strand
TTCAACGCTCCGGCACGCGCAAAGAGGAACTCCTCATCAGCAAGGAAGACCTCGCGCGCATCTGGGTGATGCGCCGCGTCCTGAACCCGCTGTCGCCCGTCGAGCAGATGGAAGTCGTGCTGGAACGGCTCGGTAAAACCAAGTCGAACGCCGAATTCCTCGCCTCGATGCAGAGCTAGAAAATCAGTGACAAGTGACGAGTGACAAGTGACGAGATATGACAGCTTCTTGCTTGTCACTCGTCACTTGTCACTTGTCACTTATTAGGTCTGTTGCGTAAAATAGCCGCCTAAGCTTTGCAGTTCAGACTGTTGGGACGCTCCTCCGGCAGGGAGGGGTGTCGGGTGAAGAGTGTTGCGCGTCGCGATCTTATCGTCGGAGGCTGTGCCGTTCGCTAAGACGGGGGGCTTGGGCGACGTGGCGGGCGCGCTGCCGAAGGCTCTCATCCGCACGGGCGAGGTGGATGCCAGCCTCGTCATGCCGCTCTACCAGCAGACGGATCGACGCCTGCTCCGCGAGTTGCTCTTTGATAATCTGGAAGTCGAATGGACGGGCGGCAACCGGCACGTCCGCGTGTTCCTGAGCGAAGAGACGATCAGCGCGCCCGTCTTTCTCATCGACGCGCCGGAATACTTCGCGCGCCCGAACGTCTACGGCTACTCGGACGACCACACGCGCTATGCCTTCTTCTGCCGCGCTGCGCTCGCGCTCTTGAAGCGACTCGGCCGTGCGCCCGACGTCGTCCACGGGAACGACTGGCCGTGCGGTTTCGCCATCGCGGAAGTTCGCGCCCGACGCGCCTACGACGACTTTTACCGGCAGACGCGCACGCTCTTTTCCATCCACAATCTGGCCTATCAGGGCGCGTTCGACCCGCGCGATCTCGGCTACTTCGGTTTCGGCTGGGGCGAGGTTCACGACGCCTTCCTGTCGGAGGGCGCGGCCTCTGCGCTCAAGGCGGGCTTGATGCTCGCCGACGCGCTCTCGACCGTCAGCCGTCGCTACTCTTTCGAGATACAGACGCCTGAGCAGGGCTACGGCCTCGACTGGCTGCTGCGCCAGCGACGCGAACGGCTCATCGGCGTGACGAACGGAGTGGACTACGACGCGTGGAATCCTGCGACCGATTCGCACGTCGCCGCCAACTTCAACGCTTACGATCTGTCGGGCAAGCGCGAGTGCAAACTCGATCTGCTGCGCCGCTTCGGTCTGCCGGAAGAGGCCGAGCGACCTGTCGTCGCGATCATCTCGCGGCTCGTCGCGCAGAAGGGCTACGATCTGATTCGCGAGGCCGCCCCGGCCATCCTTGAGACGGGCGCGTTCTTCATCGCGCTCGGCGCGGGCGCGCAGGAGTACGAAGACTTCCTGCAAAGTTTGCGCGACCACGCGCCGCACCGCGTCGGGGTGTTCAAAGGCTACGCGGGCGAGCCTCTCGCGCATCAAATAGAGGCGGGCGCGGACATGTTCCTGATGCCGTCGCTGTATGAGCCGTGCGGGCTGAACCAGATGTACAGCATGCGCTACGGGACAATCCCCATCGTGCGCGCGACGGGCGGCTTGGACGACACGGTGGAGAATTTCGACCGCGCGCGCGGCACGGGCAACGGCTTCAAGTTCGGCGAATACTCGGCGCGCGCCATGCTCGGCAGCATCTACGAGGCTCTGTTCGCCTACGCCGACAAAGACGTCTGGCGGCGGATTCAACTGAACGGGATGCGCGCCGACAACTCCTGGGACGCGGCCGCGCGCAAGTACGTCGAAGTCTACCGCGCCGTGATGCGCATGTGACGGGCGCGGCGGTAAAATTGGGGGAGCCATTTTTTAAGCAGTAGGGTCATTCAAACGCGAGAGGTTTAAAGCAATCATCCGGCTCGCGCCATTACAAGTTAGGAAGAAGGAGATTTACCAGATGAGTGAAAGCGAATTTGTCAACGACGTCAGCGACGCTAATTTCGACACGGAAGTTTTACAGTCGGATCGTCCGGTGCTCGTGGATTTTTGGGCGGCGTGGTGCGCGCCATGCCGGATGATCGCGCCGACCGTGGCGCAGGTGGCCGAGAAGTACGCGGACAACGCGCGCGTCGTCAAGTTGAACGTTGACGAGAACCCGAACGTGCCGCAGAAGTACGGCATCAAGGGCATCCCGACGTTGATCCTGTTCAAGAACGGCAAGGAGGAAGAGCGGGTGGTGGGCGCGACGAGCAAGGAAGCCATCTCGCGCATGATTGACAAGCACGTTACCGCCGGCACGGGCGCGGCGAATGCCTGAGTTTTATCGTCGCAGGAATCGGCGCGGGGTGTCGGCTAGAGCGCGCCTCGCGCCGTTTCTGCGGTCGTCGTCAGACAGTCTCTTGATTGTTCACGCGCGCCTGCTGTGGGCATGCATGCTTCGCCCCGACAGCGCGCGACTCCCGGACGCACGATGAAACAAACCATCAACAGCCGCCCGAAGGGCGCGGGTCGTTCCCCGAAGAACAGCAAGCGTCGCTTGTTGGAGGAACGACTGACGGCGGCGAAGCGCCTGCGCGCCGTCGAGGACGCGCGGTTTCGCGCGCGGCAGGCGCAAGGCAAGTTGCGTCGTTTCGTCAGCGCAAACTTCCGCAAGCAGGAAGTGATTGACGCGCTCGCGCTCAGGCGCGGCGAGTGCAACCGCTGCGGGGCGTGCTGCGAGATACTCTTCAAGTGCCCCTTCCTCAAGAAGCACACTGACGGCACGTCAACGTGCGGCATCTACGAAGACCGCCCCAACCAGTGCCGCCTCTTCCCCATCGAACGCCGCGACCTCGACGAAGTGCGCGGCCAATGCAGCTTCTACTTCATCGAGAAACCGATCAAGCTGGAAAGAGCTAGCTAAAAACGTCCGTTGTCAGTAGTCAGTTGTCAGTGGTTTTAAAACAACGGACAACTGACAGCGGACAACGGACAGTTGATTATGTCAAAAGTCATCGTAGTCATCGGCGCGCAGTGGGGCGATGAGGGCAAGGGCAAGATCGTTGACCTGCTGGCCGAACGCTTCGACATCGTGTCGCGCTATCAGGGCGGGCACAACGCCGGGCACTCCGTCTACGTCGGCGAGCGCGCCTTCGTGCTGCACCTGATCCCCTCCGGCATCATCCACCCCGGCAAGACCTGCGTGCTCGGCAACGGCATGGTCATTGACCCGAAAGCCTTTTTCGAGGAGGCCGACCGCCTCGCCGCACAAGGGTTGGAGGTCACGCCCGAACGCGTCCTCGTCAGTTCGCGCGCGCACCTGATCCTCCCCTACCACCGCGCGCTCGACCACACGAGCGAGGAACGGCTCGGCAACGAGCGCGTCGGCACGACGCTGCGCGGCATCGGCCCGGCCTACGAAGACAAGGCGGGGCGGCGCGGCATCCGCGTCGCCGACGCGCTCGTGCCCGAAGTCCTGCGCGCGCGCATCGAACGCAATCTGGAAGACGCCAACCGCATCATCGAAGCCTACGGCGGGCAGGCGCTCGACGTGGAAGAGGTCTTCGCCGAGACGACGCGGCTCACCGAACGACTCGCCCCCTTCATCGCCGACACAACGCACTTCCTGAACCGCGCCGCCCGCGACGGCCGCTCGATCCTGATCGAGGGCGCGCAGGCCACGCTGCTCGACGTGGATCACGGCACGTACCCGTTTGTCACCTCTTCGACCACGACCGCCGGGGGCGCGAGCACGGGCACGGGACTCGCGCCGCACCGCATCACGGGCGTGCTCGGCATCGTCCGCACCTACACAACGCGCGTCGGCGAAGGCCCCTTCCCCACCGAGATGCTCGCGGGCGAAGAGGAACTCGGCCAGTTGATCCGCGAGCGCGGCCGCGAGTACGGCGCGTCCACGGGTCGGCCGCGCCGCTGCGGCTGGTTCGATGCCTTCGCCACGCGCTACGCCGCCGAGATCAACGGCTTCACCTCCGTCGCCCTGACCAAACTCGACGTGCTCGACGCGCTCGACCAGATCAAGGTCTGCACCGGCTACCGCCTCGACGGGCGCGAGGTCGAATCTTTCCCCGCCGTCTCGCAAGACTTGCGCCGCGTCGAACCCGTCTACGAAACGCTGCCCGGCTGGGACACCTCCACCGAGGGCATCACCGAGATGTCGAAGCTCCCGCCGAACGCGCGCGCCTACGTCGAATACCTCTCGCGCGCGATGGACGTCGAAATCGGCCTCGTCTCCACCGGGCCGGAGCGCGATCAAACCATTCTCAATCCCGGCTCCGCCCTCGACGCGTGGCTCACAACACAATAACGGGCGGCACGCTTGCCCGCTCACCACAACGTATGTAAAATGATTCTCACGCGTGGCCGTTGCAAGCAATACCTTCAACGTAACTCATCCGACGAGTCAACCCGCACAGACCAGCGGGCGCACGCGTTTGTCAGTGTCACTTTGGGCCGATAGCTCAGTCGGTAGAGCAAGTGGCTTTTAACCACTGGGTCGCAGGTTCGAGTCCTGCTCGGCTCATCAATTTTCTTAGGAAAATTAAAGAATAAAGGTAGCAGAAATGCTGCCTTTTTCTTTTCCCCCAAGCCCGCGGGTCGTGTTTAGCGACGCTCAGGCGCGGTGGTGCTGGCCGCTGCCGTGGCGGGGGTCGTTTGAGCCGCGCGCTCCTGTTGCTGCTGCATGGCCTGTTCGAGCGCGGCGAGACGTTGCTCCATGGTGGCGTTGGTGGCGCGCAAGGTTTGCACTTCGGAGCGGAGTTGCTCGACCTCGGCGGTGCGCTGTTGGAGTTGGGTGGTGCGCTGGTCGAGCGCCTTGACGGCCGCGAGGCTGATGCCCGCGAGGTCTTGAACGCCGATAGAGGTGTTGCCCGTGCCGAGTCCGAACTCTTGGTAGAAGTCTTCGGCCATGGGGCCGATGTGGCGCACCTGCGCGCCCTCGGAGGTGTAGTTCCAGGTGCTCACCGGAATTTTGCGCAGACGTCCGAGCACGTCCTCGCCGCTTGTCAGTTGGAAGTTATCTTTCGTCGTGCGGCTCGAAGTGCAGTTGAAGACGCCGGAGCCGGCGGGCAGGTTGCAGCCCGTCGTACCGGCGAGATTGGTGCGGAAGCGGAAGCCGCCCGTGGCGCGCGCCGCGAACTCGTTGTTCGCCGTGTTGCGGAACGTGTCGGCCGAAGCCTGCGGCGCGCCGTCGCTCCAGATGAACGTTCCCTGGAAGCCGTTGTTCGAGGCGAACTTGCCCATCGCCGTCGTGTGATCCTGATCGGCCGTCACGTTGTAGCCGAGGGCGATGGCCGCGAGGCCGCGGAGGTTGAAGCTGTCGGGGTCGCACTTGCCGTTGATGAGCGGGCCGCCCGACTGCGCCTTGTTGCCGAGGGCGACGCCGTAGGTGTCGCAGACGCGGTTGCCCGCACCGGCCGAGAACCCGGCCGCGCCCTTCACCTGGTTGCCGCTGCCGAAGACGATGCTCGAAGTGCTCTCGGCAGAGTTCGTGTCGCCGAAGGCGAGGGCGTAGAGGCCGCTGGCGGTGGAGTTCGAGCCGCCCGCCCAAGAGAAGAAGCCGACGTTAGCGTCGTCCCATTCGTTGTCGGCGTAGCCGGAGCGGAACGCGCCCTTGTAGGTGTGCCACGACGTGCGATAACCCTTGCCATCCATCGGCGACGTGCCGATGCCGAGGTTGCCGGTGGCGACGAAGCTGCCGTTCTGGAAGACCTTGAAGAAAGCGGGCGTGTGGCCGCCGGGGCCGGAGCAGCAGGTCGAGCCGCCGCGCAGGTTGATCATCGGGGCTGTACCGTTGGCGTCGCCGACCGAGAGTTGCTCCGCGCCGGGGACGAACTTCACGAAGTTGGAATCCGTGTAAGCCTTGTTCACGGCGTCGCCCGCGTTGACGGGGTTGCCGACGTTGGTAACGAGCGCGTTGTTGGCCGACAGCCCCGCGCCGAAGACGTTCGCGCCCGTCCATGCGTTCGCGCCGTTGAGACGCGCGATGTTGCCGGGCAGGCGTGCGTCGCCGATGCTGCCGATGGTCGCCGGGTCGTTGATGGCGTTGATGATGTTGGAGCCGGAAGGCGTCGCACCGCCGCCCGCCGCGGTCGTCATGGAAGAGCCGTCAGGGAAGATGAGCGCGCTGCCCGCGCCCGATAGACGCACGCTGCCCGCCACCTGAAGTTTTGACTGCGGCGTGCTCGTGCCGATGCCGACGTTGCCCGCGTTCGAGATGCGCAGGCGTTCCGCCCACGGCTGCCCCGACAAGTAGGTCGAGAAGACGAGGTCGTTCGAGGCGGCCAATCCGGGCGTCGCCAAACCGTAAGCGACCGCCGCCTGCGGCGCGCCCGTGCCGCCGCCCAAATCTTTCCAGAACTCCATCGAGCCGGAACCGCCAGCCAACACCAGCGGCGTCTTCCCGGCGGGCGCGCCGATCTCAACGGTGTGGAAGTTCGGCGCGGTCGGGAATAAAATCCCGTTCTGCCCCGTGTTGTTAACGCCGAAGGCCGTCACCCCGCTCAACTCGGAGAAGTTTGCGTCGCCGAGGTTGCCCGCGTTGTCGAGCCACTTCGCGATGCGGTTCGCCGTGCCGACGCCAGCCGCGCTGGTCGTGATGGGCGCGACGGCGTTGACCGTCGTCGTTGAATGCTTGCCCGCCTCGGACGCGGACTTGAGCACCGTACCGTCTTCGAAAATAATGCCGCCGCGGGCGCGGATCGTACCGGCCACGTCGAGCGTCGCTTCGGGCTTGTCCGTGCCGACGCCGACGCGCCCGTCAGGGGTAATCCTCATCTGCTCGCGGTCTTGGCCGGAAAAGATGTCGCCGGTGCGGAAGCTGAGCGCGCCGGTCGTGCTGGCGACGCGCCCGTCCTGACCGTCGTGCGCCGTCACGGTGGCGGCGCGCGCCTTCCCTTCTTTCAAGATCGTCAGGCCGCCGTCGCCGTCCGCCGCATCACGAGTCTCCGTCTCGCGCCCGCCAGCCGCGAGCGCCTGCTTCTGCGCCTCAGCGATGTCCTGCTCGCGCACGCGCTGCACCGACGCCTGACCTCCTTGAACGGTGAGAGTTCCGAGTCGCTGTTTGGCGCGCCCGTGCAAATCTTTGACCGTCACCACGCACAAGTACGACCCGTCGCCCAGACCTTGCGGCGCGTCCGACGATTGCCAGTCGAGGACGTTTCCGGCGCGCAGGCCGGAATCGAAAACGCGCTCGCCGCCCGCGGCGTAGAGTTCGAGCCGCAACTGCAACGCCTCGGCCGGGGCGGTGAAACGCACGCCCCCGCCCGCGTTTGACGCGGCGGTAACGGCGACGGCGGACGACTTGGCCTGCGCACTCCGGGCGGACGTTTCAGTCTGCGCGAAAGCGCCGGCGTTGAACAGACCTAAGGCCAGGATGAACAAGAATAATTGGCGACGGATAAACATAAGACCCCTTCTCCCGATGCTGAATAATTTGCGGCGACGAAGCAACTTTGATTGTTCGGCGCGAATTTAAAATGCCCTTCACTGACTAACGCGCAAAGATCGCGCGGAAGGGATCACTTATTTGCGGAGGAGCGGGGCGGGCGAGAAGAGGGGCGTCGGGGCGTGCAGTGACAGTGACACGGGGCAAAAAAAAGACGACGGCGCGGGACGAGAAACGGACGACGGCGTAAGACAAAAAATAATAGTCAGCGACGCGAGACAACAACAGAAGACGAAAGGCGGCGCGGGACAAATAAAAACAGAAGGCGACGCGGGGCGATGTTCCGCCCCGCGCCGCCTTCTGTTTGTTGTCCAACTACCGCGCCGGTTCTTACTTGAACTTGAAGTTCGCGCGGTGCTCCGTGCCGTCATTTAGTATGACGACCAACTGGCGGCACGTTCCTTCCCACGCCTTCAGAGTCTTCCAGTTATATTGATACTGGTCGCTTGAAGCGCTGTAGGTCAGGCCGCTCTCGCCCGGCGTGTCGATCTCCGAGAGGTCAACGGCCGGGTCGTTCGAGTTGCACCCGATGACGCCCGACGCCGGAGAGTCGGCGAAGATGCTCAGCCCCTTGTTACCACTGAGGCTGAACTTGATCGGGATCGCGCTCCCCGCCTTGACCGTGTTGACCACGGGCAGATTGGAGATGGGCGAGAAGAATCCCGTGAACAGGTAGTGCACGGTCACGGTAAAGCTGCACGAACTCGTGTTGCCCGACGGATCGGTGGCCGTCGCGTTGACGGTCGTAGTGCCGACGGGGAAGCTCGCGCCGGAGGCGTGCGAGGTGACGACGTTGACCGCCGTGCTGCAACTGTCGGTCGCCGTGACGTTGAAGTTCACGGGCATGGAGATGGCCGTCGAGTTGGCAGGCAAGTTGACGACGATGTTAGCTGGGCAGGAGATGACCGGCGCGATCCTGTCCACCACGTTCACCGTGCGGGTCTTCGTGCTGGTGTTCGTGCCGTCGGTGGCCGTGTAAGTGATCGTGTACGTGCCCGGCGTGTTCACGTCCACGCTGCCC
>JAUZFQ010000266.1 GCA_030838445.1 Pyrinomonadaceae bacterium | reverse complement strand
AAAACTTGTCTTGATTTTTGCTCGTCACTCGTCACTCGTCACTCGTCACTTTAGTTTATATGATCATTCGTTCCATCCTGTTGCCCACCGATTTCAGCCGGTGCGCCGAGTCGGCTCTGCCCTACGCGGCCGATCTGGCGCGGCAGATGAAGGCGCGCCTCGTGTGCCTGCACGTGGTGGAGACGCCCGTGCCGCCGGTCGGCTACGCGGCGGTGGCCGAGCCGCTGCCTGCGGTGGACATCGGCGGGCAACTGGAAGAGTCTGCGACGCGCGAGTTGCCGAAGCTGGGGGCGCGCGAAGAGTGTGCGGGGCTGGACGTGGAAGAAGTCGTCGCGCACGGCGAAGCGTCGGGCGAGATCGTGCGCGTCGCGCGCGAACGCGACATTGATCTGATCGTCATCTCGTCGCACGGGCGCACCGGCTTCGGGCGCATGATCTTCGGCTCGACCGCCGAGTCGGTCGTGCGCCACGCACACTGCCCCGTGCTCGTCGTCAAACCCAAAGAGAGTGACAGGTGACGGGTGACAAGTGACAAGTCGGAAAGGCAAGCCGTTTTAACTTGTCACTTGTCACCCGTCACTTGTCACTGCGTTTATCAATGGAGCAACATTTCTACGAACTGGTGGGGCAGTACGGGTTGTACGCGATCTTCTTCCTCGCGATGATCGAGGGGGATATCACGTTGCTGCTGGCGGGCGTGCTGGCGCACGGGGCGTTCTTCGGCGAGTATAGTTTCGTGAAGGTGCTGGCGGCGGGCACGGCGGGCGGCGTGGCAGGCGATCAGGTGGCCTACGCGATGGGGCGCGGGTTTCGTTCCAGCATCCGCGACCGGAAGTTTTACCGCGCCGCGCGCCCTCGCATCGAACGCCTGACGGACACGTTCGGGCCGCTCTCGATCTTTCTGTCGAAGTACGTCTACGGGCTGCGCACGGCCTCGTGCGTCTTCTACGGCGTGGCGAAGATGCGCTACACGACGCGCTTCCTGCCGCTCGCCGTGGCGAGTTGTTTCCTGTGGGTGCTCATCCTGAGCAGCGCGGGCTACTTCTTCCACGGCATCATCACGAACTTCATCGGCGACTTCCAGCATCTGGGGAAGTACCTGCTCGTGATCGTCGTCATCGGCGTCGCGGGCTTCTACCTCGCCGAGCGTTACTGGCTCTCGCCGAAGGTGGAGGAAGCCGACCCCGAACGCGTCCACGAGTTTGAAGAGAACGTGCAGGAGAAGTTGCAGGAGCTGGGCGAAGAGATCAAAGAACACCTCCCGCCGCCGCTCGCGCGCCGGAAAGACAAAGAGGTGGTGAAGAAAAAAGCGCGCGCCGCACGTAGCGGCGGCGACGCCGAAGGAGACTGAAAAGCAGTGACGAGTGACAAGTGACGGGTGACAAGTTAAAGCGGTAAATGGTAAATGGTAAATCGCGAATAGAGAAAACTTGATTTCTTCCATTCACGATTTACGATTCACGATTCACGGCTTCCTTGTCTCGTCACTTGTCACTCGTCACTTGTCACTTTACTTATGATTATCGAAGCAAGCGCACCCACGCGGGTTGATCTGGCCGGTGGCACGATTGACATTTGGCCGCTCTACCTGTTCCACCCGAACGCGGCGACGGTCAACTTCGCCATCTCTCTGCGCGCGCGTTGCCGCATCGAGACGCGCGACGACGGGAGCGTCATTCTCGAATCGCGCGACCGCGGGCTGTCGTTCGAGACCGATCTGGCGGGCGTCGCCGAACTCGTCCACGAGGAGCGGCTCGAACTCATCTCGAAACTCGTCCACTTCTTCAAACCGGAGACGGGCTTTCATCTCGTCGCGGAGTCGCAAGCCCCTGCGGGCGCGGGACTCGGCGGGTCGAGCGCGCTCGCCATCGCGTGCATCGGCGCGCTCAACCGCCTCGTCGGCAACCGCTACGAGGAGCGTCGCTTCATCACGATTGCGGCCAACGTCGAGACGACCGTGATCCGCGTGCCCGCGGGCTTTCAAGATTATTACGGCGCGTTCTACGGCGGCGCAAACTGCATCCACTTCCGAGCCGACGGTATCGAGCGCGAGAAGTTGCAGGTTGATGCGGCCGAACTCGAACGCCGCCTCGTCATCTGCTACACGGGCGAGCCGCGTCTCTCAGGCATCAACAACTGGGAGATGTTCAAGACGCACATCGAGGGCGACAAAGTTATCTTCCAACTCTTCGAGGGCATCCGCGACTCGGCGCAGCGGATGCGCGCCGCGCTCTCGGCGGCCGACTGGCCGGAGGTGAGCGCGATCATGAGCGCGGCCTACCCGAACCGCAAACGGCTCGCGCCCAACATCACGACGCCGCACATGGAGCGTCTCGTCGAGAAGGCCACGCGGCACGGCGCGGAGGCGGCGAAGGTGTGCGGCGCGGGCGGCGGCGGCTGCATCGCGTTCATCTGTGCAGAGGGGATGCAGGAGTCGGTCGCCCGCGCACTCGCGGAAGAACCGGACGTGCAGGTGCTCGACTGGCGTTTCGCGCCGGAAGGCTTGACGATCACCGAAGAGAGTTAGCCTCGTGTTGAGATGGTTGAGGCCGAACGGCAGGCAGCGAAAAATCCTTGTGGGTGCTCTCGCGGTCTTCGCCCTGTCCGAGTTATTCCCTCCGTGGCAGTTTGAAGATGGATGGACTTCCGCGCGCCGTTCGGCCGGTTATCACTTTCTCACCAGCCCGCCTGCGCCCGCCCCTTACGAGAGAATGAAAGAAATTTTCTCCATCCCCGATACAGACCCGCCGCATCACATCCGTTCGCTCAAGAATGAGTTGCGTCAACACCTCCAAAGGATCATTCTGGCGTTTCTGACGTTCGGCCTGTTACTAATCGCAACTACGCAGCAGTTGTTTGTTGTGAGAGTGGTTGGTCTGATGTCGCTCATCGTGGCGGGAGCATTGGCGAGCCTGCTCGGTTACTACGCCCTCATCTCCTGAGGCATCATTCCGCCAAAGCCTTCGTTAAATATCGAGAAGCCGGATGAGACTTTGATCGTCTCGTCCGGCTTCTCGCTTCCGCTTAATTTTCGTTAGGCTTCGCGCCTTCGCCCAAACTTCGTCAGGCTTCTATTGATCGTCTGTCGTCGCACGCTCGTCTCTGGGCGCGCCGGGCGTGAGTTCGGTCGAGGCGTCGGGCGCGAGGTCGGCGACGGTTTCCGCCCCGGCGGCGGGCGAGGCGGTGGCCGCGGCCGGACTCAACGGCGCGGCGGACGCCTGACCCGTGGCGGCTTGCGCTTCGGCGGCGGGGCGGTGCGCGTCGGCTGCAGCCGACGAATCCGTGCCGGAAGTGGGCGACGGCGGCTGCGCGGTGGTGGGCGGCGTCGCGATGGAAGTCTCCCCGCCCGTCTTCGCGCCGCCCGCACTATTACTCTTTGCCGCCATCCGCGCGGCGGCCTTCGCTTTAATTTCGGCCATCTGCCGCGCGCGTTTTTCATCGGCCGTCTCGCCTTCGGGCGCAACTGACGGCGCGGCCGCTACGGCAGCCGGAGGCGCGCCCGTAGTCTTGTTAACGACGGGCGCGTCTGTAGTCTGCGTCGCGACGGGCGCGTCCGTGGTCTGCGTCGCGGCGGGGCTTGCGGTCGTCGCACCCGAAGCATCGCTCGCGGCGGGCGCGCCGCCTTTCGCGGCCATTCGGGCGGCGGCTTTTGCCTTCACCTCGGCCATCATGCGCGCGCGTCTCTCGTCGGCAGTCTCGCCGTCGGGCGCATCGCCGGACGCGGCGGCCGCGGGGCTGGCGGCCGTCGGCGACGTTGCCGCCGGTGTCGTGCCCGGAGCGGGCGCGCCGCCTCCAGCCATGCGCGCGGCGGCTTTCGCTTTGGCCTCGGCGATGATGCGCGCGCGTTTCTCTTCGGGCGTCTCGCCGGAGGGCGCATCGCCCGTTGCGGCGGGTGCGACCGGCGGAGTCGCTTTGACCGGAGCGACGGGCTTGATGTTCTGCGCCGCGGCGGCGACGGGGGCGTGCGCGTGCGACGTCGTTTCGCCCGCCGGAATCCAAGCGCCCGCCTCATTCTGTTTGAAGGCGGGGAGCGTGCCGCCCGCCGCTTCGAGGATGGCGACGAGTTCGCTCTGGACGTAGCGCGCCTGCTTGCGCGGGTCGCGGACGTGGCCGAGCGGCGGCCCCATGTAGCGCGCGCCGCAGGTCTGGCAACGATAGAGCAGGTCGTCGCCGCGCATGTGCTGGCGCGCCTCTTCGCCGACGGGGCTGACCTGCTTGAGATGACCGTTGCACAGCTTGCCCTTCTCGTTCTTCTCGTTGCAGACGGTCTGGCCGCGCTCGAAACGCTTCGGCGCGCCCGCCTGCGACGCCTGCTGCTCGGTCGGCGCGTCCTTGGCGACGGGCGCGCCCGCTCCCTTCACACTGCTCTCGTTGGTTGACATGATTTTCGCTTCCCGACTTGTCGCGCGCCGCACGCTGGTGGATACCAACGCCCGCGCGCTCCCGGTGTTCAGACGACGTGCAAAAACTTGCGCGCAATCTTACGGAGAAACGTCGGAGCGAGTCAATGAAAAGAAATGATGAATGCGGAACGATGAAGTAACAACTGTTCTTTGTCCGTGGTCAGTCGTCAGTTGCATGTGGTTAACATCCGGGTCACTAAAGATTGAATTGAACAACTGACAACTGACTACGGACAACTGACGAACACCAACTGACCACGGACAACTGACGGCTTCCCGTTCATCGTTTATGATGTCGTCGCATGTGGAAAAAATTGTTGGGGACGCTGTGGCGGGGTACGCCGGGGCGCGTGCGGCGTTGGGGCGTGTGGCTGGTTGAGCCGCGTTTCATGGTGACGGTGGGCGCAATCGTGTTGGACGCGGACGGGCGCGTGTTGCTGTTGCAGCACGAGTTTCGCACGGGCAGCGGGTGGGGCATTCCGGGCGGCTTTCTGGAACGGGGCGAGCAGCCGCTCGAAGGACTCCGGCGCGAACTGCGCGAAGAGATCGGCGTGGAACTCGACGCGGCCGAACTCGTCCACGTGCGCACGCTGCGTCGCCCGCAGCAAGTAGAGATACACTTTCGCTGCCGCGTGCGTGCGGGCGCGAGCGCGCGGCCGCGGAGCATGGAAATCAACCGCGTCGGCTGGTTCGAGGCCGACGCGCTGCCGCCCGAACTCTCGCACGATCAACGCCGCATCATCGCCGACGCTCTCGCGGGTGGCGCGAAGCGGGCGGAGTAGTGGTATGCTGTCGGAAAAAGAGGTCGGAAGTCAGAGGTTAGAGGTCAGCAAAAGCGAAAACTGATCCGCACTAACCTCTCATCTCTAACCTCTGACCTCTTCTAATTACGGAGAAACGACTAATGGTGCAACTCGTTCCATCGCAAGATGAAGTCATGGACATGCTGAAGAAGACGGGCGCGTTTCGTGAAGGCCACTTCATTTACCCGTCGGGCAAGCACACGCCGAACTATTTCCAGATGCCGCTCGCCTTCCGCTATTACGACACGGCGCGCGTGCTGGCCGTCGCGCTCTCGCGGCTGCTGCGCGTCGAGTCGGACATATCGAGCGTGCTGCCGAAGGTGGCGATCATTAGCCCCGGGCCGGGGGGCATCCCCGTCGCCTTCGGCGTGCGCGAAGCCTTGAGCGCGGAGCAGATTTACTGGGCGGAGCGCGAAGAAGGCAAGCGCATGTTTCGCCAGTACATCAACAAGGGCGAGATCAACCCGTGCATCATCGTGGACGACATCATCCGCAGCGGCGACGCCATCCGCGAGACGGTCGAACTCGTGCGCGAACTCGGCGCGCGCGTCATCGGCTGCGGCACTATCGTCCGCTTCCACGACGCCATCGACAAAATTGACGACGACATCCCCATCAAGTCGCTCGTCGAGTTCGACTCCAAGTTCTACGACTCCGGCGAGGAATGCGTCGGCTGCAAAGACGGCGCGCCCGCCGAACACGTCAGGTTCTAAAAGCAGTGACGAGTGATAAGTGACGAGTGACGAGTTAGAAAAGCAAACAGCTTTAACTCGTCACTCGTCACTTGTCACTCGTCACTGCTTTTGGGCGGTCTTACTTGGACTCGGGGGACGGCCGTGTGGGCAGGCCATTGAAACTGCCGCGGACGGTGAGCGGTGACGACGGCCACGCGTCGCCCGGATTAGCCCCGGCTTCCGTATCGAGAATCTTCCCCGTCTCGGCATTCACGCAGGCGGCGAGTTCGACGAGGAAGCGGCCGTCAAGCAAGTCGGAGTTTGCGCGTGCGGTGGTGTGGAGATAGCCGGTGGGCGCGTCCGCCGGTCGGCAGCGCAGCGTATACTGTTTCTCCGCGATCTCAATCGGGAAGACGAGGCGCGTCGCCGGAGTGATGCGCCCTTGGCCGTCGGTCTGGACGAGGAGTTCCCATCCGTCGGCGCGCAGTTCGAGACGGTCTTGCCCGACGCTGCCGACCTGTGCGCCGCGGCTCGCGTGGTCGAACCGCAGTTCGCCGCCCCCTAATAGCTTCGACTCAATCTTGGTCGGGAGTATGCCGCCGAGAAACCGATCCATGCGAGGCTTCTCGACCTGCACCTCGAACGACGGGCTTCCAGACGTGTTCGAGACGCCCGCCCCGACCGGCTCGTCCGGCTCGCCCGTTTGTGACATGAGCCAGACGAGGCAGGCGACCGCCGCCAGCGCGACGACGATCAGCGTCGTGGTCTTCCTCGATCTCTTCATGCCCATGCGGGATTGATGCGCGAACCTTGAGGCACGATCTAAATCTCGTGCCGGTTCGCCATCGCCTTGTCCATCGTCACCTCGTCAACGTATTCGAGGTCGCTGCCGACGGGCATGCCCATCGCGATGCGCGTGACGCGGACGCCGAGCGGCTTCAAGAGGCGACTGATGTAGCTGGCGGTGGCTTCGCCTTCGGTGTTGGGGTTGGTGGCGAGAATGACTTCGCGCACTTCGATGCCGTCGTTGTTTTCGGGGCGCAGGCGCGGCAGCAGATTTTGCAGCCTGAGGTCGTCGGGACTCATGCCGCGGATCGGCGAGAGGCTGCCGTGCAGGACGTGGTAGAGGCCGTGATAGCTGCGCGTCTTCTCCACGGCGACGAGGTTGTAAGGTTCTTCCACGACGCAGATGATCGAGCGGTCGCGCGCGGTGGACGAGCAGTAGCGGCACGGTTCAACGTCCGTCAGGTTGTTGCAGACCGTGCAGAAGACGATCTTCCGCTTCACCTCTTCCATCGCCGCGACGAAGCGCGCCACGTCCGGCTCCGACATACGCAGGATGTGAAACGCCAGACGCTGCGCGGACTTCTGCCCCACGCCCGGCAGGCGCTTAAACTCGTCAATCAACTTCGTGACCGGCTCGGCGTAATCAAGCATAAATTCAAGTGACAAGTGACGAGTGACAAGTGACGAGCAAGAGGCAAGACAAGTTTAAAGACCGGAGTGCTGCTTTAACTTGTCACTCGTCACCTGTCACTTGTCACTGTTCTAAAGAAGTCCGGGCGGGAGCATGCCGCCGAGTTTGCCCTGCATGGCTTCGTCAACTTTGCGCCCGGCTTCGTTGACGGCGGCGACGATCAGGTCTTGGAGCATCTCGACGTCGCCTTCCTTCACGGCTTCGGGGTCAATCTTGATGGAGGTGACTTCCTTCGTGCCGCTCATCTGCACCGTCACCACGCCGCCGCCCGCCGTCGCGTCCACGACGAGCGCCTCCATCTCGCGCTGCATCTTCTCCTGCATCTGCTGCGCCTGCTTCATCATCTGCTGCATGTTCATGCCGCCCGGAAACTTCATCGCCTTAGACCTCGCTTCGCGTCGAAATAAAAGTTTGTGTTGCCCGCACTCATCCTAACTTCCCGCCCGCGCGAATGCAACGCCGCCCCCGCCGCGTCGCGGCCGTCGAGTAAAAAGGGGCGGGGCGCGGACGCTTAACGCCCTCGCCCCGCGCTTTAACTTCAACTTTCGGTGTCGCCGGCCTACTGGATGTTTTTAGTCCTCGTCGCGCTCGCGCCTTTGCGCGGGTTGACGCCGGGGGCGGGCGCGGTGGCCGCTTCGACGTTGACGAGGAAACTGAACTCGCCCTCGGCCACGACGCGCAGCCAGAAGTTGACGTCAACGCTCTCGCCGGGCGGGAGCGGTTGCGCCAGAGCGAAGACGAGGCTCGTGTTGAGGCCGCCCTCCGTCAGCGCGACGATGCCTCCCTTGAGGTCTTCGAGCGTCACGCCGTTGACGAGTTTCGACCCGCCGCCGGAGAGGTTGACGATCTCGTTCCGCGAATTGATGACGCGCAGGTCGGCCTTTGAGTTGTCGACGCGCGGGGCGGTGGTGATGTCCACGACGCGGAAGCGCAGGCGCGTGACGGGCTTCTTCGTCAGGTTGGTGAAGGTGCGCCGGAACTTGAGCACGGCGGCGTCGGTCGTGCCGTCGCCGTCGGTGTCGGTGGCCTGCATCACGCGATTGGGCGACGCGGAAGGGGCGACGCCCGGATCGAGCGGGACGGCCTTGAAGGTCTTGTTACGTTGGAGCGGGCTGCGTAAGTTCTGCGGGCCGGGCGCGCCGAGCACGCCGCCGGTCGTCGCCGGTTCGGTCGAGACGAGCACGAAGTCGGCCGCGTTGTCGTTGGTGTCCTGCGGCACGCCGTTCGTCATCTTGCGGACGTAGCTGTAATCGGTCGCGCCGCTCTGTCTCGGCTGCGAGGTGGGAATGCCGTGGCCTTCGCGGAAGAAGAGCGAGGTCGTCTCGAAGCCCACGCGGTCGAGCCGGTAGTCGGGCGACGTGTCGCCGCGCGCCGACGAACTGAGGACGACGGCGCAACTGAAACAGTAGTCGCGCGTGTAGGGCGTGTCGGCGTCGGGGTTCGGCACGGGGTTTTCGGAGTACGTGTAGCGCGCGCCGCGGCTGATGGCGAGGTAGTTGCCGCGCGCCGGGATGTGCGTGCCGTTCGGGATGACGAAGAGAGCGCGCACGCCGCCGCCGAGACCTTCCTCGTAGACGCCCCAGCCCACCGACCCGTCCGTCGTCTGCACGACGAGTTCGGAGTCGGAGTTGTTGTAAATCTCGATGAACTCGTCGGTCAGGTTCTCGCGTGCGGCGAGGCGGAACTCGCTGATGAGCGCGCGCCCGGCCTTGCACTTGCCCGCGCCGCCCGCGCCGTGGATGGCCTGCACGTCGGCGGCCGAGAGCACGCGCTGGTAAAACTCGATCTCGTCAATCTGCCCCTGGAAGGCGTTCGCGGGCGAATGACCCGCGCCGACGAACAGGTTTTGCGAGCCGACCGGAGCCGCGCCGGGTGTGGTGGCGGGCGTCGTGCTGTCGAGCGTGCCGTTGATGTAGAGACGGACGTTCGCGCCGTCGTAGACGGCGGCGACGTGCGTGTAGGTGTCGGCCGTGATGGACGCGCTGCTGGTCGCGGAGTTAGCCCCGAAGGCCGCGCGCAGGTGGCCGCCGGAGAGTTCGAGCAGGAAGCCGTCAGTGCCGCCCGGCGTGGCCTTGTCGGCGATGCGGCCGCTCAGGACGTTCGCGGGCTTGATCCACGTCTCGACCGAGAGCACGTTGTAAGGGCTGGGCAAGGGCATGAAGTTGATGTCCACGTAGTCGTTCACGCCGTCGAGGCTGAACGCCTGACCGACCATGCCGGGGGCGTAGGCCGTGCCGTTCTTGAGCGCGCCGTCAATGTTCTCCACGATGTCGGCGGGGCTGCCGTCGCCCGGATACCACTGCATCTGGCGGGTCGTCGTCGGCGCACAGGCAGTCTGCGCCTGCGCCGTTTGGCTCGACGCGAGGGTCAAGACGAACGCGCAGATGAACGACGTGGCGAGTGTGCGAAGCATGATCTGTCTCATCGGATTAGTCCTCAAGATTGGCGGCGACCTGAGATATTTATCTCGTGCCTGAAAGTGGCGCAGCGGCGTGCGCCCTCCGAAGGGAATTCGGTGGCGCAGTTTAACACGCGGCGCAATTTTACAGAAGAGGTTCGGGCGCGCGGCGTGGGCTACGCGCCTGCCAGGGCGACCACCCTCGCCGCGTATATTTTCGCGCGGGCGAGCGGACATGCTATAAGCCTTGCGATTGCGGAATGCGGATTTCGGATTGCGGATTGAAAGTGTCCGAGCCGTTGCGTTGTTTTGAATCCGCAATCCCCATTCCGCATTCCGCATTTGATATGAAGCGTTACGTCATCAAACGACCGGCGGGCGCGGCCGTGCCCGAGAGGCTGGCGCGCTACCGCGAGGAATTGAACGAGGAGCAGTTCGCCGTGGCGACTGCCCCGGCGGGCGCGACGCTCGTCATCGCGGGCGCGGGGTCTGGGAAGACGCGCGCCATCACCTACCGCGTCGCCTACCTCGTCGAGCAGGGCGTCTCGCCTTCGCGCATCATGCTCGCCACGTTTACGAACCGCGCGGCGCGCGAGATGCTCCGGCGCGTCGAAGAGTTGACGGGCGGCACGTCGAACGCGTGGCGGCGCGTGTGGGGCGGCACGTTCCATCGCATCGCCAACATGGTCTTGCGCCGCCACGCCGCCGCGCTTGAGTACACGGAGAACTACACCATCCTCGATAGCGAGGACGCGCGCGACTTTCTCAACGTGTGCGTGGACGAGGCGGGCATCGACACGAAAGCGCGCCGCTTCCCGAAGGCCGAAGTCCTGCAAGACATCATCAGTTTCGCCAACAACACCGACCGCCCCATCGCCGACGTGGTGGCGCGCAACTACCCGCACTTCGAGCCTCTGACGCAGGCCATCATGCGCGTGGACGCGATCTTCATGGAGCGCAAGCGCGCCCGCAACGTGATGGACTACGACGACCTCCTGCTCAACTGGAAACGCCTGCTCATGGAGAAGCAGGAGATCGCGCGACTCTACGCCGAGCAGTTCGAGCACATCCTCGTTGACGAGTATCAGGACACGAACAAGTTGCAGGCCGAGATCGTTGACCTGCTGGCAGTCAAGCACAAGAACGTGATGGTCGTCGGCGACGACGCGCAGAGCATCTTCGCGTGGCGCGGCGCGGAGTGGACGAACCTCTACGAGTTTCCCACGCGCTACCCCGAAGCGCGCCAACTGCGGCTCGAAACCAACTACCGCTCGACGCCCGAAATACTCGCCCTCGCCAACGTCTCCATCGCCTCGAACCGCAAACAGTTTCCGAAAATCCTGCGCGCCGTGCGCCCCTCGCTCGGCCTCTCGCCCGCGCTCGTCCCCTGTCACGACGCCGACCAGCAAGCCGCCTTCGTCGCCGCGCGCATCCTCGAACTGCGCGACGAGGGCGTGCCCTTGAAAGAGATGGCCGTCCTCTATCGTTCTCACTACCACTCGCTCGAACTGCAACTCGAACTCACGCGGCGCGGCATCCCCTACCAGATTCGTAGCGGCGTGCGCTTCTTCGAGCAGGCGCACATCAAGGACGTGATCAGCTATCTCCGTCTCGTCGCCAACCCGCGCGACGAACTCGCTTGGAAGCGTGTGCTGCGTCTCATCCCGAACGTCGGCGCGGCGACTGCGAATCGCATCTGGGAGCAGATCGCCTACGCGCCCGATCCGCTGGCGATGGTCTTACACGGCGGGGCAGACTCGGCCGCCGCGCGACGCGGAAACAGTTGGGCGGAGTTTCGCGCTTTGCTCGACGGCCTCGTCTCGCAAGAGACGCGCGCGAACCCCGCCAAGCAGATCGAACTCATACTCGCGCGCGGCTACGAGGCGCACCTCGCCGCCAACTTCGAGAACGCCGAGACGCGACTCGAAGATTTGCGCCAACTCGCGCACTACAGCACGCGCTACAACTCGACCGAAGAGTTCCTCGCCGAACTCGCGCTGCTCGCCACCGAACGCTACGGCGCGCCCCAACCCGTCGCGGGCGAAGAGGTCGTGATGGGCGCGGACGAAGACGAGTTGATCGCGCTCACCTCCGTCCATCAGGCGAAGGGTTTGGAGTGGCGCGCGGTCTTCATCATCTGGGCGGCCGACGGCAAGTTTCCCTCGCCACGTTCCCTGCGCGACGCCGAAGGCGAGGAAGAGGAACGCCGCCTCTGGTACGTCGCCCTCACGCGCGCGCGCGATCAGCTCTACATCACTTACCCGCTGATGACGACGGACTACAATCGCCAAGCAATCGTCCAACGCCCCTCGCGCTTCGTCACCGAGACGCCGCCCGAACTCTACGAAGTGTGGAGTCTCGAAGAGGAGACAACCGCGCCCGACGACGCCCCGCCGGAACTAACAGAGAATGAGCCGGGCGGTTATTTGAATTAGGTATGATGCCGACACCTGAAACCGACGAACGCACGCTCGACGCGCGCGTCAAACTTTATTACGACCTGCGGCGCGCGGGTGATGCGCCTTCGCCGCTGCTCATCGCGCTGCACGGCTACGCCAGCAACAAAAGTTGGATGATGCGCGAGGCGCGGCACATCGCGCCCGAAGGCGTCGCCGTCGCCGCGTTGCAGGGCGTCCATCAGCATTTGAAAGAGCCGAAAGAGAAGGGCGGCGAGTTGCGTTACGGCTTCGGCTGGCTCACCAACTTTCACGCCGAAGATTCCGTCGCCGTCCACCACCGGGCGCTGCTCGATTTGATTGACGAACTGGCGGGCGAGGGCGTCGCCGATCCGTCGCACGTCTTCCTCCTCGGCTTCTCGCAGACGTGCGCGCTCAACTACCGCTTCGCCTTCACGCACGCCGACAGGTTGCGCGGCGTGGTCGGCATCTGCGGCGGGATGCCCGGCGATTGGGAGACGGGCGCGCAATACCAAAACACCGAAGCGGCCGTGCTGCATCTGGCGGGCGCGCGCGACGAACACTACCCGCCCGCGCGCGTCGCCGACTACGCGGCGCAACTGTCGCGGCGGGCGCGCGATGTCGAGTTCAGAAGCTACGACGCGGCACACGAACTAACGCCCGCCATGCGCGAAGACGTGCGCGCGTGGTTGGAGTCGCGCGTCGAGGGTTGATGCACTGTGGCGATGTGGAAGTGGCTGATTGCTGTAGTCGGAAAAGTTGATGACTAAACCGCGGCGACAACAAAAGTCGGAGAGCGTTGTGGAGCAGGACGGACGCCAGCGCGCGATTGAACGCGTGCGGCGCAAGCTCTTGCGCGGCGGGCGGCCGCGTCTGCTCGTCTCGTTTCTACTCGCGCTGACGGGCGCGTCCGGTTTTCTCGTCTCGGCCGCGCTCTTGCGTCTCGGCCTCACGCAAATGTCCGTGCGCTATCCGCTCGCGGTGCTTCTGGCCTACTGCGTCTTCCTGCTCCTCTTGCGCCTCTGGCTCACGCTTCAACGCAGGCGGGGCAGGGGAGACGGCTCAGACTGGCTCGACTTCGGCGACGCCGTTCCAAACTTTTTCGACGCGGGCGGCGACGCCGTGAGGGCGGCCACTTTCGGCGGCGGCGGAGACTTCGGCGGCGGCGGCGCGGGCGGCGCTTGGACGGGCGGCGACTTAAGCGGCGGCGTGCCGGTCGCAGACATAAGCGGCGGTGGCGGCGCATCCGTCGGCAATGTGTCCGGCATCGGCAACGTGTCTGGCGGGGGCGTGTCGGGCGGTGGCGGCTCGTCGCTGCTCGACAGCATGCCGAGCGTCGATCTGGATTTGGACGACGGCTGCTTCTGGATCATCATCCCCATCGCGGCCATCGCGGGCGTGCTGTTCCTGATGTTCTACGTCGTCTACGTCGCGCCCGTCTTCCTCGCAGAGATTCTGGTTGACGCGCTCTTGCTCGCGGGCTTGTACAAACGTTTGAAGGGCGTCGAGCCGCGCCACTGGCTGCGCTCCTGCGTGCGCCGCACGCTGCTGCCCGCCATGCTCTCGGTCGCGCTCTTTATCGCGGCCGGGTATCTGATGGAACGCGTCGCCCCCGAAGCGCGCTCCATCGGCGAGTTCTGGCGCGAGATCAGCTCGCCGAAGCCCTCGCGTTGAAACGTGAGCGCGCGTGCGAGTATAGTTCCAAGAAGCTCGCGCATCCCTTCCGTGAAAGTGAACGTACCTGACATGAACATCAAACTACGACCCGCGCGGTTAGTCCGTCTGGCGATGGCTCTGGCCGCCGTCGTCATCGTCTCGACGCAGTTCGCCTGTGCTACTCGTCCGGGCGCGACGGAGCAGGGGCAGGCGGAGAACGAGAAGGCGATCCGCGCGGTGCTCGACGCGCAGGCGGCGGCTTGGAATCGCGGCGACGTGGAGGGCTACATGGACGGCTACGAGCGCGCCGAGACGACGACTTTGATCTCCGGCGACGCCGTCACGCGCGGCTGGCAGACCGTGACCGACCGCTACAAGAAAGCCTACGACACGCCGGAGAAGATGGGCACGCTCGCCTTCAGCGAACTCGACATCAAACCGCTCAGCGAGTTCTACGCCTCCGCCACGGGACGCTGGGAACTGACGCGCGCGAAAGACAAGCCGCACGGCCGCTTCGCGCTCATCTTCCGCCGCACCAACGCCGGTTGGCGCATCGTGCAAGACACCACGACCTCGGCCGGCTAAGTTCAAAACGGGGAGACTGATTCTCGATGCGACTCGATTCGACATTCACGCGCGCGGCCGTCGCGCTCTGCCTCGCGCTCGCCCTTGCGCCCGCCGCGTTCGCGCAGACGGTGAGCGGACTGCCCCGCGGCAACACGCGCGAACAGGTCGCGCGTCTGTTGCGCGCGGGCGAAGGCTTTCCCATCGAGCGTTACCTGAACATCCGCGCGGCCGCGTCACCCGCGCTCTCGCCCGCGGGCGAACGCGTGGCGTTCCTCTTGAACGTGACGGGGACGCCGCAGGTGTGGAGCGTCGCGGCGGCGGGCGGCTGGCCGGAGCAACTCACCTTCTACACGGATCGCGTGGACTTCGTTCGCTGGTCGCCCGACGGCGCGGGGCTGCTGTTCGGCAAGGCGCGTGGCGGCGACGAGAACGCGCAACTCTACTGGATGAGCACCGACGGCGCGCGCGTGCGCCAACTCACCGACGCGCCCAAAGTCCGCTACAACTTCGGCGCGTGGTCTGCGGACGCACGGCGCATCAGCTATGCCTCGAACCAACGCAACCCGAACTTTTTCGACGTCTATGTGATGGATGTGGCGAGCGGGCAGGAGTCGCTCGTCTATCAACAGGACGGCTCGAACGCTGCGGTCGCGTGGTCTTCGGACGGTCGTTTCATCGTCGTCTCGCGCGCGAGCGACACGCTCAGCCTCGACAACGATCTCTACCTCGTCGAACTGGCGACGAAGGGCGTCACGCACCTCACCCCACACGATGGCGCGACGAGCTACGGCGACGTTCATTTCACGCGCGACAACCGCGCGCTCATCCTCAGCACGAACGCCTCCGGCGAATGGCAGTCGCTCGCGCGCATGGATTTGCAGACGCGCAAACTCGAACCCGCGACGAACGCCGCGTGGGACACCGACGCGAGCGAGATGTCCGCCGACGGACGCCTCCTCGCCTACGCGCTCAACCGCGAGGGCTTCAGCGAACTCTACCTGCGTCGCTTGACGGATGCGGGTGTCGGCGTCGGCCGCGACACGCCCGTCGCGCTGCCGGGCAAGGGCGTTGTGGGCGGCCTCGACTTCTCGCGCGACGGGCGCAAACTCGCCTTCACCTTCGCCTCCGCGCGCCACAACTCCGACGTGTGGCTCTACGATCTCAAGACGCGCAAACTCGAACAGGTCACGCGCGCCTCGCGCGCAGGGATTCCGCAAAGCTCATTCGTCGAGCCGCAACTCGTCCGTTACAAGACCTTCGACGGGCGCGAGATTCCGGCTTGGTACTACCGGCCGTCCAACATTCAAATTAACGGCGCGGATCATCCCCTGCCCGTCATCGTCAGCGTCCACGGCGGCCCCGAAGGACAGGAGCGACCCGCCTTCAACCCGACTTATCAATACTTCCTCTCGCGCGGCTACGCCGTGCTCGCGCCGAACGTGCGCGGCTCGACCGGCTACGGCAAGACCTACACGCACCTCGACGACGTGAAACTGCGCGAAGACTCCGTGCGAGATTTGGCCGCCGCCGTCGAATGGTTGAAGACGAGCGGCGGCGCGGACGCGCGCCGCATCGCCGTGATGGGCGGCTCTTACGGCGGCTACATGACGCTCGCCGCCATCACGCTCTACCCCGAACTATGGGCGGCCGCCATCGAGATGTACGGCATCTCCAACTTCGAGACCAACCTCCGCAACACCTCCGGCTACCGACGCCGCCAGCGCGAACGCGAGTACGGCACGCTCGCGGGCGATCTCGAATTCCTGCGCTCCGTCTCGCCCATCTACAAAGTCGGCCGCATCAAAGCCCCGCTCCTCGTCTTTCAAGGCAAGAACGATCCGCGCGTCCCCTACACCGAGTCCGAGCAGATCGTCAGAGCTTTGCGCGACCGCAACGCGCCCGTCGAATACACACTCTTCGACGACGAAGGGCACGGCTTCGTCAAACTCAACAACCGCCTCGTCGTCTACCCCAAGATCGTAGACTTCCTCGAACGCTACATGAAGTAGGTTTCAAGTTTCAGGTTTCAAGTTTCAGGACTGAAAGTTCTTCGGTCTTGAAACTTGAAACTTGAAACCTGAACCTTGAAACCTCTTATTTGAAATCTCAAACTTGAAACCTGAAACTTGAAACCTTTGTTTTGAAACCTGCAACTTGAAACCCTCTATGCTCGCCGTCGTCAACTGTTCACAACTCGTCACGCTGCGGGGGGCGGCGCGTCCGCGCGTGGGGACGGAGATGCGCGAACTCTCTATCGTCGAAGGCGGGGCGATGCTCGTAGGCCGTGACGGGCGCATCGCGGCGGTGGGCGCGCGCGACGAGATCGAGCGTCTCGCCGGCGCGGGCGATTGCGAGGTGTTGGACGCGGGGCGTCGCGTCTGCCTGCCGGGCTTCGTGGACGCGCACGCGCACCCGGTTTTTGCGGGGACGCGTGCGGGCGAGTTTGAGCAGCGCGCGGCGGGCGCGACCTATCAAGAGATCGCCGAGGCGGGCGGCGGCATCCGCGCGAGCGTGCGCGCGACGCGCGCGGCCACGGAGGACGAGTTGGTCGCCGCGTCGAAGCGTTACGCGCGTTGGTTTCTACGCGGGGGCACGACGACCGTCGAGGCGAAGTCGGGTTACGGGCTGTCGGTCGAGGACGAGTTGAAGATGCTGCGCGCCGTGCGTCGTCTGGATGCGGAGACGCCGCTGCAATACGTGCCGACGTTTCTCGGCGCGCACGAAGTGCCGGACGAGTACCGCGCGCGCCGCGCCGATTACGTCGAGTTAGTCATCAACGAGATGTTGCCGCGCGTGGCGGAGGAGCGACTGGCGGAGTTCTGCGACGTGTTCTGCGAGGGGCGCGTGTTCGACGTGGACGAATCGCGTCGCATCCTTTCAGCCGCGCGCTCTGCGGGACTCGGCTTGCGCCTGCATGCGGATCAACTCTCGCTCTCCGGCGGCGCGCAACTCGCCGCGGAACTCAGCGCGGCGACGGCCGATCATCTCGAACACACGGACGCGGCGGGCATCAGCGCGTTGCGGTCGGCCGGGGTGCAGCCGGTGTTGCTGCCGGGGTCGGTCTACGCGCTCGGCTCGACGCGCTACCCGGCGGCGCGCGCGATGATCGAGGCGGGGCTGGCCGTCGTCCTCGCGACCGACTTCAACCCCGGCTCGTCGCCCACGCCTTCGATGCCGCTCGTCCTCTCGCTCGCCTCCACGCACATGCGTATGACGCCCGCCGAAGGCATCACTGCGGCCACCGTCAACGCCGCCTACAGTCTCGGCCGCGGCGACGATGTGGGGACGCTTGAAGTGGGCAAGCGCGCCGACTTTTGTCTCCACGACTGCGCGGATTACCGCGAGCTGGCCTACTTCTTCGGCGTCGAACACGCGCACGCGGTCTACGTCGGCGGGCGGCTCGCATTTCGTCGCGGGGCTTGAAGTTTTGCCGCAAGCGAACGGGCAAAAATAATTGTTGACGCACAAGTTATTGATTTTGTATATTCGCCTCAACACTGGAAAGGAGGTGATCAAAAAACGTATATGAGTTCTTATCACAGTGAGGTGGCTGCGGCCTGACCTCCGGACAGAAAACTTGAATTGGTAGGGTTTCCGTCCGTTCGGCCGCTGAAACAAAAGCGGCACACAGGCCAATCCCAACAGTTCACCGAGAAGGGCGCTTACGATAATCGTGAGCGCCCTTCTTGTTATGCGTGTAATCTCTCTCACTCGGTAATTTGGCACACTAGAGGCACACTATTTAATCTCTAAAACCCTACTGATGCGCCCCCTCGTGGGTCTTCAAGGTAGGTTATCAAATCATTCCCGCTAACATTAACGTCGTCCCACTTCGGTCAAAGCGTCCAATACGCCCCGCGTGAGGAACGAATCTTCTATGCAAGCCTATTCCGCAACTGTATAGTGTTGACGAACCGAGCCTCGCTCACTCGTTCGCAGATTCTCTGAGATTCATCAGGTCATCTGAATACTTAGCCCACCACAGCATCCCCTGCAAACTTACGGGTTCAGATGACAAAACAAA
>JAUZFQ010000239.1 GCA_030838445.1 Pyrinomonadaceae bacterium | reverse complement strand
GCAATGTGTTCTCGCTCTCGCACCACCCTGAAGCCGAGCACGCCGAGTGCCTTGACCACCCTGTTTTTCGGCGCATCGCTGGGGAACTTATTCACTAAGCCGCTACTCTCGATTCCGCCACAAAGACTTCCAGCACGGGAGATTCGCTCTCTAAGACATCCCCCCCGAAGGTCTCCACGTGAAACCGGATGGCCGATTCGACATCGGCCAACGCTTCCTCGTAACTATCACCTTCGCCGACGACGACGCCTTTGAGACCTAAAGGGTATGCGACATAACCGTCAGGGTGCTTTTCAATAATAATTTTCAGTGAACTCATAGTCTCCGACACCTCGGGCAAATACTATCACAAAAGAACAAGCCGCTAACGTCCGGGAGTCGGCCGCCGCGCGCATAGCATCGCGAGTTGAGCGCGGCGATTGACATGAGGGGGCGGCGCAAGCAGAATAGCGCAACTCTTCGGTCAGAGATGCCGCAAATACGAAACATGCAAACGGAGATCGTCGGAAAACCCGTCCCGCGCAAAGAGGGGCGCAGCAAGGTCACAGGCGCGGCGCGCTATGTTGACGACCTGAGCATGCCGGGTATGCTCTACGGCACGACCGTGCGCTCGCCCGTCGCGCGCGGGCGCATCCGCGCCGTGACGTTCGGTGAGGGCATCCCGTGGGACGAGTTCGTCGTCGTGACGGCGAAGGACATTCCGGGCGAGAACGCCGTCGCGCTCATCCTTCTGGATCAACCTTATCTCGCCGCGGAGTTCGTCAACCATGCGGAAGAGCCGGTCTTGTTGCTCGCGCACGAAGACAAGCACCTGCTCGAACGCGCGCGCCGTGCCGTCACGGTTGACATCGAACCGCTCCCGGCCGTCTTCACGCTCGAAGAATCGCTCGCCGGGAAAGAGATCGTCTGGGGCGAGGACAACGTGTTCAAGTCGTACCTCGTGGACAAGGGGAACGTGGACGAGGTGTGGACGCAACCAGACCTCTTGATCGTCGAAGGCGAATACTCGACGGGCGCGCAGGAGCAGTTGTACATCGAGACGAACGGCGTCATCGCCGTGGCGAACGCTGCGGAGGGCGTCACGGTGTGGGGTTCGATGCAGTGCCCTTATTACGTCCACAAGGCTCTGTTGAAGTTGTTCGCGCTGCCGCCGGAACGAGTGCGCGTCGTGCAGTGTGAGACGGGCGGCGGCTTCGGCGGGAAGGAAGAATATCCTTCGATGATCGGCGGGCACGCCGCGCTGCTGTCCTGGAAGGCGGGCGGGCGGCCGGTGAAGATCATTTACGACCGCGCGGAAGACATGGTCGCCACGACGAAGCGACACCCGTCGCTGACGCGACATCGCACGGCCGTCACGCGCGAAGGGAAGCTGGTCGCGATGGACATCGAGTTCGTCGTTGACGGCGGGGCATACGCGACGCTCTCGGCCGTGGTGCTGTCGCGCGGCACGATCCACGCGGCGGGGCCGTACACGTGCCCGAACGTACGCGTCCGCAGTCGCGCCGTGGCGACGAACGTGCCGCCGCACGGGGCGTTCCGCGGCTTCGGCGCGCCGCAGTCAATCTTCGCTTTGGAGCGGCAGTTGGACAAGGTGGCCGGGGCGGTCGGTCTTTCGCCCGCGGAGTTTCGCCGCCGCAACTTCATCCGCGAGGGCGAGACGACGGCGACCGGGCAGGTGATCCGCGAGCCGGTGGACATGGCGGGCTTGCTCGACCGCGCCTTCGAGTTGACGGACTACGAGGCCAAGCGCGAACGCTTCGCGCGCGAGAACGCGGAGAACAACAGCACGCAGAAGCGCGGCATCGGCTTCGCCTCGTTCATGCACGGCGCGGGCTTCACGGGTTCTGGCGAAGACTATCTGAAATCAATCGTCGGCGCGGAGGCCGACGCGGAGGGGCGCGTGCGCGTCCTCGCCGCGAGCACGGAGATCGGGCAGGGCACGAACACCATCTTCGCGCAGCTCGCGTCGAACGCGCTTGGACTCGATTATGATCTGGTTGAGATGGCGCAACCCGACACGGGCAACGTCCCAGACAGCGGCCCGACGGTCGCCTCGCGCACCTGCATGATCGTCGGCAAACTCGTCGAGTCGGCCGCCGTCGGCCTGCGCCAGACGTTGCAGGGCGCGGGGCTGTTAACCGACGAATACACGCAGGACGAATGGCGCGAGGCGTGTCGCCGGTACGTCGAACGCTACGGGGCTTTGAAGTCGTTCAGCCAGTACAAGCCGCCGCCGGGCGTGCATTGGGACGACGAGAAGTATCAGGGCGACGCTTACGGGGCTTACGCGTGGGCGGTCTACGTGGCGGAAGTGACGGTTGACACGCTGACGTATGAGACGCGCGTTGACGATTTCGTCGCGGTGCAGGAGGTGGGCAAAGTCGTCCATCCCGTCCTTGCCGCCGGGCAGATCGAGGGCGGCGTGGCGCAGGCCATCGGCTTCACGCTCTACGAGAACGTGGTGTGGCAAGACGGGCGCATGATCAATAACCAGATGACCAACTACGTCATGCCGACCTCGGCCGACCTGCCGCCGATCCGCGTCCACTTCGAGGAGCAGCCCTATCAGTACGGCCCGGCGGGCGGCGCGAAGGGGATCGGCGAACTGCCGATGGACGGCGGCGCGCCCGCCATCCTGAACGCCATCGAACAGGCGACGGGCGTCCGCTTCACGCACGTCCCGCTGATGCCCGAAGCGTTGATGCGGGGGTTGAACGAGAAAGCATGAACAGCAAGAGAATGAATCTCACGCAAAGGCGCAAAGACGCAAAGGAAGGCCACACAAGAATGACGCGCTTGTCTTCCGTCTCCCTTCGCGCCTTTGCGCCTTTGCGTGAGACTTTTCCGCCCGCGTCGGGAGTCAACTATGAGTGACGGCGCAATCAAAGTTGACGTGCGTTGCACGGTGAACGGCGCGACGCACACGTTGCGCGTACGGCCGATGGCGCGTCTGCTGGACGTGCTGCGCGAAGATTTACATTTGACCGGCACGAAGGAGGGTTGCGGCGAGGGCGAGTGCGGCGCGTGCTCCGTGTTGATTGACGGCGAACTCGTCAACAGTTGTCTCGTGCCCGTGCTGCAAGTCGAAGGCGCGGAGATCAAAACGATTGAGGGCGTCGCCGCTGGCGCAGAGCTTCACGCCGTCCAGCAGGCGTTCATCGAATGCGGCGGCGCGCAGTGCGGCATCTGCACGCCGGGGATGGTCTTGGCCGCCGTGAGTCTGCTTGCACACACCCCGCAGCCGACCGACGCCGACATCCGCCACGGCCTCGCCGGGAATCTCTGCCGCTGCACCGGCTACATGAAAATCTTCGACGCCGTGGTGCGCGCCTGCGAACGTGCGGGAGTCAAAGCGTGAGAGCCTACTTGCCCGACTATCACTTGCGCGCGCCGAAGACTCTGGCCGACGCGCTCGACGTGCTCGCGCGCGAGCCGGGCGTGTGGCGCGCCTTCGCGGGCGGTACGGACTTGATGGTGCTGCTTGAGTTCGGCGCGCTCAAGCACAAGAATTTTTTGAGCATCCGACACCTGCCGGAGTTGCGCGGCATCGAGGTCACGCCTGATCACGTCGTGCTCGGCGCGCTCACGTCTTACACGGAGATTCAACGCGACGCGGACGTGCGGCGCGAGTTTCCGCTCCTCTGCGCGGCGGCACGCGAGACGGGCGGCATCGCCATCCAGAACCGCGGCACGCTTGGCGGCAACGTCGTCAACGCCTCGCCCGCCGCCGACTCGCCGCCCGCCCTGCTCGTCTACGACGCCGAACTCGAACTCGTCTCGGCGAGCGGCACACGTCATGTGCCGTATGATACTTTTCACACCGGCTACAAGCAGATGGATATGCGACCGGACGAACTCTTGCGTAGCATCCGGCTGCCGCGCACGACGGGCGACTTGCGGACTTACTATCGCAAGGTCGGCACGCGCAAGGCGCAGGCCATCTCGAAAATCTGCTTCGCCGCGGGCGCGCGCCTCGCAACCGACGGGCGCATCAAGGACGCGCGCATCGGACTCGGCAGCGTCGCGCCCACGGTCGTGCGCTGCGCGCGGACGGAGGACGTGCTGCGCGACCAGACGCCCGACGAGGCGACGATCAAGGCCGCCTGCGCGTCGCTCGTGCAGGAGATCGTGCCGATTGACGACATGCGCTCGACGGCGGAGTATCGCGCGCGCGTCGCTGCGAATTTGTTGGCCGATTTTTTATCAACTCTCAAGATTGACGGTGGCAAATCTGACAGCGCATAAGTACGAATCCGAGTTCGTGATCCGCGCCCGCCGCGTCGTCGTTCCCGCCGGGTGCGCGCCCGCGGCGATCCACGTCCGCGGGGGTCGCATCGTCATGGTCGGGGAGTTTGACGGGACGACGCACGGGCGTCCGCTCGTCGAAGTTGAAGACGCGGCGGTCGTCCTGCCG
>JAUZFQ010000227.1 GCA_030838445.1 Pyrinomonadaceae bacterium | reverse complement strand
GCCTCCGGCTTCGGCACGTCCATCCGCATGGTCACGCACTACGACGTGTCAACGGCCGACATAGACGCCGCCATCAAAGCCCTCGGCGACGTGTTGCGCGAGGTGTTGTCTGTTGTCGGTGGTCTGTTGTCAGTTGCATGTGGTTGACATTTACGCTACCGAAGATTGAATGACTCAAAGAGCACAAAGAACAACGGACAACTGACCACGGACAACTGACCACTGACAGCCCTTTATGAAACCTTTGATCATCGCCATTGACGGGCCTTCGGGCGCGGGCAAGTCCACGCTGGGGCGCAGGCTCGCGCGCGAACTCGGCTTGCTCTACGTGGACACGGGCGCGATGTACCGCGCCGTCGCGCTCGCCGTCGTCGCGTCGAACGTGAACGCCACGGACGCCGACGAAGTGGCGCGCGTCGCCGCCCGCGCAGAGATCGAACTCGCGGGCGACCCGGACAGTCTGCGTGTCACGCTCGAAGGGCGCGACGTGTCCGCGGAGATTCGCACGGAGCAGATCACGCGTCTCTCTTCCGTCATCTCGGCGATCCCCGCCGTGCGCCGCGACCTCGTGCGCCGCCAGCGCGAGATGGGTGCGCGCGGGCGCGGCGTAGTTCTCGACGGGCGCGACATCGGCACGGTCGTCTTCCCCGCGGCGGACGTGAAATTCTTCCTCACCGCCGTTCCCGAAGAACGCGCCAAGCGTCGCTTCGACGAAGACCACGCGCGCGCGCCCGACCTGACTTTTCAAGACACCCTCGCCGACATCAACACGCGCGACGCGCGCGACTCCACGCGCGCCGACTCGCCGCTCGCCATCGCCGAAGACGCCGTGGTCATAGACACCACCGAACTCTCCGTCGAACAGGTCTTCGCGCGCATGAAACAAGTTATTCAGGAGCGTATATTAGGAATTAACAATAATCTTGAGAGCGAGGGGGATGATATTTAATATGACTACTCTACAACAAAATTTGGATATTTCCAGATGCCCACATTGTAACGTTGATCGGCCAAACCTGAGTATGGTGATGCCGGTTATCGAAACCAAAGATTACAAGTTTGAAGGTCATCGTTACTGGATAATTTATAAATGCTCAAGATGCGGCGGCATTGTTACAGCGTCATCACCCACGGCCGGAGGGCTGGTTTCGGAGATATACCCTTCACAAGTTGAAGTAGATGACTCACTACCTGTAACGGCCAAAAGTTATTTAGAACAAGCCCTGAATAGTATGCATGCTCCAGCGGGCGCAGTAATGCTCGCCGCATCCTCTGTTGACGCCATGCTTAAGGCGAAGGGCTACAAAGACGGTAGCTTACACAGCAGAATCAACAGAGCGGCGGAAGACCATCTTATAACAAGTGACATGGCAACATGGGCGCATCAAGTTAGACTCGACGCTAACGACCAAAGACACGCAGACGAAAATGCCACTCTACCCGATGCCGCCGACGCACGAAAATGTGTAGACTTCGCAATGGCACTTGGACAATTTTTATTTGTTCTGCCAGCTAGAGTCCAGAGAGGTTTGGCAGAAGCAAAAACAGAAAGCTAATAGTTTTAATGTTCACAGGCATCATCGAAGAGTTGGGACGCGTGCGCGCAGTTGAGCGGCGCGGCGAGGGCGTGCGGATGACGGTCGAGGCGCGGGTGGTCACCGAAGGGACGCAAGAGGGCGATTCCATCTCGGTCAACGGCGTGTGCCTGACCGCGCTCGAAGTCGGGCGCGACAGCTTCGCGGCCGACGGCTCGCGCGAGACTTTGCAGCGTTCGACTCTGGGGAGTCTGCGCGCCGGATCGCCAGTCAACCTTGAGCGCGCCGTGACGCCCGCCACAAGGCTCGGCGGCCACATCGTGCAGGGGCACGTTGACGGGCGCGGGCGTTTCCTCTCGGCCGAAGAGCACGGCGGCTCTTGGACAATTCGCATCGGCCACCCGCCGGAACTCGCGCGCTATCTGGTCTTCAAAGGGTCGGTCACGGTCGAGGGCATCAGCCTGACGGTGGCCGCGCTCGCCGAAGACTATTTCGAGATCGCCGTCATCCCGAAGACGTGGGCGGTGACGAACCTCTCGCACCTGCGACCCGGTGACGCCGTGAACTTAGAAGCCGACATCATCGCCAAGTACGTCGAGCGGATACTTACGGTCGGCGCGCGGCAGCAGGGCGACGCCGCGACGCCGGGACTGACCGTAGAGAAACTCGCCGACCTCGGTTACAAGTGACTCTTATCGGCTACAAGTAACTCTTAAAAGCGCGAGAACTGCGGGAGCGGTTTTTTCTTGAAGTCCCTGCGGGACAAATAATAACTGTCCCTGCGGGACAAAAGGCCGCCGGAATTTTCTATCAAGTGGCGCGGCCGCGCGGCGTCTCAACGGTCGCGCCTGCGTCTCTCCTCTCACACTTTCCAAGCATTACCGCGAGGCATCAGGCTTGCAATCAATTGTGAGTCGCAAAAACGACGGCTTTCGGGTAACATGAACGCCGGTACAACCACTCCCCCGATCACACAGTTTGCCGGATAGGAATTTCGATGCCTTTTTCCTCCATAGAAGAAGCCGCCGCCGACATCCGCGATGGCCGCATGGTCATCATCGTGGACGACGAAGACCGCGAGAACGAGGGCGATCTCGTGTGCGCCGCCGAAAAGGTAACGCCTGAGATCATCAACTTCATGGCGACGCACGCCCGCGGCCTCATCTGCATGCCTCTGACGGAAGAACGCTGCGACGAACTCCACCTCACGATGCAGGTCGCCGACAACACCTCTTTCCTCGGCACGGCCTTCACCGTCTCAATCGAAGCACGCAGGGGCGTCACGACCGGCATCTCCGCCGCCGACCGTGCGACGACGATCCTGACGGCCGTTGATCCGAAGACCAAGCCATCAGACCTCGCGCGCCCCGGCCACATCTTCCCGCTGCGCGCGCGCAAGGGCGGCGTGCTCGTGCGCCCCGGCCAGACCGAGGCGAGCGTTGACATGGCGCGCATCGCCGGACTCTACCCGGCGGGCGTCATCTGCGAGATCATGAACCCCGACGGCACGATGGCGCGCCTGCCCGAACTCCGCGCGTTCGCACGCCAGCACGATTTGAAGATCATCTCCGTGGCCGACCTCGTGCGCTACCGCATGCGCAAGGAGACGCTCGTGCGCCGCGCCGCCGAGGCCGAGATCAAGACCGTCTACGGCCGCTTCCACGCCATCGCCTTCGAGAACGTGATGAGCGCGGAAGTGCATCTCGCGATGGTGATGGGCGACGTCAAGACCGACGAGCCGGTGCTGGTCAGAGTCCACACGGCGAACATCACGGGCGACGTGTTCGGCTCGCTCATGGACGACACGAATTTCCAGTTGCACACGGCCTTAGAGAAGATCGCCGCCGGGGGGCGCGGCGTCGTGCTCTATCTGAAACAGCACCAGCACGGCCTCGACCTCATGCATCAACTACGCACCTACGCACTGATGCACGAACGCGGGCTGACCTTTGAGGAGGCGAGCGTCGAGACGGGCTACGGCGCGAACCGCGACTACGGCGTCGGCGCGCAAATCCTGCACGATCTGGGGCTGCGCCGCATCATGCTGTTGACCAATCACCCCCCCAAAGTGACCGCGCTCGAAGGCTTCGAGTTGGAAGTCGTCGGCCACGTGCCGCTCGGTTCGCCGGCGCAGGAAACAAGGAATGAAAAAGTGACGAGTAACGAGTGACAAGTGACGAGAGAAGCAAGTAAATCGTGAATCGTCAATCGTGAATAGAGAAAACTTGCTTTCTTACGTTTACGATTGACGGTTTACGATTCACCGCTTTTTCTCGTCACTTGTCACTTGTCACCTGTCACTCGTCACTAATGCCATATGCCTGTTGACGACAGGGACGAACGTTCCACCGGGTCATTACCTGAGACAGACAAGACTGCGCCCCCGCCGCCGCGAAGCGACGCAAGCGACGCGGAGGGTGCGTCCGCGTCCGGCGGCGAGGGCGAGCCGCCAGTTGCGGCGACCCCGGCCGAGCGTCGCCGCTGGCGTCGCTACGTCAACCGGCGCAACGCGACGATCACGGCCGTTGCCATCATCGCGCTCGTCGTGCTCATCGTCGTCCTCGCGTTCCTACTCTATCGCACGGGGCGCGTTGATAATTTGATCGCGCAGCAGATCGTCTCGACGCTCAGGGAGTACAACATCCGCGCCGAGATCGGGGAGTTTCACACCAAGTTCGGGCCGCGCACGGTCGAGATGCAGCGCATCGATCTCTATGATCAGACGACGGGCGAGAAACTCGGCCGCGTCGAGCGCGTGCTCGCCACCGTCCGCATCGAAGACCTCTACGCGCTCAACCTGCGGCGCAACATCAACCTCGAATCGTTGCAGATCGAAGGACTCGAAGCGTGGGTCAAGTTCGACGCGGAGGGGCGTTCCAACTTCCGCAACATCACGCTGCCGCCGCCCGCCGAAAATCAGCGCATCACCTTCTCCTATTCCACCGCGCGCATCGAACTCAGAAACAGCGTCGTCCACTACGGCGACGAGCGACACGAAATCTCCGGCGAGGCGCGCAACCTGCGCGCGACCGTCGAGCCGGACGACCCGAACGCGCCCGCCGAGAGCCGCATGAACAAAGTCTACGTCGCGCTCTCCGATTCCACATTCGTTTACGACGGCAAGCCCGTGGACAAGATTGACATCGAAGCCCGCGCGCGCATCAACCAGACGCGCGCCGAAATTCAGGAGTTAACGCTCAGATCGCCCGTCGCCGAAGCGCGTCTCGAAGGCACGATGGACGACTGGCGCAACCTCCGCTACCGGATGAAAGTCGCCTCGACCGTTGACCTGACGCAAATCTCGAACACGTTCCAGACGGCGACCCCCTTGCGCGGCGCGGGCAAGTTCGAGGGCACGCTCGAAGGCGAGGGCGACAAGTTTCAGGTTGACGGTCAGGTGCAGTCGGACGCGCTCGCCGCCGGTAACATTCGCCTCAAGGGTTTGAACGCGACGGCGCGCGGCACGGCACAGGGGTTGGAGAATTACGAGGCGCAGGGGCGCGCCGTGGCCGAGATGCTGACGGCGGGCAACTTCACTTTGAATCTCATACAGGTGCGCGGCGGCGTGATCGGCACGGGCAGCGACTTCCGTTTCCTCGGCGAACTCCGCGCCGCCGCCGCCCGCTCCGGCGCGACCTCTATCGCCAACCTGATCTTGAGCGACGCCGCCGCCGAATACCGCGACGGCCGCATCAACGGCAACGTCCCGCGCCTCGCGGCGGGCAACATCAAAACGCCCGACGTTCAGATCGCGGGCGCGCAAGCCTCGGACGTGCGCTTCAACGCGTCGGAAGACGGGCGCGAGTTCACAGGCTCGGCGGCGACCGTCAACGCGGGCGCGCTCACGGCCAAAGGCGCGCGCTTGGGCGGCGTCACGGCGAGCGGCGTCACGGCGACGGGGCAGAACGGCGTGACGAACATCCTCGCGCGTAGCGTCGTCGTGCGCGGCGGCACGGCCGAGGGCGCGACGCTCGGCCAGATCAACATTGCGGGCGTGCGTCTCTCCATTCAAGACAGCGGGCGCGTCGAGGGGTCTTCGGGCGACATCAACGTCGGCACGGTCGCCTTCAAGAACGGCGCGCAGGCGGGGCGCGCGGAAAACGTCAGACTCGCGCGCCCCGCCTTCGTGCTCGAACCTTCGGGGCGTTACCGCGCGAGCGCGGATTTGAGTCTCGGCGGCGGCGTGCTCGGCGACATCGCGCTCGGCGCGGCGCGCAGCAACGTGGTCGCCACCAACAGCGAAATCCAACTCAACAATTTCACCGCCGAAGCCTTGAACGGCCGCGCCAACGGCAACGCGCGGATCAGCACCGCACGCGGCGGTACGTCGCGCGTCGAGGCCGCGTTCGAGGGCTTGGACGTGGGCGGACTCCTCGCGGTGCTGACCGGACGCGCCGTGCCGATTGCGGGCGCGGCGACGGGCACGGTCAACCTCACGATGCCCGGCATAAACTTTGAGGCCGCGAGCGGCACGCTCGACGCGCGCTTCACGGGCGAGACGGGCAGCGACGCGGTCGGGCGCACACCGCTCACGGGCGAACTCGCCGTGCGCGCCGAACGCGGTCAGTTCCGCCTCGACCGCGCGAACCTCCGCACGGGCGCGAGCGAGTTGACGGCGACCGGCGACTTCTCCTTCAAAGGCGACTCGAACCTCAACGTCAAACTCGCCTCCGCCGATGCGGCCGAACTACAGCGCGTGCTCGTCGCTTCCAACTTGATCCCCGCGCTCGAAGAGACGCTCACGGATTACGGCGTCGGCCTCGCCGGTCGGCTCGACTTCGACGGCACGGTGCGCGGCTCGCTCGACGCGCCGACGATCAACGGCCGCGTCGCGCTCGCCACGCTCCTTGTCAACGACCGTGACCTCGGCGCGCTCACCGCCTCCATCGAATCAACCCCGGCCGAGGTGCGCGTGCCTGACGGCCGCCTCGTGCAACCCGACGGCGGCAACGCGCAGTTCGCGCTCGTCTATCCGCTCGACGGCTCGAACAACGGCACGCTCGAAGCGACGCTCGAACGCGTTGACATCGGTAGCCTCCTGGCCGCGCTGCCCACGAACAAGCAAACGAGTTTCAATTCGCAACTCGCCACGGTCGGCCCCACTTCGGGGCGCGTCAGCGTGCGCGGCCTGCCCTCCGCCCTGAGCGGCAGCGCGGACGTGCGCTCCGGCCCCGGCAGTATCAACGGCGAACCGTTCGACGAGATCGTCGCGAAGGCGACTTTCAGCGGCACGACCGTCACGCTCGAAAACCTCGACGCGCGTTTCCGCGCCGGGCGCGTCACGGCCAAAGGCACGTTCGACACACAGTCGCAGGCGTTCGACTTGCAGGCCGAAGGGCGCGGCGTCAACCTCGGCGTGCTCGCCGGACTCGCGGCGGGCGGCGCGTCGCCGCAACTTTCCGGCACGGGAGATTTCACCGCCACGGCCAAAGGCGTCTTCAGCGACCCGCGCAGTTACGACGTGACTATTGACGGACAGGGGCGCGACGTGTTGATCAACGGGCAGAGCGCGGGCACGCTCGCCATCGTCGGGCGCACCGAGAATCAGAAGTTCAATCTGCAACTGACGACCGGCATCCTCGGCCAGCCGCAAGTCGTCAACGCCGTCGTTGATCTCAGCAACGACGACTTGAACACGACGATTGAAACCACCCTCACGAATCAGGACTTGACCCAACTCTTCGCCACGCTCCTGCCCAACTCGAACGTGCGCGTGACGGGGCGCGCAACCGGCACGCTCAAGGCGAGCGGCAAACTCTTCGGCGAAGACGCGGAGGGCGTGCGCGCCTTCTCCTTCAACGGACTGCGCGGCACGGCGCAGTTCTCCCAACTCGTCTTGCAGATCGCCGACGTGCAACTCGCCGCCGCCGACCCGCTCATCGTGCAGTTTTCGCCGAACGAGATCGTCTTCGACAAGACGCAGTTCACGGGGCCGGGCACAAACGTCGTCTTCGGCGGTTCGGCCGCACTCGGCGCGGGCGGGCGACAGAATTTTACCGTCGTCGGCGATCTCAATTTGCGCGTCTTGAACGGCGTCTCGCCCGACGTTTTCTTCGCGGGCACGTCGCACCTCGAAGTGCGCGTCGCCGGGACGTTTGAAGACCCGCGCCTGACGGGCACGGCCTCGCTCACGGGCGCGTCCTTCTCCACGCTCCTCACGGACGAACGCCTCACCGTGCAGAACGTTCAAGGCAGCGTGCGCTTCACGGCCGACCGCGCGCAGATAGACTCGCTGACGGGCACGCTCGGCGGCGGCCGCGTCAGCGTCACGGGCGGCGCACTGCTCGCCGGTTTCTCGCCGACGGACTTCCGCTTCAACGTGCGCGCCGAGAACGTCACCGTGCCGCTGCCCGAAGACATCCGCGCCACGGCCGACGCCGACCTCGTGCTGCAAGGCCGCGCGCAGGCGCAGATACTTTCCGGCGTCGTCAACTTGCGCCGTGCCGAGTACACAGAGGACATCGAAATCGCGGACTTCATCAACGGCCGCCGCGATCCCACCATCAGCGAGAGCGGTGGCGGCGACGGCGGCGACGGCGGCGGCTTCACCTCGAACCTCCGGCTCGACCTCCGCGTCGAAGGGCGCGACGCGCTCGTTGTTCGCAACAACCTCGCGGACATCGTCGGCTCGGTCAACTTGCAGGTGCGTGGCTCGGTCGAAGAGCCAGTCATCGGCGGCCGCATCACGGTCGCGCGCGGCACGCTCAACTTCCGTAACGACCGTTACGAACTGACGCGCGCCTTCATAGACCTGCCCGCGCGCCGCGGGGCTGACCCCATCCTGAGCATTCAGGCCGAGGCCGAGATCAAAGGCTACCGCGTCATCGTCAGCCTGACGGGGCCGCTCTCCGCGCCGACCGCCGTTGTCAGAAGCGACCCGGCGCTCCCGCAGTCGGACGTGGTCGCGCTGATCACGACGGGCGACTTGAACCGCAGCGAAGAGGGCGGCGCGACGCTCGCGCAGACCGGCTTCGGCACGGCGACGAGTTTGTTGACCGACACGCTCATCAACAACCCCGTGCAGAAGGCGACGGACAAATTGTTCGGCCTCAACCGCTTCGAGATTGATCCGCTGATCGCGGGGCGGGGCGGCGCGAGTCCGACGGCGCGGCTCACGGTCGGGCGGCAGATCAACCGCAACCTGAGCCTGACCTATTCGACCAACGTGACGACGGATCAGAACCAGGTGCTCGCGCTCGAATACCGCGTCTCGGACAGGCTCTCGTTCATCGCGCAATACGAACAGGGCGCGACCAACACGCTGCGCTCGGCGCGCGACAATTTTAGTTTCGAGATTCGTTTCAGGAAGAGATTTTAAAACGTCCGTTGTCCGTGGTCAGTTGTCCGTTGTTTGTGTTCGGGCAACTTGCGCGATGAAAGTGAAAGACTCTAGGCGGGTCACGCGAAACAACTGACCACTGACCACGGACAACTGACTACAGATAACTGACTACTGACAAGCAGGGACAACTGACAAACAAGGTGCTTTCTCGTCGTCTCATTCTCATAATTATTTTGCTCGCCACGTGCGGTGTGCGTGTGAGTGGTGCGCCCGCCGCCGTTGCCGTTGTTGCGGCCGAGGGCGTGAATGATCTGAGCCGCTACGAGGGGCGCATGGTGGCGTCGGTGGAGGTGGTGTACGAGGGCGCGGCGCGCAACGCGACGGGCGAGGGCGAGTTGCGCCGCCTGTTGACTGTCGCGCCGAACGCGCCCTTCGCGGCGTTGCGCGTGCGCGAGTCTTTGCAGGCGTTGTTCGATTCGGGGCGCGTGGAGAACGCGCGCGTGGAGGCTACGGAGGCGCGCGCCGCAGTGGGCTTGGGCGGCGAGGCCGTGCCCATCGCCTTGCGCTTCTTCGTCCGGCCGCAGGTGCGCGTCACCGACGTGCGGCTCGACCTCGTGGGCACGGCCGCCGCCACGACGCCGACCGGCGGCGCGCCCGTCACCGCAGACGACCTGCGCGCGCGTCTCAATCTGCTCGACCCCGGCGCGCGCGTCTCCGATCAAGCCCTGCGCGCCGGGGCTGACGCCATCCAGATTTACCTGCGCGACCGCGGCTACTTCCGCGCCGACGTGACCTTCACGCGCACGCTCGACGCGGCTGGCACGGGCGCAATCGTCGCCTACACGGTCAACCCCGGCGAGCAGGCGCGCGTCGAGGCTTTCAACATTCAGATCACGGGCTTCGACGTGGCGACCGTGCGCCCCGACCTGCGCCTCGCGGCCGGTGTGCCGTTCACGCGCACCGCGCTCGGCGAAGACTTAGGGCGCATCCGCCGCGCGATCATGGCGCAGGGCTTCCTCGCGCCGCAACTCGGCGAGGCGCAGACCGTCATTGACTCGGCGCGCAACACGATCACGGTTAACCTGACGGGCGGCATCGGCCCGCGCGTCAACGTCGAAGTGACGGGCTTCGAGGTCAGCGACAAGAAGCGCGAGCAACTGTTACCCGTCCAGCGCGAGGGCAGCATTGATCAAGCGGCCATCACCGAGGGCGCGCGGCGACTGAAAAATCACCTGCAAGAGCAGGGCTACTTTTTCGCCGACGTGATCTCGACCTGCGCCGTTGATCGCCCCGCGCCGCCCGCCTCGACTGTCGCCCTCGCGGTCGCCGCCGCCAACGCGAACACGTCCGCCGCGCCGCCCGCGAACATAGACCCGAACGCGGCCGCCACGCCTGCGACGAACGCGACGCCGAACGCCGTCACGCCGAACGCAAATTCATCCAACGCGCCGCCTGCTGCGACGACGCCGAACGCCGTAACTCCCACGTCGCCTCCCACGTCGCCCGCGAACCCGAACGTCGTCACGTCCGACCCGCTCGCGCAGCCGATCATCGGCCTGCCCGTCGCGGCGGGCGCGTGCGACAACTTGAACCCGCGCGAGTTGAGCGGTCGCACCGTCAACATCAACTACACGGTCGAGCAGGGGCGTCGCTTCAAACTCTCGGAGATTCGCATCGAGGGCACGGAGAAGTTGACCTACGACGACCTCGCCGCCGAACTGCGCTCCGAACCCGCCAGCGGCCTGCTCGGCATCATCCCGTTCCTCGGCTCGCGCCGCGGCTACACGAGCCGCGAGTTGCTGGTGCGCGACCGCCGGACGGTCGAGGCGCGGATGCGCGACCTCGGTTATCGCAAGGCGACGGTCGAGGTGCGGCAGGGCGTCGCGCTCGACAGCGAAGATTTGATCATCACGTTCGCCGTCACCGAAGGCCCTTTGACGCGCGTGGCGGGCGTGGACTTTCGCGGCAACCAGCTTTACACGACCGAACGCCTGCGCGACGAGCCGTGCCGCGCCGCCAACTTCCGCAGCGAACCCTGCACCATCATCGCCGGGCCGTTCGCGCGCACGCTCGCCCGCGCCGACGCCGAACGCGTCCGCTCGCTCTACACGCGCAACGGCTACATTGACGCAGAGGTGCGCGTGGATGTCGTCGAACTTCCAAAGCGCGGGGACGACGAACAGGTGCGACTCGTCTACAACGTCACAGAGGGCGGCAAGGTCTTCATCAACCGCATCATCATCAACGGCAACGAAGGCACGACGCCCGACGCGCGCATGCGCACGAAGCGCGAGGCCATCCTCGAAGCCATCCCGCTCAGAGAGGGCGAGGTCTTGCGCTCCGACCGTCTCGCCGAAGCCGAGCGCGTGCTCTACGAGACGAACGCCTTCCGCCAGGTCATCATCCGCACCGAGGCGGCGGGCGAGACGGCCGCGGGCTTCCGTCGCCGCGACGTGATCATTGACCTCGAAGAACTCAAGCCGCGCCGCATGGACTACGGCGGCGGCTACTCGACCGACAGCGGGCCGCTCGGACTCTTCGAGCTACGCAACAACAACCTCTTCGGCCAACTACGGCAGGGCGCACTGCGCACGCGCGCCAGTCGCCGCCAGCAACTCTTCCGTCTCGAATACTTCGACCCGCGCTTCCGCACCTACGGTCGCCAGCGTTTCTCGCCCCTCACCGTCTCGGCGCAGTATCAACGCGACATCAACGTCACGCGCTTCTTCCGCTCGACGATTGATCGCGGCAACTTCGGCATCGTCCAGCGGCTCGACGAAGAGGGGCGGCCGATTGACGAGTTCGGCATGCGCACGGGCGAGCCGACCATCAACCGCTTCACCTTCAACATCGAGACGCAGCGCGTCATCCAGCCGCGCTCGCGCACCATCCTCTTCCTGCGTTACAACTACGAGGACGTGCGCCTCTTCAACATCCAGAGCCTCCTCGTCGCGCCCATCCTCAGACCCGACAAGGCCGTGCGCCTTTCGCGCTTCGGCGCGACCTTGGCGCGCGACACGCGCGACCGGCAGTTCGACCCCTCGCGCGGCGAGTTCCTGACCGTGGACTACGCCGTCGCCATCAAACAACTCGGCGGCAATTTGTCGTTCACCAAGTTGCTCGCCACCTACCGCCGCTACTTCCGTTTCGGCGGCCCTCCCGACCCGTTGCTTCTCGCCAGCGAGCGCGGGGGCTTGCTCGGCGGTTTGCAGAGCCGCGTGCGCGGCACGGTCTTCGCCGTCAACCTCAACCTCGGCGTCGCCAGTCTCTTCAACCCGACCGACCGCAACGGCGACGGCACGATTGACGACGTTGACCAAACGCTCCCCATTAGCGAGAGGTTCTTTACCGGCGGCTCGACCACGCTGCGCGGCTTCGCCTTCGAGGAGGCCGGGCCGCGCCTCGCCGTCTGCCCGACGGGTTCGGACGCGGGCAGCCAGATCAACGTCCCCTTTTGCACGGGCGGCGTCTTCCGCAACACGAACGGCGACCCCGTGACGCTCAACCCGTTCACCGTGCCCGTCGGCGGCAACGCGATGGCGGTCGTCAATCTTGAAGCGCGCGTGCCCCTGACGAAGACTTTCCAGATCGTGCCGTTCTACGACGGCGGCAACGTCTTCCGCCGCATCGGCGACATCTTCGGACGCAACGACCGACGCCCCGGCGACACCATCAACATGCGCAACCTGCGCGTCCAGTGGGCGCACACCGTCGGCCTCGGCCTGCGCTTCCGCACGCCCATCGGCGCGCTCGGCATAGACTACGGCTTCCTCGTCAACCCGCCGGAGTTTGAACTGCCGCAAGCCTTCCCGTCGCCGCCCGCGACCGTGCGCCTCCGCCGCGCGCAGTTGCACTTCCGCTTCGGGCAAGCGTTCTAAGACGAGAGAGAAAAGGGGAAGGGTAAAGGGGTAAAGGTAATGAAGAAGAGACGAGTTTCAATGAGCAGGTTAGCAAAGGCGGCGCGCGCGTTGTTGCTTTCCCTTGCCCTTTACCCTTTACCCTTTACCCTTCTTACTCCGCCGGTGGCGGCGCAAGAGATCGTGGATCGTTGGGTGGCGACGATCAACCACCGCGAGTTGATCACTTACACTGACTTGCTCTGGCAGTTGGCGTTGCAGCCGGACACGCCGATTGACCAGCCGCGCTCCGAAGATTTGCAGCGCGTCCTCAACCTCCTCATTGATCAGCGGCTCATCTCGCAGGAGGCCGGGAAACTGCCGACCATCACCCCCTCCGACGCCGACGTAGACCGCGCAACGAACGAACTCGTCAAACGCTTTCCCTCGCAGGCGGCCTTCTACGAACGACTCGCGCGCGTCGGCCTGACGGGCGAGGGCTTGCGCGAGATCGTCCGCCAGCGCGTCGAGATCGAAAACTATCTCAACTTCCGCTTCCGCTCCTTCACCATCATCTCCACGCAGGAGATCGCGGCCTACTACCGCGACGTGTACGTGCCGCGCCACCGCCGCCTCTCGCCCGGCCGCATTGTCCCCACGCTCGAACAGGCCACCGCCGAGATCGAGCGCACGCTCACCGAAGACAAGATCGAATCCGACACCGACGCCTTCCTCGAAGACGCACGCACCCGCGCCGAGATCGTCATCCTCAGTCAGGTATAATGGAACAGTGACAAGTGACGAGTGACAGGTGACAAGTTAATAAGACTGTGACAAGTGTCGGGTGACAAGTTAAAACAGCTTGCCTTTCTAACTCGTCACCTGTCACTCGTCACTTGTCACTCTTTAAAGTTATGCGGCGAAAGAATACGGAACAACCTAAGAGATTGCGGGTGGGGCTGGCGTTGTCGGGCGGCGCGGCGCGGGGCGCGGCGCACGTCGGCGTGTTGAAGGTTTTGTTGGAGGCGGGCGTCACGGTGGACGCGGTGGCGGGCACGTCGGCGGGCGCGCTCGTCGGCGGGGCGTTCGCCGCCGGGATGACCGTCGCGGAACTCGAAAGCTTGGGGCGCGAGATGCGCTGGCGCAACTTCGGGCGGGTGACGCTCTCGCGGCTCGGCGTGCAGTCGAACGCGCGCATGGAGGAGTACATCCGCGCGCGCTTCCCCGTCACGCGTTTCGAGGAGATGCCGATCCCGTTCGCCGCCGTCGCCACGGACTTGCACACGGGGCAGGCCGTCGTCATGCGTGACGAGGGCGACGTGGCGTTCGCCATCCGCGCGAGTTGCACCGTGCCCGGCTGGTACGTGCCCGTCACGGACGCCGAGGGGCGGCAACTCGTGGACGGCGGACTCGTCGCCAATCTGCCTGCCGCCGCGGCGCGCTCGCTCAACCCGGACATCGTGATCGCCGTTGACGTAAATTTCGAGGGCGCGAAGTTTCTGGGGCCGCCGCAGTCGGCCATCGGCGTGCTCTTCCAGTCAATGATGGTGGTGCAGCGCACCGTCTCGACGCACGAGGGGCGCAACGCAGACATCGTGATTCGCCCGAAGGTCGGCCACATCCGTTGGGACGAGATGACGCGCGCCGCCGAACTGATCGCGCTCGGCGAAGAGGCCGCGCGCGCCGCGCTCGACGACATCAAGTTGCTGCTCGCGCCGCGCGTCGTCGAACAACCGACGTGGATTCAACGCCTCCTCCACCGGCCGCACGCGAACGACTCCAACGCCGCCTCCACCGCACTCGAACGTCGCGGCTCGACGCACCAGACGCGCCCCTAACGAGACGCGCGCCCCGCACGCGAGCGAAGAGAACACGCACCGCCCGTCGCCCTGTTAATCGAGTCGTTGTTAATCGAATCGTTTTCAGACAGCGACGCGCGCCGCGTCTCTCCCGGCGGTGTACCGAAAAACGACGCGCCACGCCCCGGCCACACCCGCGACGCCCCTCCGAAGTCGCCGCCGCAAACTCCTAAACTCTACGCAAAGCAGCGCATAGCGGGTCTAAGCGCGCGCTCTGCCGGTCTCGTTCTGCCTGCTGGCACAAACGTTGCTCAACAGTGGTGGCAGCAGAAGACCTACCTGGTGAAGGGGAGCGAACATGAAAGAATTAGGCAACAGTCTCGCGCAACTAATTTTCGTCATCATGGTCATGATCACGCTCGCCGTCTCGACGGCGGCTCTCTCCCAGTGGGCAAGTTCGGACGAGCAGGGCAGCCGCGTTGAGCAGGGCGACACTTCCTCCCCAACTCTGAGCGCGTCCGCCAACCCTTGAAGCTAGGCGCATCCCCCGGACGGCAAACTCGTTCAAAGAATTCGCCGCCGATTAGTCGTTTACATAGCATATCACACAGTCGAGAACTCAACGGTACGGGCGAGAGCGTCCCGAAGCAGAGGGATACGTGTGTCTAAAAGCTGGTCAGTTGTCCGTGGTCAGTTGTCAGTTGTTCAAATCAATCTTTAGTAGCGCGTGCGGCAATCACAAACAACTGACAACTGACCACGGACAAAAAACAACTTCTTATCATGGCAATCGAAATCACATCGGAGCAGCGGGAAGCACGGCGGCTGCCGCGTCTGTTGAAGGGGCGGCGGGATGCGTTTGGGTCAAGAGGGACGCGCGAGAAGAAAACCCGCGACTGGCCGCGACGCCTGCGCTACGTCGGCGTCGCCGCGCTCGCGCTGTGTGCCGTCGTCGTCGCGTCGCTCGTCTATTGCTACTGGAACGCGGCGGAGACGATTGACCGCCGTCTCGCCTCCGGCTACCTGACGAGTCGCGCGGGCATCTACGCCGCGCCGCGCGTGCTGCGCGCCGGGCAAAATTTTTCGCGCGAGCGTCTCGTCGAAATTCTGCGCCGCGCCGGTTACGTGGAAGAGTCTGCGAGCGACGTGTGGAGCGGCGCGTTTCGCGTCACGCCGGAAGGCGCAATCGAGATCAGCCCGCGTCGCCTGTCGCGCGTGGAAGACGCTGCGGTGGCGACGGAAGGCTTCACGCCCGAAGTCGTGCGTGTCGAATTTGATCGCAAGGGGCGCATCGGCGAGATCACCGGCGACGGCGTGACGCTCGACGCGTTCGCGCTTGAGCCGGAAGCCCTCACTAACGACGCCGCGACGAAGACCGGCACGCGCGCCACGCTCGCCTACTCGGACATCCCGCCCGTCCTCGCCAACGCCATCCGCGCCATCGAAGACCGACGCTTCTTCGAGCACCACGGCCTCGACGCCACAGGGATAGGCCGCGCGCTCTTGAGTTGGACGGGCGGCGGCGACACCGCGCGCGGCGCGAGTGCGCCGGAGCGTCAGGGCGGCTCGACCATCACGCAGCAACTCGTCAAGAACACCTATCTCACCCCAGAGCGCACGCTCTCGCGCAAGTTCAACGAAGCACTCCTCGCCGCCGCGCTCGAACGTCGCCTGTCGAAAGAAGACATCTTCGCGCTCTATTGCAACGAGATTTATCTCGGCCAGCGCGGCGCGTTCGCCGTGCGCGGCGTCAAGCAGGCGGCGCGCGTCTACTTCGGCAAAGAGTTACGCGACCTCTCGCTCGGCGAGGCCGCGACCATCGCCGGGATGATTCAAAGCCCCGCGCGCTACGCGCCCGACCGCCACGCCGAAGCCTCGCGCGCGCGCCGCGACGCCGTGCTCGCCGCGATGCTCCGCGACAACTCGATCAACGCCGACAACGCGCGCGCCGCCATGAGCGAGGCGACGGCCGTCGCGCCCGTCGATCCGGGTGCTCGCGCGACCGCGCCCTACTTCATTGATTACGTCAGCCGCGCCGTCGAGACGCAGTTGCGCACGGGCGGCGCGGACGAGCGCACCCTGCGCGTCTACACCACCATTGATCTCGACTTGCAACAACTGGCGGAACAGGCCGTGACGCGCCAACTCACGCAACTCGAAAAAGTTTACAAACAAGGCGACGCACACCCACAGGCCGCGCTCGTCGCACTCGACCCGCAGACCGGCCACGTGCTCGCGATGGTCGGCGGGCAAAACTACGCCGCGTCGCAACTCAACCGCGCCACCGACGCGCGGCGGCAGCCCGGCTCGGTCTTCAAACCTTTCGTCTACGCGGCGGCGTTGGAGAGCGGCATCTCGCCCGCGCGCATGTTCGCGGACGCGCCGCGCGCCTTCCAGTTCGACCGCTACAGCCCCGCTTATCGTCCGGCCAACTACGGCGGCGGCTACTCGATGCACGACGTGACGATGCGCGCCGCGCTGACTAACTCGTTGAACGTCGTGACGGTTGATCTCGCCATGCAGACGGGCTTGCCGCGCGTTGCCGCGCTCGCGGAAAGTTTCGGGCTGCCGAAACCCGAAGCCTACCCGTCGCTCGCGCTCGGCACGACCGAGGCGACGCCGCTTGAGATCGCGTCGGCCTACACCGCGTTTGTGAACGGCGGCGCGCGCGTGCGCCCGTCGTCCGTCACGCGCGCCGTTGACGGTGACGGCGTGAAGCTCTTTGAAGAGTTTCTTCCTTCGTCGGCGCAGGTCGTCAATCCTTCGACGGCCTACATGATCACGGACATGCTCACGAACGTTATTGAGGAAGGCACGGCGCGTGCGGCGCGTGGGATGTTTAAAGTCTCGGCGGTCGCGGGCAAGACCGGCACGTCGCGCGACGGCTGGTTCGTCGGCTACACGCCGCGGCTCGTCTGCGTTGTCTGGATCGGCTTTGACGACAACCGCCAACTCGGACTGACGGGCGCGGAGAGCGCGCTGCCCGTCTGGACTGAGTTTGTGCGCGGCGCGGTCGAACTCCGACCGGAACTCGGCGGCGCGGCCTTCCTGCGCCCGGCGGGCGTCATGTCCGTCGAGATCGATCCGGCGACCGGGCAACTCGCCTCGTCAGCCTGCCCCGCGCGCGAACGCATCGCCGTCACGCCCGCGCTCGCCCCGGCCACCGAGTGCCTGTTGCACAGGCCGCTCTTCCCGCTCCTCGCAGACTACGACGCGCAGCAAGTTGATTCTCCGTTAACGGTCGTCGTGCCGGACGATGCGACGCGCCCCGCCACCGTCTCGCGGACACACGTCGCCCACGACGAATTAAATAACGCGCCCGTCGAACTCCCCGCGCCTTCGATTCAGACGACGCGAATCGAGGCGAGTCGCAACGGACGCGCACGTCTCACAAACGATCTGCAAGTCGTCTCCGAACGCGCCGCCCAACCCTGATCGCGGCGGGCGACACATTTGAACTGCGGCCGGTTGAAGCCACGACGCGGTGACAGTTACGCGCCGCGTCGCGGCGACAGTTACGCGACGCGGCGACAGTTGATAGCACCGCCCTTGACGATGATCAGGGGCGACACGCGGCCGCGTTAAGGATGCCAGCAGACAGTCATCCCCAACTTCTCATCCTCAAAACAGCAGGGCTTATCTTCCGTGCAAGTCGCGCCTGCCACGGCGACCCGACTGTTGTCGGCGAGTTTAGACCGCGCGGCAGGCTCCCTGATTTTCTGCACCGCGGGCAGCAGGAGTCCGATCAGGATGGCGTTACAGGCTTTCACCTTAACTACCTGCCCGTCCTCAAGCGTGAGCGACTTCTCGCCCTGCCCGTCCGCGCCGCACGGTTGCGCTTGCGCCGCGAGCCGCACGCCCGCTTTGACGGGCTTCAGAGTGCGCGTGCCGCTCGCGTCGGTCGCCGTCACTTTCTTCACCGCGCCGCGTTCGGCAATTAGCTCGAATTTAGTCTCACCGTCGTCGCGCTTGACGACGTAGTTGAGCCTCAGCGTGCCGGGGCCGACTTTGGTCAGGCCGACGCCGGACGGCGGCGCGTCGCTCGACTTGACGGTCTGACCCTGCACGCCCTCGCGCGTTACCGCCGCACGCAGGTCGTGCGACGAATGGGCGAGGGGGGAAAGCGTCAGGGCGGCGAGCGTGACGAGGCAATAGATGGTGCGTTGTTTCATGGTCTCGATCTCCTTCGGGCGTGCTTCCGAAATTTAAAGACCGGGTGGTCATAGCACAGAATGCGTGACGGCGGCGCGGAAAATTATCAACCCGCGCCACTATTTTTTTCGGTGGTCAGTCGGTGCGCGGCTTTAACTCGTCGGCGTCTGCGTTACAATTCCCGCGTCGCCGTCTCTTCAACGTCGCGGCGTTCAAGGACGACCTGAGCGATGGCGTGTTCGGTGGTGTGAGAGATGGAGAGGTGCGCCGTCGTCGCGCCGGAGCGCGTGAAGAGTTCGAGCGCGAGTTGGTGGAAGACAACGGAGGGCGCGCCCGACTCGTTCGAGACGACTTCGATGTCTTGCCACGCGAGGCCGCCGCTCCAGCCCGTGCCGAGCGCCTTGAGCGCGGCCTCTTTCGCGGCGAAGCGCGCGGCGTAGTGTTGCGGCGCGACCACGCCCCGCCGCTCGCAATAGTCGCGCTCGCCGCGTGTGAAGACGCGCTCGGCGAAACGCGGCGTGCGCCGCAACACCGCGCGCACGCGCGCCACTTCGATGATGTCTATGCCGATTGAAATGATCACAGAAGATTCGGAATCTCTCTCTCTCGCAGGCTTCCAATGGCGCGAGCAAGAAGGCGGCGTGCGCGTCCTCTCCTGCGCGCCGCTCGAAGCGGAAGGCTTCGCCAATGGCTTCTCGACGCGCACAGGAGGTTGCAGTCACATCCCGCCGCGGGGCGACGCGCTCAACCTTGCGGGCTTCGACGAAGACGACGCCGCCAACATACACGAAAACCGCCGCCGCTTCCTCAAACTCTTTCGCGGCGACTGGCGACTCGCCACCTGCCGCCAAGTGCACGGCGCGGACGTTCGCGTCATCGGCGGCGACACACCGGGCGCGCTCGACACGGGCAACGAACGCTGCGACGCGCTGACTACAAACGCCCCGCGCATCCTACTCGGCGTCCAGACCGCCGACTGCGTGCCCGTCCTGTTGGGCGACGCGCGCACGGGCGCGTGCGCCGCCGTCCACGCGGGCTGGCGCGGCACGGCCGCCGAAATCGTTCCCGCCGCTCTCGCTCGGATGCGCGCAGAGTACGGCACGCGCGATGAGGACGTGCGCGCGGCAATCGGCCCCGCTGCGCTCGGTTGCTGCTACGAAGTCGGCGCGGAAGTGATTGACACGTTCCGCGCACGCTTCGCTTACGCCGCAGAACTTCTCGCGCCCACGCGCGAAGAACACGCGCGCATTGATCTGCACGAAGCCAACCGTCGCCAACTCACGGACGCGGGCGTCTCACCCGCGCGCATCCACGCCGCGCCCCTCTGCACCATCTGCCGCGAAGACCTCTTCTTCTCCTACCGCCGCGACAAAAAACTCCACGGCCGCACCGGCCGCCTGCTCGCAGTTGTCGGAAGGGATGAGGGATGAATGAAAAGCTGGCAGTTGGTCGTTGTCAGTTGTCCGTAGTCAGTTGTCAGTTGTTCAAGACAATCTTTAGCGACTAGTTTGATAATCACAGGCAACTGACAACTGACCACGGACAAAGAACTCTCTCACAGTTCATCCCTCCGCCCTCATCCCTATCTTCCAAAGTATTGCCCGTTGATGCGTTTGACGGATTCGTTTGTGTTGACGACGTTGATGCCGAGTTTGACTTCGCGCGTGGTCGGCGGGAAGCACACTTCGTCGTTGCAACTCTGGTAGGTCACTTTCGCGCGCAGTTCCGTCAGCCCCGTCTGGTAGTTGGCGGGGACGATGATGTTGAAGCGCATCACGGCGCGGCCTTCGTAGAGCGACAGAGCCTCTTTCGAGAAACCGAGGCGGCGCACCACGGCGCGCGGGTAAGAGACCGCGCCGACGCGCAAGCCCTTCGGCGCGTCAATCTTCACTACGGTCGGGATCGAGAACTTGGCGGCCTTGTTCGCGTTGACGTGAAAGCCGCGCGGGATGTCGAGCACGACGGCGGCCGCGACGCTGCGCCCGCGCTGCGCCTTGTCGGCCGCGAAGAAACCGTTGACGCCGATGTTCGCACCCTGCGCGAAGGGCGCAGCGAAAGTTGGCGCGGCGAGATTGGTTGACGCTGTGGCACGACGCGCGTGCGGCGTTGCGACGACGAGCAGTGAAGCAGCGGCGAGAAAGAGTGCGATGCGCGTGGTAAATATTTTTCGGATCATTTCGGCTTTCGTTTAAGTTCGATTTTTGGTTTTGTTAATTTGTGAACCGGGCGTTCAGCCCGTTAGTTGATGCAAAATTTGCGGGTTCAGGTTGTTCACGGGGCGGCGTGCGGCGAGTTGACCGCAGGCGGCGTAGATGTCGCGGCCGCGCGGGCGGCGCACGTAAGCGTGCACGCCTTTCGCTTCGAGGATGCCCTTGAAACGTTCGACCTGCGCCAACGGCGTCGGGAGATAGGGCAGCGGGTCGGCCGGGTTGTGCGGGATCAGATTGACCTTCGCGCGCAGTTGATGACGGTTGAGCAAATTCGCCAACTGGCGCGCGTGCTCGTCCGAGTCGTTCACGCCGTCGAGCATCACGTATTCGAAGGTGAAACGCTCGCCCGGCTTCAACGAGACCTCGAACTCCTTGCACGCCGCGAGCAACTCCGCGAGCGGCCACTTCCGGTTGATCGGCATCAGCACGTCGCGCTGCTCGTCGGTCGGGGCGGCGAGCGAGATGGCGAGGTGCGGGCGATCCGGGACGCGCGCGAGTTCGAGTATGCGCGGGACGATGCCGGCCGTCGAGACGGTGACGCGGTTCGGCACGATGTGGAGTCCGTTGGGGTCGGCCATGATGCGGAGTGCTTTCATCAGCGAGTCGAAAGCGAGGAATGGTTCGCCCGCGCCCATCGCGACGAGGTTCGTCCCGCGCGGGGTCTTCGTGCCCGTGCCGTAAGCGTCGTTGAGAGCGATCACGATCTGCTCGACGATCTCGCCCGCCGTGAGCGTGCGCAGCAAGCCGAGTTTCGCCGTCAGGCAAAAGCTGCACTGCAAGGGGCAGCCCGACTGCGACGAGAAACAGATCGTGTCGCGTCGCTCTTCCGGGATGAACACGGTTTCGACGGGCAGGCCGTCGTGGGTCTTCAACAGGTAACGCCGCGTGCCGTCCTCGGAGATATAGCGCGACTCGACCGTCAGGGTCGATGCGGTCGCGCGTTCGGCGAGCGCGGCGCGGAAATTTTTGGGCAGGTCGGACATCTCCTCGAACGAACGCAGACGCCGTTTGAAGAGCGCGCCGAACAACTGCCGCCCGCGATAAGCCGGTTCGCCGAAACTCTCGACCAGCGCCGACAGTTCGGCCGCGTCCAACCCCGTGAGATGTGTAGCTTGATTCATTGCCCCCCTATTTTAACATCGCGCCACGCCAACTCACAGTTGCAGCCCGCGTGGATAAAGTTAACGGGCGGAGATATACTGCGACGCGTTTCCCCGCGCCGCCCGACGAACTACCCTTTGAGAAATAGCGGAGTCGAATGACATGAGAAAACTTATTTCCCTGCTCCTCCTGTGTGTCCTGTGCCTCGTCGCTAATGCCGCCGCCGGGGAGGTGTTGCCACCACAACAGACGCCGCGGGCGACGACCCAAACTCCGCCCCCGCCTCTGCCCGCCAGTACTTGCGCCGCGCCCGACTTCCGCGCGTTCGACTTCTGGCTTGGGACGTGGGTGGTGAAAGATCAAAAGGGCAATGACCTCGGCAAAAGCGAGATCACGAAAGTCTCCGGCGGCTGCGCCATACGCGAAAATTGGAGCGGCGGCGTCGGCCAGAACACCGGGACGAGTCTCAACTACTTCGACCGGAGCGACGGCAAATGGCATCAACTCTGGGTCGGCAGCGGGGGCGGGGTGTTGCACTTGAGCGGGTCGTTTGAAAAACAGAAGATGACTTTGTCGGGCGAGCGCGACTCGTCGAAGGGACGCATCCGCGACCGCATCGAGTGGACGGCTTTGCCCGACGGGCGGGTGCAGCAGGAGTGGCACATGTCCACGGACGACGGCCAAACGTGGACGACAGCGTTTCTGGGATTTTATTCCCGCCGGTGAGGTGTCGAAGCGATGGCCGAACATTCAAAACATTCAAACGAAACATTGATCCAGCCCGCGGTTTACGAACGACCGGGGCGCGTCGAAGCGTCGGGCGCGTTGTCTGTCAACGTACTCGAAACGGAGCGTCTGAATCTTCGCCAACTAAACGCTAGCGATGCCGGGTTCATCCTCGAACTACTGAACGATCCGTCCTTCCTGCACAACATCGGCGACAAGGGCGTACGGACAGTTGAGGCGGCGGCGCAATACATTCTGACGGGGCCGGTTGAGAGCTACGCGCGGCACGGGTTCGGGCTGTGGCTGGTCGAGTTGAAAGAGACAGAGACGCCCGCCGGAATCTGCGGGCTGGTGCGGCGCGACACGCTGCCCGACGCGGACATCGGCTACGCCTTCCTCCCGCGCTTCTGGTCGCGCGGCTACGCGCGCGAAGCGGCGGCGGCCGTGATGAGTTACGCGCGCGAACCGCTCGGCCTGCCGCGCGTGCTGGCGATTGTCCAACCCGGCAACGCCGGTTCGATCAAGGTGCTGGAAAAGATCGGTCTGAAGTTCGACCGGCTCGTCAGGTTGTCGGCAGACGCGCCGGAGATTATGTTGTTCGCGTCCGACGCGTAGACGTGAGACGGGGCGGAGATTGACAAGCGTCGGCGGGAAGTGTGGGAGTGAAGGATTGAAGGTTATGGGCGAGCGAGACGCGGAGGGGTTCATCTTCTCCGATCTGAATTTGGCGCGGCGTCTGGAAAGGACGGAGGCGCACACGAACGCGGAGTTTGTAGAGACGCGTGCGCGCCTGTCTCCCGCGAGCGGCGCGCGTTGGATCGAGGTGGCGGGCGCATACGCGATGTTCGACGGCGCGGCCTCTCTCATCACGCAGACGTTCGGCCTCGGCCTGTTCGGGGAGATCACGAATGTCGAGATGGACACACTCGAAAGTTTCTTTCGAGAGCGCGGCGCGCCCGTGATGCACGAAGTCAGCCCGCTGGCCGACGCAGGGTTGCTGGCGTCGCTTAACGAGCGCGGCTATCAGCCCATCGAGTTGACGAGCGTGATGTATCGTTCGATCAGCAGCGGCGTGGACGATTTGCCCGCGCCGGGCAACGACAAGATCACAGTGCGCGTGGTCGGTGAAGATGAACACGAACTGTGGGCGCGGACGGCGACGCGCGGGTGGAGCGAGTTTGCGGAGTTCGCGGATCAGATACACGAGTTGTCGGTTATCGGCGCGAAGCGTGCGGGCGCGCACTCATTCCTCGCGGAACTCGAAGGGCAGCCCGTCGCCACGGGCGTCATGGGCATGCACGAAGGCGTGGTGCTGCTGGCGGGGGCGAGCACTGTGCCGGAAGGTCGCAGGCAGGGCGCGCAACTCGCGCTCTTAGGCAGTCGTCTACGTTTCGCCGCCGCGCGGGGCTGCGACATCGCCATGATGTGCGCCCAGCCCGGCAGCACCTCGCAACGCAACGCCGAGCGACACGGCTTTCGCATCGCCTACACGCGCATCAAGTGGCGTCTCGCCTGACGGCGGTTGGTCGGTTTGATTTGAGCAGACATTTCGATAATTCATAAGGTGACACATTGAGCGAAGAATTGATTTTGAGTCCCGAAGAGGTGCGCGTCGTCGGGGCGCTCATCGAGAAGCAGGTGACGACGCCGGAGTATTATCCGCTGACGTTGAACGCGCTGAGGCAGGCGTGCAACCAGTTGTCGAACCGCGAGCCGGTGGTGTCGTTTGACGAGCGGACGGTCGTGTGGGCGTTGGAGAGTTTGCGCGACCGGAAGTTGGTGCGGGCGGTGACGACGGCCGACGGGCGCGTGCCGAAGTACCGGCACGTGTTGGACGAGGCGTTGGGGTTGAAGTCGCCGGAGATGGCGGTGATGTGCGTGTTGATGCTGCGCGGGGCGCAGACGGTGGGCGAGATACGCACGCGCACGGAGCGGCTGTACCCGTTCTCGGCGCTGTCGTTTGTCGAGACGACGCTGGAAGATTTGATGACGCGCGAGGGCGCGCCGCTCGTGTTGAAGTTGCCGCGGCAGTCGGGGCAGAAGGAGTCGCGCTACGCGCATCTGCTCGGCGGCGAGGTGCAGGTAGAGGAAGCGGAGGCCGAGCAGCCGCGTGAAGCGCGCGGCGAGGCGGGGAGAGTGGCGCGTCTGGAGGAAGAGTTGCGACAGGTGCGCGCGGAGTTGGCGGAGTTGCGCGAGCAGTTCGCGGAGTTTAAGAAACAGTTCGAGTAGGGATAGAGAGCAGGACGGAGAACAATATGGACATTGAATCGCTCAGACGTTTCTGCCTGTCGCTGCCGCATGCGACGGAGGGCGTGCAGTGGGATAACGATCTGTTGTTCCGCGTCGGGGGCAAGATGTTTGCGGTGGCGAGTCTGGACGTGACGCCGACGCGCGTGTCGTTCAAGTGCACGCCGGAGAAGTTTGCGGAACTCGTCGAGCAGGAGGGCATCACGCCCGCCGCGTACATGGCGCGCATTCACTGGGTGACGCTCCACCGGCTCGACGCGCTGGAAGAAGCGGAGACGGAGAGTCTGATCCGCGAGTCGTACGGGATGGTGTGGGAGAAGCTGACGAAGAAGCTGCGGGCGGAATTGGAAGCGGGCACAAATTGATGGCGGGGACGAGACGCATGAGAAAGATCGAAGCGGTCGAGGGGATCGAGGCGCGCAAATCGAAGATTGACGGGATGGGTTGTTTCGCGACCGTCGCGTTTCGCAAGGGGCGTAAGATCGCGGAGTTGACGGGCGAGCGCGTGTCGCGCGTTGAGGCGGCGCGGCGAATGCGCGGCAAGGAGCGTCTGCACATCTGCGCCGTTGATCCTTACTGGGGCATAGACAGCAGCGTCGGCGGCAACGCCTCGCAGTTCATCAACCACTCGTGCCAGCCGAACAGCTTCGTCCGCATCATGCACGGCCACATCATCTTCTTCGCCCTGCGCGACATCGCCCCCGGCGAAGAGATCACGCTCGACTACGTCGAGTCCTACCACTCCGACGACAAACGCTGCGACTGCGGCGCACCTAAGTGTCGCGGCACGATCAACCTCATCAAGCCTTAGGTGCTTATCCTAAGTAGTGGAAATTCATTTTGTGGGACTTTACCGATTATGACGAAGCGACCGGATATTCCACGCCCACTTGAAAGGGAGGTGCTTGTCGAGGCTGGGCATAGATGTGCTATCCCAACGTGCCGTCACCCGACAACCGAGATTGCTCATATCATTCCTTGGGCTAAAGTTAAAGAACATACCTTTGATAATCTCATTGCCCTTTGTGCAAATTGTCATGCTCGCCATCATAGGAATGAGATTGATCGCAAGTCCCTACTTAGATATAAAGCGAATCTCACCATCCTTAATAGCCGCTATGGGGATTTGGAGCGAAGAGTCTTAAAGATATTTGCTGAGAGTCCCCACCATGAAGATATTTGGTTGAATAAGAGTTTGGACATTCTTCTGATGTATCTTATTGAAGATGGCTTAATTGTGAATGATGAAAGCGATCTGAGGGTCTCAATGTCTGAATGGAATATCTATAAGATTACGAGCAAAGGAAGAGAGTTTATTGAGAGGTGGCTTAATGCAGAGCCATTAGAATAGAGGTGTCAATGCTAGGGGATACCGCACCTAACATCGGCATGCACTCGACCGCTATTCAGCTAGAATGTCATCGTGAACTCGGCCGTACCAGCGACCCCTCGCGGCGGCTGACGACGGGCGTTAGGCCGCGCACGCGAGAGACGAAAGATGATGTGAGTTCGATTTAAGCAGTTGGCGTGTTTAAGGCCGCGCCGGAAGCTATCAACTTCCGGCGCGGCCTTGTTGCGTGTGTGTGGCTAGTAGTTACTACCTGTTTCCGCCGCCTTCGCCTGCGGCGACGGGGTGGCCTTCGGCGTCGAGGTAGGTGATGCCTTCGCCGATGCCGAGTGAGCGGAGGCCGGGTTCGATGGCCTTGCGGTCGCCGACGACGAGGATTGCCATGCGCGACGGGTCGAGGTAGCGGTTGGCGACGCGCGTGATGTCGGCGAGCGTGACGGCGCGCACGCGCGCGCTGTAGCTGTTGAAGTAGTCGTCGGGCAGGTTGTAGAGCACGACCGTGCCGAGGCGTCCGGCGATCTGATCGGGCGTCTCGAAGCCGCGCGGGAAGCCGCGCAGGATGCCCTGCTTGGCGTATTCGAGTTCGCGCTCGGTGACGGGAATCTCGCCGCGGATGCCGCGCAACTCTTTCAGGAATTCGCTGACCGATTCTTTCGTGACGTTGGTGAACACGCCGCCGGACGCGGCGAACGGCCCCGCGCCGCGACGGTAATCGAAGCCGGAACGCGCGCCGTAGGTGTAGCCCTTGTCCTCGCGAAGGTTCAGGTTGATGCGCGAGACAAATTGACCGCCGAGCATAGAATTGAGGACGAGCAGCGGGAAGTAGTCGGGCGTCGAGCGCGCGACGCCGACCTGTCCGATCTGGATGACCGACTGCGCCGCGCCCGGCTTGTCAACGAGATAGATTCCGGCGCGCTCGCGCGCGGGCGGCGTCGCCGAAACGTCGGCCGCCGGGACTTGGCCGGGCTTCCACGCGGCGAAGGCGCGTTCGAGTTTGGGCAGAAGCGTGGCCGCCGTCACGTCGCCCGCGACGATGAGCGCGGCGTTGTTCGGGCGGTAGTAAGTTTCGTAGAAGCGGCGCACGTCCGCGTCGGTGATGGCGTTGAGCGAAGCCTCGTTGCCGGAGAGCGGGCGGCCGTAAGGGTGCTTGCTGCCGTAGAGGATTGACGAGTAGACGACGCCCGCGATGGCGTCGGCGTTGTCGCGCTGCTGTTGCAGCGAGGCGAGGCGCGAGCCGCGCAGTCGCTTGAGATCGGTTTCGGGAAACGCCGGGTTGAGCAAAACGTCTGCGTAGACTTCGAGCGCGCGGTCGAGATGACGCGTGAGCGTGAGCAGTTCGGCGTTGGTCGAGTCCCAACCCGCGCCGACGCTCATGCGCGCGCCGACGCCGGCGAGCGCGTTCGAGATGTCGAGCGCGTTGCGCGTCTTTGTCCCCTCGTCGAGCAGGTCGGCGGTGAGGCTGGCCGCGCCCGGCAGGTTCTCCGGGTCGGCCGCTGCGCCCGAACGGATGATCAGATTCATGTTGACGACGGGCAGTTCGGAGTGACGAACGAGGAACACTTCGAGTCCGTTCGAGAGGCGGTGGCGTTCGACTTTAGGCAAGACGAGACGCGGTTCGGCACCGGGCTTCGGCAAGACGGCCGCGCTCGCCGCTGCTTGCTGCGGGTCGCGTTTGGCATTGGCGGGTTTGGCCGGTTCGCCCTTGGCGGGCGCGGTGCTCGCGGGCGGCGCGGCTCCGGCCGGGGCGGTCGCGGCGGCTTCGGTCTTGCTGCGTTCGGTCGCGCCCGTGGGCTTGTCGCCGGGGGCTTGCGCCGTCGCGGCTGTGGTTGCTCCGGCGGCGGTCGCCGTGCCGGGCGCGGGCGTCTGCGCCGCTGCGGCGGCGGCCTTCGCGGGACTCTCGGCCACGGGTTCGCCCGCCGAACGTCCGCGCGCGCGCGGCGTCACGTTGACGATGAGACGCTTGTCGGTCAGGTATTGATTGGCGACGCGCTTCACGTCCTCGGCGGTCACGCGGCGGTAGCGCGCGAGGTCTTCGTTGAAGTAGTCGGGGCGGTTCAGGAAAGTCGCGTACTGGCTCAACTGATCGTTCTTACCGCCGAAGCCGCCGACGTTTTGCAGGCTGTAGATGAAAGACGCCTCGCGCGCGTTGTAGGCGCGTTCGATCTCTTCGGGGGTGGGCGGCGTCTGCTTGATGCGTTCGAGTTCTTCGCCGATTGCGCCTTCGAGTTCGGCAAGCGTCTTGCCGGGTTTGGCCGTCGCCACGATCTGAAACTGACCGGCGATCTCGGCGGCGTTGTTGAAGGCCGACACGTCCTGCGCGATCTGGCGTTCATAGACGAGCGTCTTGTAGAGGCGCGAACTCTTGCCGCCCGCGAGGATGGTGGCGAGCGCGTCGAGCGCGGCCTCGTCGGGCGTGTACTGCGGCGGCACAGGCCAGACCGTGTAGACGCGCGGCAGCGCAACGCGGTCTTCGAGGTTGATGCGCTTCAACTCGCTGACGGTCGCCATCTGCATGGGCACGGGCGACGCCTCCGGGCCGCGCGGGATCGAGCCGAAATATTTTTCCACGAGCCGCCGCGCGTCGGTCGAATTGAAGTCGCCCGCGAGCGTGAGCGTGGCGTTGTTCGGCGTGTAGTAACGTCGGAAGAAGGCTTTCACGTCTTCGAGCGACGCGGCGGAGAGATCGTCGAGCGAGCCGATGGTGAGCCAGTGGTAAGGGTGATTTTTGGGGTAGAGCGTCTCGTTGATCTTCGCGCCGACGAGGCCGTAGGGGCGGTTGTCGTAGTTCTGCCGCTTCTCGTTCTTGACGACCTCGCGCTGGTTGGCGAGCTTGGCTTCGTTGAGCACGTCGGGGAGACCGCCGAGGCGGTCGGCTTCCATGAAGAGAGCGAGTTCGAGGAAGTTTGACGGGACGACCTCCCAGTAGTTCGTGCGGTCGGGGTTGGTCGAGCCGTTGAGGTTGCCGCCCGCCTCTTGAATGGGCTTGAAATAGTCGTCGTCGTAATTCTTCGAGCCTTGAAACATCATGTGCTCGAAGAGGTGCGCGAAGCCCGTCTTGCCCGGCACTTCGTTTTTCGAGCCGACGTGATACCAGAGGTTGACGCCGACGATGGGCGTCGAGTGGTCTTCGTGGAGGATCACGCGCAGGCCGTTCGCCAGACGAAACTCAGTAAACTTGATCGGCGGCAACACGCCGTTTGACTGACCCGCGCCCGTGGACGCGGCGGTCTTCTGTGTTTGCGCTACTTTGTTCTGCGCCGATGCGACGCCCGACGCGACGAGCGCGGCGGCGAGCACGAACGCCGCGAAACGATTTCTTCTGAGCATGTGGGTCTCCTTCGTGGAAGTGTGGCCGGGCGCGTGGGCGTCATCGCGGTGAGAAGAGCCTCCGCGCGCTCGCGCGCCACACGGCGAAAATTCAAAAGTTAATTAAGGGGATGGGAACTCAATGGCCGCCATTCTAGCGCGCCGCGCGAGACTCTCGCAACGTGGGACGCACGCGCGACGTGTGACGCGCGCCGGCGACGCGGCGGGCGAAGGCGCATTGCCCGATGGCGCGCGCGCTTGCTAGAATCGCGCCCGACTTAACGGACAAACGCATGGTTCAAGAGACAGACTTCATCGTCGTCGGCAGCGGGATCGCCGGACTGCGCGCCGCGCTCGAAATCGCCGCCACGGGCGCGCGCGTCGTCGTGCTCACGAAGGAGCGCGCCAGCGAGTCGAACACCGAGTACGCGCAGGGCGGCGTGGCCGTCGCGCTCTCGGAGGACGACGAGACCTCTCTGCACGACGACGACACGCAGGCGGCGGGCGCGGGGCTGTGCGACGAGCGCGCCGTGCGCGTGCTGGTGGAAGACGGCCGTCGCTACATGCGCGAGTTGATCGAGTGGGGCGCGGAGTTCGACCGCGAGGGCGGCCGTCTCCTCTTTACGCAGGAGGCCGCGCACTCGCGCCGTCGCATACTTCACGCCGGGGGCGACGCGACGGGGCACGAGATCGTTCGCGCCCTGCTCGCGCGCGCACGCGCCGACGCGCGTGTCGAGTTTCTCGCGCACGCGGCGACCGAAGAGTTGATCGTTGAAGACGGCCGCTGTCGCGGCGTGCGCTATCTCGATCCGCTGGTGCGCGCGTCGCGGAGTTTGCGCGCGCGCGCCGTGGTGCTGGCGTCGGGCGGGGCGGGGCAGTTGTACCTGCACACGACCAACCCGCAGGTCGCCACCGGCGACGGCATGGCGATGGCTTACGCGGCGGGCGCGGACTTGGCCGACATGGAGTTCGTGCAGTTTCACCCGACGGCCTTGAACGTGGAGGGCGCGCCGCGCTTCCTGCTCTCCGAGGCGATGCGCGGCGAGGGCGGCGTGCTGCGCAACGCCGAGGGCAAACGCTTCATGCCGCGTTACCACGAACGCGCCGAACTCGCGCCGCGCGACATCGTGAGCCGCGCCATCGTCGCCGAACTGGAACGCACCGCCACGCGCACCGCCTTCATTGACATGACCGCGCTCGACGCGCGCTACCTCCGCCGCCGCTTCCCGAAAATTGACGAGACCTGCCTGCGTCACGGCCTCGACATCACGCGCGAACTCGTCCCCGTCTCGCCCGCCGCGCACTACATCATGGGCGGCGTTCGCACAGACCTCGACGGGCGCACCACGCTTCCCGGACTCTACGCGGCGGGCGAAGTGGCCTGCACCGGCGTCCACGGCGCGAACCGCCTCGCGTCAAACTCGCT
>JAUZFQ010000209.1 GCA_030838445.1 Pyrinomonadaceae bacterium | reverse complement strand
CCCCCAAAGAACCGTCACAGACATGAAGTGAGAAAAAGCCTCCCCCAAAGCTATTACTCACTGCCGTCTCCGAGCCGACCCGATAACACTATCTACTCATTATCAATATTAACTGTTCTTACTCTTGGCAACGACCATGCCACAAATCCACTCGCCTGCGGCCTACTTTTGAAATCCAAAATTTCGTCAGTAAAAATGGGGACTCGAAGTTTCCCGCCACGCACGCACGCAAATTACGCCGATATTCCTCAACCGAAAATCTGCACGGTTTTTATACTCCCCCTGTGTACGCCTGAATTATTTCAATTCGCAATCACGCGAAATATGCCCGTTTAGCGGCTTTCTCATCCCTCGAAAAACTTTCGCCCGACCACACTTTTTTTACCGTTCCAACTCGAAGGCGGGGCGAACTTCTCCCACTTCGTCGCCCCGGTGATTGCGCACGACGAACTTCGCGTAAGGGGCGAGGCGTGCGAGCGCGTCGTCGTCGAGCACGCCGAGTTGTCTGAGCGATTCGATGACGACCGTCGGGCGGGCGCGCCTGTCTTCGCCGTCCTCGATCTTGAGCGCGAGGCCGAGGCCGCGCGGCCAGCGCGCCGAAGGCTCGACTCCCACCGTGTAGACCCCTTCCGCGCCGACCTTCGAGATAACGCCACCGGCGGCGCGCATCAACTCCGTGTCGAGCCGTTCGCGCGTGCCGCCGACGAGTTCCGGGTGCGCGCGCATCGCCGCGACGATGCGCGCGGAGGCGGCGCGCGCGTCCGCGTCGAAACCGTCGGGCGGCGCGACGAGCCGCGCGTACATCAAGGCCATCGCGCGCACCGGGACGCCGAAGACCGGGACGCCGCAACCGTCTATGCCGACCGCGATGCTTGCGGCGGGCACGCCGGAAAATTGTGAGACGGTGCGTGCGATGGCGAGTTGGGCGGGGTTGTCGGGTTGGTCGTAAGTCGCGGGCGCGCCGCCGAGGTGCAGGGCGAGGGCGAGCATCCCAGTGTGTTTGCCGGAGCAGTTGTTCTGCAAGACGCGCGGCTTCTCACCGCGCCGCCGCAACTCGCGCGTCACCTCCGCGCTGAACGGTTCGTGGACGCCGCACTTGAGCGCGCCCGCGCCGAGTCCCGTCTTGGCGAGCATCGCGGCGACCGTCTCTTCGTGGAGCGGTTCGCCGCTGTGCGAGCCGCAGGCGACGGCAATCTCCTGCGGGGTGAAGTTGAAACGGTCGGCCGCGCCCGACGCGACGAGCGGAACGGCTTGCAGCGGCTTGGCCGAAGAACGCAGGTAGGTGACGAGTTCGGGCGAGCCGAGCGAGGCGACGACCTGCCCGTCGCCGTCAACCGCGACGACGTGGCCGTGGTGGCGCGATTCGGTAATCGAGCCGCGCGTGACTTCGACGAGCGGCGCGGGCGTCAGTTTTTTTTCGACGGGCGGGGCGGGCGTAAAAGTATTCCGGGCGTCTTCCATCTCGGTTGGGCGGTGTGCCTCTTGCGTTCGGCCTTCAAAATTGTGATTGCTGTTTGGTGCGACGCATCTTAACCGCGCCCTGCCGCGCGCCGCAAGCCTCTCGCCCCGGCTTGAGGGGCGCAGAAAAGTTTAAAGGCCGCCGTCAGTTACGACGGCGGCCTTCTGTTGATTGTTACCCGGATTGTTGATTCGACCTATTCTCAGCCAAGTTTGCGGGCGCGTTTGGCTTTCTTTGCGCCGTAACTGAGGATGGTCAGCTTGACGGGGCGGCGTCCGAAGCGGATGGCCTCGCCGTTGCTGGGAACCCAGATGTCTATGATGCGGCCGCGAACTCTTCCGCCGCGGTCGGCCACCAGATATTCGCCGCTGTAGCTTCCGGCGTCGAGACGGACGCGTGTGCCGAGCGGGAGCGAGTGGTCGGCGGCGATCAGGCCGCGGCGTACCGCGTGGCCGCTGGCGGTGCGTCCCGGCAGCGCGTAGGCCGTCGCCATGAACCTCTGCACCGATGCGGGCGAGGTGCTGGCGGCGTCGGCCTCAGTCTTCGCGTTCGCAGACAAGGCGGGCGCGGCGGTGGTGGCAACGGCTTCGGCCGCTTTCGAGACTCCGGCGACGGCGATGACGGGCATGGCCGCCGCGAGCGCGCCGGAAAGCATGCCGCTATCGTGGGTGACTCGGATGACCGTCCGGCCGTCCGTCGTCTCCGTCGAATCCGCGGAGGCCGTCCTGTTTCCTGCGACTAACGTCTGGGAGTAAAAAGTCAAAGAACACAGAAGGAGCGCGGCTGTGAGCACAGCGCCCCCCCTCAAGAGGGAATTCAGCATTGTTGTCGGTTCTCCTGTTCCGATGAAGTCTTTCCGGCGGCGCGCGAGTCCCGCGAGGTTTGAAGGACTCGACCTCTGGCTCTAGGAGGTCTTAACACTAACGTCAGCCCGAGTGGGGATTGCATCCTTGATGCACTGACGCCGGAAAGAGCGTTGACTAAAAACAAAAACAAGCGAACATCACTGTCCGCTTGTTACGTAAATGAGGCTAACACAAGCCCCTAAAGGCTGTCCACCCGCGAGAACACAAATTCGTGATAGAGACGAAGGCTGTTCTTTGTCAGTAGTCCGTCGTCAGTTGTCCGTGGTCAGTTGTTCAAGACAATCTTTAGCGACTTGGATGATAGCCACATGCAACTGACCACGGACAAAGAACAACTGACGGTCTCTTATTCATCCCTCATCCCTCCGCCCTCATCCCTTCCCTTTCAGCCACTCGCCGCGATAGATCACTTCGGCGTCGCCCGTCAGCAGCACCTCGCCGTCGTCGCGCCACTCGACTTCGAGGCGGCCTCCCTCCATCTCGACGCGGACGCGCCTGTCCGTCAACCCGTTCAGGCAGGAGGCGACCGCTGCGGCGCACGCGCCCGTCCCCGAAGAGAGCGTCGGCCCGACGCCGCGCTCGTAGACGCGCACCTCTATCGTCTCGCGGTCGCGGACGCGCACGAACTCGACGTTGGTGCGCTGGGGAAACTGCGTGTGTGATTCGATGGCGCGGCCGATGCGACGCCAGTCCGCGCGGTCGAAGTCGTCCACGAAGACGCAGGCGTTCGGGTTGCACATCTGCAAGGCCGTCAGCCGGACTGTCTCGCCCGTCTCAAGTTCCAGAGGGAAGTCCGAGACCTGTTCGCGCGCCGCGCCCGTCAGCATGGGGATCGTCGCGCTGTCGAAGGCGGGGCGGCCGATCTCTGCGGCGAAGCGGTAACGGCCGCGCCCGTCCTGTTCCAGCAGGCGGTAGAGTTTGACTCCGGCCTTCGTCGCCAGACGCAGTTCGTCCTGCTGCCACAAGCCTTGAAAGTAGAGGAACGCGGCGGCCGAGCGCGAGCCGTTGCCCGACATGGCCGCCTCGCTGCCGTCCGGGTTGAAGATGCGCAGGACGAAATCGGCCGCCGGGTCGCCCGCCGTCGCTGCGTCGCCCGCCGCCGCCGACGCCGGTTCGAGCGTTGCCACGCCGTCGCCGCCCACGCCGTAGTGCCGGTCGCACACGCGCCGCACAAACTCCGGCACGTCCGCGCCCGCAACGCCCGCCAACTCGCCCGTCTCGCACACGATGTAGTCGTTGCCGTAGCCGTGAAACTTGACGAAATTCATAAGCCGCTTACTCGCTCCGCGCCGTGAAGGAGGCGAGCAGGACGGCGATGGTGTCCATGTAATTCTGGCGCGGGGAGTTGTCGTCAGGGTAGTGGTTGACGATGATCGAGAAGGCGAGGCGTTCGCCCGCCGCGCTGGTGACGTAGCCGGAGAGGCCGGCGACGTTGTTGAGCGTGCCGGTCTTGGCGCGCAGATTCCCGGCGGCTGCGGTGTTGCGCATGCGCCCGCGCAACGTGCCGTCCACGCCCGCGACGGGCTGCGCGTCGCGCCACGCTTGCGCGTGCCGGTGCTTGCTCATGTAGACGAGGAGTTGGACGGTTGACTCGGCCGTGATGAGGTTCTGCCGCGCCAGCCCCGAACCGTCAACGAGGGAGAGGTGCGCCGTCGTCACGCCCGCGTTGTTCAGAAAAGCGCGAACGACGGAGAGACCGGCCTCGGCCGTCGTAAGTTTCGGGTCGGCCGGGGGAAATTGTTTGCCGAGCGTGCGCAGGATCAGTTCGGTGTAGAGGTTCTGGCTCGGCTTCAAAGTCTGCGCCGCGATCTCCGACAGGGGCGGCGACTCGCGCCGCGCGATCTCGACCGGGTAAGGATTTTTAACCGAGTTGCCCGCCGCCACTGTTGTGACCGGCTTCGCCGCTTCCGTCGCTGTGGTCTGTCCCGCTCCCGGCATGACGGGCTTGCCCGCTTCGACGGGCGCGTCGAGTTGCTTCGGGCGCATGGGCGCGTCAACGACGCGCGTGCGCCCTTTGATCGAGACGCCTTGTTTTTCCAACGCGGCGCGCAGCATCGAGGTGAACAGCAGGGCGGGGCGCGCGGTGGCGACGCTGCCCGTGTAGCCCGGATCGTCCTCGGCGATCTGACCAGACACGACGACGAAATTTTGACCGAGCGGCCGATGCACGCTGATGTCGCGCTTCGTGCCGCGCGCGACGGTCGTGACATTGTTGATGAAAGTCAGGAAGAGCGGCGCGTCCATGAAGTCATCTTTGTTGTGCGGGACGACGCGGACGACGGGCGACGAGGGGCCGGTCGAGACTGCGGCGGGGTCGCCCGCGCGCGCGCCCGGCTTGACGGAGAGATCGAGCGCGTTGTCGTTGACGGTGAGCGCGCTCACGTCCGCGCCGTAGTACCACTGCAAGTCGTCCCACTCCCAACCGGGCGAGCGCGGCGGCCCCGTGAAGTAACTCTCGTCGCCGACGATGTTGCCCTCGACCTGCCGGACGCCCGCCGCGACGACGCGCGCCGCCAGTTCATCAATCGCCTTGTAGTAGTCGCCATTGTTGAAGCGCGTGGCGAGCGTCGGGTCGCCGCGCCCGTAGACGACGAGGTCGCCGCGCAGTTTCCCCTTCTTGTCGGGCAACTCGGAGGCGTAGACGGAAGTGATGAAACGGAAGTCCGCGCCGAGGCGGTCGAGCGCGGCGGCGACCGTGTAGAGTTTCATGTTCGACGCGGGCACGAGCAGCTTGGACGCGTTCTCCTCGAACAGCACGCGCCCCGTGTCGAGCGAGACGACCTTGACGCCGACGATGGCGGGCGCGAGTTCCGGCTCGCGCAAGACCTCTGTGATCTCCGCGCGCAACGCTTCGAGCGAGCGCGACGCGGGAGCGGAGGCAGCAGTCACCGGTTGCGGCGTGGGCGTGGGGGCGACGGTGGCGGAGGCGGGCGCGGCCGGTAACTGCCCGACCCGCCGGTCGCGTTGCGCGTCTTGCGCGAGCGCGGCGGCGGCAAACGGGTTGGCGACGAACGCCAGCAGCAACAAGGTCGAGGTGAAGCGAAGGGTTAGACTTTTTTTCAGCGGCATAAGCATCGAACCATTTTTCAAACTAACAGGCGGCGTTTGCCGACGTCTAAGGGGCGGCGGTTTCCGGCTTGAAGGAGTTGAGCAACTCCGCGACGCTGGCCGTCGCCGTGCCGAGTTTGCCGACGACGATCCCGGCGGCGTGGTTGGCAAGCGCGGCGGCTTCCGTGAGCGACGCGCCCGCGGCGAGTGCGGCGGCGAGCGTCGCGATCACGGTGTCGCCCGCGCCCGTCACGTCGTAGACTTCGCGTGCGACCGTGGCGACGTAGACGGGCGCGGCGTCGCGTTCCAAAAGCATCATGCCGTGCTCGCCGCGCGTGATCAGCACCGACTCGCAGCCGAGCCGTTCGCGCAAGAGTCTGGCGGCGTCGGCCATCCCGGCGTCGGTGTCGTCTTCGGTGTTCGTCAGGCGCAGGGCTTCGTGGTGGTTCGGCGTGACGACGGTGGCCGGACGGTATGAGTCGAAGTTGCGAATCTTCGGATCGACGAGAACGGGGATGTTGCGCTCGAAGGCGCGCGGCAAAATCTCCGCGAGCACACGCGGCGTCACCGCGCCCTTGTCGTAATCGGAGACGACGAAGGCGTCGGCCTCCGGCAAGGCCGCCGTGAGCGCGTCGATGAGGCGGGCTTCCGTCGCCGCGTCAACGGGCGTGCGCCGCTCGCGGTCGGCGCGCACGACGAGTTGATTGTGCGCGATGATGCGCGTCTTGGTCGTCGTCGGTCGGCTCTCGTCGGTGACGAGTCCGGCGGACGCGTGGCGCGCGCCCGCTGCGTCGAGCGCGTCTTCGAGACGTTCGGCCGCGCGGTCGCGCCCGACGACGCCGACGACCGAAGCCCGCGCGCCGAGCGCGATCAAGTTCGCCAGCACGTTGGCCGCGCCGCCGAGCCGCACCGACTCGCGCCGGATGTCAACGACCGGCACGGGCGCTTCCGGCGAGATGCGCGTCACGTCGCCCCAGACGAATTCGTCGAGCATCACGTCGCCCCAGACGACGACGCGCCGCCCTTTGACGCTAGCGGCCAACTCAGCCGCGCGTTGTGGTGTGATGAGTTCCATACGTTTCGGCGGGGCGACTCCAGGCCGCCGACGCCGCGAGCGATTCTACACGATCACAGGTGACAACTGCGGGTCGGCTACAACTGCGGGATCGAGATGCCCTGCGCCCGCACGATCTCTGCACCGGCAGGCAGCACGAGCGGCACGCGCGACTTCGCGTAGAAGGCGAGTCCCTTGTAGCTCGTCAGGTATTTGTAACTGGTTGAGAAGAACCCGCCCTCGGAGGTGACGACGAGCGGCCGCTCGGTGCGGCGCAAGATGGCCGCGAAGTCTTCCGGCGTGACGCTGACAAGGACGCCGCTCGCCTTGATCGCGTTGGCGACGGCCGCCGCGGCGACCGCTCCTGCTCCTGCGCTCATAAAGTTCCCTCCACTTAAGAGTCTGCGCGCAGCACACGTTTTCTGTTTAAGAGTCTGCGCGCAGCACGCGCTATCCGTTTAAGAGTCTGTGTGCAGCACGCGCTCGACCGCCGCGCTCACGCGTTCGACCGTGACGCGCCGGATACATTGCGCTTCCGCGAACTCGCCGCAGGTGTAGCCCGCGCACGGCGCGCACGGCATCTCTTCGCGCACAACTTCCGAAGGCGCGTCCGTCCACGGCCGCCAGTGCGCGACGTTCGACGAGCCGAAGACGACCACCGAGGGCGTGCGCACGGCCGCCGCGATGTGCGCGATGCCGCTGTCGTTGCCGACGAACAGGCGCGCACGCGCGGCGAGCGCGGAGACTTCCGGCAGAGACAGCTCGTTGAAGGACGCGACGCGCGCCTTCGCGCTTTTAGCGAACGCGCGGACGACCTCAGTCTCGCCGGGAGCGGCGACAGCGACGACGGCGATCCCGCGCGCGTCGAGCGTGTCTGCGATGCGCGCGAAGTTGCGCGCGTCCCAACGCTTCGAGTCGAAGGCGGCGGCGGGGTGAAAGAGCGCGAAGGGCTGCGCCGCGTTGATGCCCGCGGCGTCGAGCCTGTCGGCGACGCGCGCGGCCGCATCATCCGTGACGAAGAGGCGCGTGGCGGGTCGGTCGGTGACGGGCACGCCCGCCCAGCCGAGCAGTCCGAGTTGTTGTTCGACCGAATGCGTCTTTGCCTGTCGCCACAGGTCGGTCGCGGGCGGCGCGGCATGGTTGTGGAGTTTACTGAAGCGATAACTCGCGTAGCCGACGCGCTCCGGCGCGCCCGATGCGCGGGTCAGCAACGCGGCCGTGCTGCCGCCGTGCAGGTTGAACGCCACGTCGTAACGCGCGGCGCGAAGCTCGCGGACGAGTGCGAGGCGCGAACTCGTGCTGTCGCGTTTGACGGTCAGGACGCGCGAGGCGTCGGGGTTTCCGTCGAGCAGCGGCGCGACCCAGTCTTCGAGTAAGAGATCAATTTGCGCGTCGGGGAGGAAGCGGCGCAGGGCGTAGAGCGAGGGCGTCGAGAGCACCGTGTCGCCGATGGAGCGCAGGCGCACGACGAGCACGCGGCGCACGCCGCCCCAGTCCCAACGCGGCGGGGCGAGCGGCTGCGGCGCGGCTTCAACTGCGCGCGCGCCCGTCAAGGCCACAGGTTCAGGCGCGGGGCGCGTTGTTGCCGCTGCTGGCGTGTGCAGAGCGTTCATTTCAAGCGGGGCGTTCGGTAGTAGCGGCGGCGGTTGGTTCGTCGTTCTCAATCGTCGCCTTGTCGGGCAACATCATCGGCATGTCGTCTTCAATCGGGTAGACGCGACGGCAACCGAGACACTTGATCGCCGCGCCGTCCTCACGCAGACGCAACTTCGACTGGCAAGCCGGACAGATCATCATCTCCACAAACTCTTCCGTGATCTTCATGCGCGCAAGATTAACAAAACTGGCGGGGAAAGGGTAAAGGGGAAGGAAGAAGAACGGGGAAGGGGGAAGGGGGAAAGGGGAAAGGTCAAAAGCAAACTCCGTGATTTTTTTGCCTTGAATCTTCCTTTGCGTCTTTGCGCCTCCAGCGTGAGTTTAATTTCTCGCAAAGGCGCAAAGACGCAAAGTTGAGCGTAGGGTTGAGTGTTGCTGTGGTGTGGCTTCCCTTTCCCTTTAACCCTTCCCCCTTCCCCTCTCTTCCATAATCATCCGCAGGCCGTGCTTCGGGCGGAGCGTCATGCGCGGGTGCGGGACGACCGGGTGCACGGGGGCGAGGCGCATGCGCCAGCGGCGTGCGATGGCGGCGACGAGGAGCGTCCCTTCCATCCACGCGAAGCCCTCGCCGATGCAGCGACGCGCGCCGCCGCCGAAGGGAAAGTAGGCATACTGCGGGCGCGCCTCTTTCGCTTCCGGCGTCCAGCGTTCCGGGTCGAAGCGCAAGGGGTCTGGGAAGAAGCGCGGGTCGCGGTGCATGACGTACTGGCTGAGGAGGACGAGCGTCCCCGCCTCTGCGACGGAATCGCCGACCGCGTAATCCTTGACGGCGAGCCGACCGACGACCCACGCCGGGGGATAGAGCCGCATTGATTCGGCAAAGACCATCTCCGTGTAACGCAGGCGCGGGAGGTCTTCCACGGTCGGCAACCTGTCGCCTTCGAGCACCGCGTCGAGTTCCGCGTGTAGTTTCGTTTCCGCCTCCGGGTTCTGCGCGAGCAGATACCACGTCCACGCGAGCGCGTTGGCGGTCGTCTCGTGTCCGGCGAGAAAGATCGTCAACGCTTCGTCGCGCAGTTGTTCGTCGCTCATGCCGCCGGTCGCGCCCTCTTCGTCCTGCGCGAGCAGGAGCATGGAGAGCAGGTCGCCCCTGTCCGCGCCGCTCGCGCGACGCTCGTTGATGATGCGATAGATGACCGCGTCGAGCTTGGCGCGCGAGCGCGTGAAGCGGCGGTTGGCGGGGAGCGGCAACTTTTCGAGATACTCCGAATATGGCAAGAGGAGCATCTGGAAAAGTTCGAGCATCTCGGTGAGCGCGCCGCCGATCTCGTCGGCCTCGGATTCCACGTCCGAGTCGAACAGCGTCTTGCCAACGATGGAGAGCGTGAGCCGCATCATCTCGTGCGCGATGTCGAGTGTCTCGCCGTCGTGCCAGCGCGCGCCGTTGCGTGCGGCGTACTCGACCATCACCGCGCCGTAACTCTCGACGCGCTTGCGATGAAAGGCGGGCTGCGCTAGTCGGCGCTGGCGGCGGTGGTATTCGCCCTCGCTCGTCAACAGTCCCTCGCCGAGCAGTCGTTTAGAACGCTGGAGGGCGCGCCCCTTGTGAAAGTGATCGCCGCGTGTGACGAGCGCGTCGCGGATCAGATCGGGGTGGTTGAGCAGGAGGACGTGTTGCGGCCCCATGCGGAAGTGAACCACGTCGCCGTGTTCGCGCGCGATGCGCGTGAGAAACTCCAGTGGGTCGCGTCGGAAGGCGAGCAGGTCGAAGAGGGGCGAGCCTGCGCGTCGCGCGCGTGCGCCGTGAGTTGGGAGTGCGGTCGCCATCTTGGGGGAAACTCCGTAAGGTTAAGTTTGCTTTGACACCGGGCGCGAACGCGTGTGCGCTGAAAGTTCTGTGACACTCATCGTGTCTCCGGCACGGCGGCTCGACATTGTTCACACATGCCTTTTTCATCTACGTCGAGCGGCGCAAAGTAATGCCGTAAATGTTGTGCGAGCAAGCCGGGGTGAATTCTGCGAGGCATGTCCGGCCGATAACCCTTTCGCTGACACGCCACACATTGGTTCATCCAACGCCCCGTTTTTTCGGGATACATCTGGAGATATTCTTCGCCTTTAGCAGCTTTCATCCGCGACACCATTCGATTATTTGCCGTGCCTAACGCTTGCGCCGGGTCTTTGTTATTATACGCTCGCACCCCGACGGCACGTTAAGAATGCGCGCGACATTTGTCCGTCGCCGTCGCAGACGCGGGCTTGAGAATTTGTCGGGGCGGGAGGCAGTTTGTCCTTAGAGTTTGCGATTGAATACCCGTGCCAGTTGCGCGCGCGTTACACGGAAGAACACCTGCGCGCGTGGGGTCGGCTCGGCAACATCCACACGCGCGTGACGACGGGCGAGCAGGCCGCGCCGTCCGAAGAGAAGCTGCGCTTCGTGGAGCGTTCGAGCATCGAGATCGAGCGCATGCAGGAGGAGACGACCATCTGCTCGACGTGCCCCGCGCGCCTGCCGCACGACACGGCGGGCGAGGGCGAAGCGGTCGGCTGTCAGGGTCGCATCACTTACCCGTTCGACGCGCAGTTTGAAAAATTCCTGGCCGACCGCGTGCAACTCGCGCTCGACACCGTGAGCGTCGAAGACCAACCGAGACTCCTGCGCATACTGGTTGACCCCGATTCGCCGTTCGACGGCGAGGGCGCGAAGTCTCTGCGCGCCGTGACGACGCCCGAAGGCTTGCGCTTCTTCGAGTTGCGCCTGCCCATCCGTCTCGCGCGCGAAGCCTCGCACGTCACCACCGACCATCTCTTTGACGCGCTCGCAGGCTTCACCGCCGAAGACAACGCGCGCACCTCTTACGCGCGCGAACTGCCGCCCAAGGCCGCGCCCGACTACTACGACTTTCTCGACCTCATCCTCTTAAACGATCTCAGCGGCTCGGAGCGCGCCCGCATCGAAAAGCGCAGCCAGAACTATCAACAGTTCCTACGCCTCCACGCCGCCCTCGAACGCGCCGAAGCCCTCCGCGCGCGCGTCCTGCTCGATTAAGCGGAAGGGGAAAAGGGGAAGGGGTAAGGGGTAAAGGTTGAATACAAAACAGGAAGCGGGGCGCAGCAATCAAGTGCTGCACCCCGCTTTTGTCTTTCCCTTCCCCTTTACCCCTTCCCCTTTCACCTTCTGTCGTCCGCTATTTATTCTCCTCGTCCAGTTCGCGCAGCGCGTTGAGGAGGAGGCTCGTGTTGCTGGTGGCTTGCAGGGTCGTGGGATAACTGTCGCTCGATCTCTCGAAGTCGAATTGACCGCCGGTCAACTCGACGAGGCGACGCAACGCGTCGGCGTCTTTATCGTGGCCGCTTTCGGCCGAGGCGATGCGCCCCTCGTTGAAGTGGATGCGTCCGGCGGGCGCGCCCGCTACGGCGTCCGGTGACGTGAGCGTGAGCGCGCCGGTGAGCCGCGCGTTTTCGATGACCTGCACGGCGTCGAAAATACTGACGACCGAGAGGTCTCCGGCGAAGGTGACGGCGCGCGACGCAGCGACGACGGGCGACGCGTTCGTGGCGGTGGCGGCGGCGGGCGGCGCGAGGTCTGGACGGCGCGCGCGGCGAATGGCTTCGAGGCCGGGCGCGATGTTGAGGCGCGGGTCGGCCTGCTTGGCCGCGAGAAGGCGTTCCTGCGCGGAGTCGAAGTTGTCGCGCGCGACGTAGAGTTTGACGAGCGCGAGACACTGGCGCGCCGCCTCTTCGGGCTGGTTGTTGGCGGCGGCGACTTCGCGCAGACGCTCGCGCAATTTGATCGCGTGCGGGTTCTGCTTGATGGCCTCTTGCAGCCGCGCTATCGCGCGCGCGTGCGACCTGTATTTCAGAAACAACTCAACGTCGAGCAACGCCGTCTCGACCTCTTCGCTGTAATCCGTGTCCGTGTACGCTTCCTTCATCGTTCCCGCCCGCAGCCGAAACTTTCGCGGAGAAAAGTTTAGCACACACGGCGCAGAGGGATAGTCGCATGCTGCGAGACGCGGCGGCGCTGCTGTATTTCAGTCGTCCCTGAACCCCTTTTCGTATAGTCCGCCGCGAGTTTTTCGCCCATTATGTACGCTAACGATCACGCCCCCCGGGGCGGCCGTGCTATAGTCCCGGCTGAGGTTGTTTCTCAACTCACTCTTCCCAACTTTCAGCCCTGTTATCCTTAACTTTTCCACGCCTTTTGGGCGACGCCGTGCAGCGTTCAGACGCTTGTTGCACGGAGGAAACGTGGCATGCCGTATGCAATCAAAAGCACGTCGGTTATCACCCCCAATATAGTTATTCAAAGATGCTCCCGCCCGCCCGCGTGCGGTCGCCCGGCGAATCGTCTTTGAACGACACCACTGCTCGGTGCTGCAACTCTCAGGAGGAATCAAAACGGATGCAAGATGAGTTGACGATGATGGATGCGAGCGCGGCGGCGACCGTCCGGCTGCTCAACCAGAGTTGGGCGGGTTATCTCCAGACGGCCTGCGCGCGTTTCAAGTCGCTGGGGCACGCCCACCGTGCGAACGGCACGCACGTCCTCGTCTCGCGCATGAAGCGCACGCGCCCCTCCACTTACGAACACTCCGTGCGTGTGGCGCGGCTCGCACGCGTCACGGGGCGCGCCTTCAACTTCAACGACTCACGCCTGCAACAACTGTCTTCGACCGCCATGCTCCACGACGTCGGCAAGATACTCGTGCCCGAAGTCGTGCTCAACCGCCCGCGTCGCCCGACGCGCATGGAGCAGTTCGTCCTGCACCTGCATCCGAGCCTCGGCGCGCTCTTAGCCACCTACTTCAACCTCTCGCCGGAACTGCGCATCCGCACCCAGCACCACCACGAACGCTGGGACGGCAAAGGCTACCCGCACCGCCTCGGCGGCGAAGACATCCCGCTCATGGCGCGCATCGTGCAAGTCGTTGACACATACGACGCGATGGTGGCGCGCCGCCCCTACTCCACCCCGCGCACCCACAACGAAGCCGTCCGCGAACTCGTCGCCCACGGCGGCAAACAATTCGACCCGCGCGTCATCGAAGCCTTCCTCGACATGCACCCCGTCGAGCACGACGGCGACGACTGCTAGCCACACATATTTCGCTCTAACAGAGGCGGCCGCTTTCTCAAGTAGAAAGCGGCCGCTTTCTTTTTCAACAGCCGCCTTCTTTTTCAACCATCGCCTCAAGCGCCGGATCAATCGTCGGGCAGTAACCGGCGTTCGTTACTTCTCTTAACGAGCGCAGGGCGACGGGCGAACTCGTTGACGCTTGCGCCGCTTTCGTGTAAAAGCATCCCGCCTGAATTACTACCTCGCCAAAGGAGAGAGTCGAATGTCGATCAATGAAGAAAAGTTGAATCAATTGTTGGGAAAGTTCGTCGCAGACTTCGGCGCAGCCTTTCATGCCGGTCTGGTTGTCATCGGCGAGAGCCTCGGTCTGTACAAGGCGCTGGCTCAGGCAGAGCAACCGCTCACTTCCGCCGAATTAGCCGCGCGCACCAACACGGCCGAGCGTTACGTGCGCGAGTGGCTCAGCTCGCAGGCGGCGGGCGGTTACGTCGAGTATGACGCCGAGACGCAGCGTTACTTTCTGACCCCGGAGCAAGCCTTCGCACTGGCCGACGAACAGAGTCCGGCATATTTACCCGGTGCTTTCTTGCTGGCCGTCTCTGCGCTGAAAGCCGTGCCGAAAATTACGGAAGCATTTCGCACCGGAGAGGGTTTCGGTTGGCATCAACACGATCACGGATTGTTTCGCGGGACGGAAATGTTTTTCCGCCCCGGTTATGCCGCCAATCTGGTCAGCACTTGGATTCCCGCTTTTGAAGGAGTCGAGGCCAAACTCAAGGCGGGGGCGAAAGTGGCGGACGTGGGGTGCGGGCTTGGCGCTTCGACAATTCTGATGGCGCAAGCTTTCCCCAATTCTACTTTCGTCGGTTTCGATTATCACGATAAGTCTATCGAAATGGCGCGTCAGAAAGCGTCGGAGGCGGGCGTGTCTGATCGCGTGGAGTTCGCGGTGGCTAAAGCTAAAGATTATCCGGGAGACAACTACGACTTCGTGACCTTCTTCGATTGCTTGCATGACATGGGCGACCCCGTGGGCGCGGCCACCCACGTCAGAGAATCGCTCGCGCCCGAAGGGACTTGGATGATCGTCGAGCCGTTCGCCGGGGATCGCTTGGAAGAGAATCTGAACCCGGTCGGCCGCATCTACTATTCCGCTTCCACATTGCTCTGCACCCCGGCTTCCCTGTCACAGGAGGTAGGGCTTGCGCTCGGAGCGCAAGCGGGCGAAGCCAGACTGCGCGAGGTCGTGACGGCCGGAGGATTCCAACACTTCCGGCGCGCCACCGAGACACCCTTTAATCTTATTTTCGAGGCGAAGCCTTAACGAATTGCGGCGTCGGGGTTCAACCCACTCTGCCCGTCAGAGTCCTGCGCGTTGCCTCGCGTTTATTCCTGCCTTAAGGTAAAACAGGTACGACATCAAAAACTGTGAGGCAGGTGCAGAATGAAAGAACCAGGGGGCAGTGTCGCCGACGTCAATACGCCGACTCTCAGCATGTCCACGCGGCGACGCTGGGCTGTGACGGCGGGTGTGATGACCGGGATGTTTCTCGCCGCGCTTGAGGCGACCGTGGTCGGCACGGCGATGCCCACCGTGATCGCCACGCTCGGTGGGTTGAACCATTACAGTTGGGTCTTCTCGGCCTACTTGATCACTTCGACGGTGACAGTGCCCGTCTGGGGCAAACTCTCCGACCTGTACGGGCGTCGCCTGTTTTATCAAATCGGCATCGCCATCTTTCTGCTCGGTTCCGTCCTCTCCGGCACGTCCGGCTCGATGACGCAGTTAATCGTCTTTCGCGCGATTCAAGGGTTGGGCGCGGGCGCGCTCGTGCCGCTCGGCATGACCATCATCGGCGACATCTTTACGGTCGCGGAGCGGGCGCGCATGCAAGCCTACTTCAGCGGCGTGTGGGGGTTTGCCAGTGTCATCGGGCCGATCCTCGGCGGCTTCATCACAGACCAATGGTCTTGGCCGTGGGTCTTCTACATCAATCTGCCGGTCGGGCTGGCGGCGGCCTTGATCATCGGACTCGCTTTGAAAGAGCCGGCGCGAACCGAGCGCCCCTCGATTGATTACATGGGAGCCGCGTTGCTGATGGCCGCCATCACGATGTTGATGCTGGCGCTCGTGGAAGGCGGGGCGAGCATCTCGACGCTGTTAGCCACACGCAACCTCGCGCTCGTCGCCGGGGCGACGGTGCTGTTCCTGTGCTTCGTCTGGGTCGAACGACGCGCCGCCGATCCTCTCATTCCTTTCCAACTGTTTCGCAACCGGGTCGTCACGGTGTCGGTCGTCGCGGGCTTCCTCGCCGGTGTCGGGATGTTCGGCGCGATCTCCTTCGTCCCACTTTTCGCGCAGGGCGCTCTCGGTGCGACGGCGACGCAGGCGGGGTCGCTTCTGACGCCGCTGTTGCTGAGTTGGGTCGGGATGTCGATCATCGGCGGGCGACTGCTGCTGCGGGTGGGGTTTCGCCCGACGTGCATCACGGGCTTCGCCCTGATGACGCTCGGCTTCATCCTCCTTGCCATGTACCAGAGAGAAACGACACGGCTCTGGCTCTATCTGGATTTGATTTTGATCGGGGCGGGACTCGGACTGACGATGCTCACCCTGCTCATCGCGGTGCAGCAATCCGTCGCGCGCGCTCAACTCGGAATCGCGACTTCGCTCAACCAGTTCTCCCGTTCCATCGGCGGCGCGGTCGGAGTCGCCGTGATGGGCGCGGTGCTGTCGGCGGGTCTCGCGGCGCGGCTCGGCGAAGTTGCGCGCAGCGGACAAGGAGCGCTCACCGTCGAACGGGCGACGGAGTTGGCCGCCAACCCCAACGCGCTGATTGACCCGGCGGCGCGCGCCTCTCTGCCTCCCGCCACACTCGACGCGCTGCGCGGAGCGATGGCTTCGGCCATCCATAGCGTCTTCTGGGTTGGAGGCGTGCTCGCCGCGCTCGCGCTGCTGGTCTCGCTCTACCTGCCACGCGCGGGCGACGGGTCGGGGGCGCAGCCGACCGAAGCCGAGTGCGGTGCCGAAACCGGCGAGCGAATGGTGATGGCGGAGTTCACCACCATTGACCCGGAGCACGAGCCGGTCGCGTCGTCGCCGGGGACTTAACGCCCGCCGCATCTCGTCGAGCCTTCTGTCGAAGTGCCGCTCGTCTCCGGCGAAGTCTCTGGCGAAGTAGTCGGACGGCGCGGCTGATCAACGCGTCGAAACTTTTTCACAGGACTTCAACCGAGGCTTTGCGCCAACAGCCACGGCATCAAGTCCTTCTCCGCGATCACCTGCAACCACACGTTGTGCCCGACGCCGGGGTATTCATTATATTTAACGTTCCCGTGATGAGCCTTGATCGACTCGACCATGTGGCGAGACTCGTTGGCGGGCACGACCGGATCGTCGGAGCCGTGGAAGAGCCACGCCGGAGTCTCGCCTATCTTTCGGGCTATCGGAGAGAAGCGGTCGCCGTTTTGCAGCGGACTCCCGCCGCATATCGAGACGAGCGCCGCGAACTTTCCGGGGTGGTGCGACGCCAGATGCCAGACGCCGTAGCCGCCCATCGAAACACCCGTCAGGGACACGCGTTTGGGGTCTGCGCCGAACTCCTTCACCGTCCGCTCCAGAGCGTCCATGACCATTCGATCCATGATCGGGTCTGCCCAGAACTTGTCCGTGCGACACTGCGGCAGTAAGACAATCGCGGGAACCTGTCCGAGGTAATGACGGACGAGCGCACCGGCCGTGCCTTTCGTCGGCACGAAGCCGCCCGCGCCGCGCTGACCGATGCCGTGTAGAAAAACAATCACGGGCAGGTTGTCTTGCAGGTCGCCGGGAACGTAAACCTGATAAGTGTAGTTCTCTGCTCCGACCTCGACCGCACGGTTGTGTACGCTTCCCTGAGAGTCACCGCCCCTCGCGGGTGCGATGGTTGAAAGTAACCCGCCCAACATTGTCCACAGCCCGTTACGCATGCTCGATTTTTGCCCACCCTTTGTTATCCACTGGCTCTCCGCTGACGGTGCTATTAAAGTGTAAGAAGCTCTGCCGGTAAAGCGCGCAAAGATGGATATGAACCTACCCGTTGTCACAACAGAGGCGGCACGTCGGCTCCTGATGGGCGCTCAGGGGTTGCTGGAAGACCCTACGCGCCGGGTCACACCGGCGACGCTGCAAAAACTGATCGAACAAATGGGCTTCGTCCAACTCGACTCGATCAATGTGGTCGAGCGGGCGCAGCACCTCACTCTCGCCAGCCGCCTCGACGCCTACCGGCCAGAGCACCTCTCGCGGTTGTTGGAGAGAGACCGCAGCCTCTTCGAGCACTGGACGCACGACGCTTCCGCCGTCCCGACCAAGTGGTTCGCCCACTGGCAACCGCGCTTCGACCGGGAGCGCGAGCGCATCTGGAAAAAATCTTGGTGGCGGGAACGCATGGGCGAAGAGCCGGACAAGCTCATAGCTCAGGTGCGCGAACGCATCGTGCGCGAAGGCGCACTCCGCTCGCTCGACTTCGAGCACAAGCACAGGGGCGTCCCCACGGCCTGGTGGGGGTGGAAGCCGCAGAAGGCGGCGCTCGAATATCTCTGGTCTACGGGCGAGTTGATGGTTGCTCGCCGTGAGAAATTTCAGAAAGTGTACGACCTGACCGAAAGGGTCTTGCCCGGTCACAGCCAACAGCCGCGGCCGACTGAGCGGGAGCACGTCGAGTGGGCATGTCACACGGCGCTTGAGCGTCTGGTAGTTGCAACCCCGAAAGAGATCGCCGGGTTCTGGCATACTGTCGGGATTGTTGAAGCGAAGGCATGGTGCGCGGAGGCGGCACAGGCCGGGCGAATTATCCCGGTGCTGTTGGAATCAAGCGACGGCGCGAAAGGGAGGGCGAGCTTTGCCGTGTGCGACTGGGAGCGCAGACTGAGTAGTCTCCCGCCACCACCCGCGAGAACACGACTGCTCAGCCCGTTCGATCCGGTGCTGCGGGATCGGGCGCGCGCCCTCCGGCTGTTCAATTTCGATTACCGCTTCGAGGCTTTCGTCCCCGGTGCGCTGCGGCAATACGGTTACTACGTGTTGCCCATCCTGGAAGGTGATCGCTTGGTGGGAAGGCTCGACCCGAAATTCGATAGGAGTGACGGCCTCCTAAACATTCGCCAAATCTACTGGGAGCCGGGGATTCGCGTCACTCAAGCGCGGCAGCGTGGCCTGGAAAAGGCAGTCGCGCAATTAGCCGGACTGATAGGCGCAAGTGGAATCAAGTGGCCCCGGTAAGCGGCGACCTAAACTCTGTTAATGTTAAAGTGGACGCACATCCGTCAAACAGAAACTCGGTGAAGACGCCGCGCACACGCGCGATCCATTGTGAAAGGAATTAAAGGGGCGTGAGCACAATCAAAAACTCGTTAACACATCTGGTTCGCGAGCCGGGACAGCAGAGGGGGCAATCGCCCGCTCCGCTCCTGCTGCTCCTGCACGGCGTCGGCAGCAACGAGGAAGACCTGTTCGGCCTCGCGCCTTATTTGGACGAGCGGTTTCTGATCGTCAGCGCACGCGCTCCGGTCGTGATGGGCGCGGGCGCATACGGCTGGTTCAACATCGAATTCACTCCGCGGGGAATGACGGCGGACATGGAGCAGGCGAAGAGAAGTCTCGAATTGCTACCCGGCTTTTTAGACGCCCTCGTCAACACGTACGGGGCTGACGATAAATGCGTATATGTGGCGGGGTTCAGCCAGGGAGCGATGATGAGTCTTGCGCTCGCGCTCACCCGGCCTGAGAAGATCGCCGGGGTGGTCGCGATGAGCGGGCGCTTCCCTTCGTCGGTGCTCCCGCACGATTTGGATCAGAACGCGCTCGAAGGCATGCCGGTGCTCGTCACCCACGGCCTGTACGATCCTGTGCTGCCGATTGAAGAAGGCCGCGGTATTCAGAAGCAGCTACAGGCGCTCCCGGTGGAACTCACTTACCGCGAGTATCCGATGGGGCACGAGGTCACTTTAGAAAGCCTGAGGGATGTCTCAACGTGGCTTAGCACAAAGCTCGACGAGCGCTGTATGACCTGATGGACGGGTGAGAGTTAGTAAAC
>JAUZFQ010000207.1 GCA_030838445.1 Pyrinomonadaceae bacterium | reverse complement strand
AAGTATCGCATCGGTTCAAGAAATCGACTCTAACAGCAATCTCGGTTGCTGCATCTCTCATTTGATCTTCTATAACTAATCTCTGACTTGCTTGTCCCATTTACTCCTCCTCTATATTATGCCGCTTGCGTCTTCGCGGCGGGCAGTTTCAACAGCGCGAGGCGTTCGACGACGCGGCCGTTGACGAGGTGCGACTCGACGATCTCCGGAACGTCCGAGGCGCGCACCTGCGCGTACCAGATGCCGTCGGGGTAGACCATCACGGCCGCGCCCACGGCGCAGAAGCCGACCGAAGCGCACTCCGTCAAGACGATGCTGCCCTGCGGGTTCTTGCCCTTCTTGGCCTTGCCGAACAACAGTTCGCGCGCCTTCAACTCGCGCTCGAACGCTTCCTTCACTTCCGCGCTGCCGACATTCGTGCAAGACTTGCCCGCGCACACTAAAACATGAAGCCGGATCGGCGCGTAGGCGACGGGCGCAAGGGCGCACACCTGTTCTTTGTCTTCGATAAAAGAGATTTCGTTCATCATGGCTCGATTCTGAAACTGCGCGGGTCGCGCCCGCGAACCAAACTATCTGGGACGCGTGCGGCGTTCGTCTTTTCAACTTCGGCGACGCGTCGAATAATGGCTAATTTTTGCCCGTATGGTTAATCTTAGTATAAAATAAGCGGTGTTGGCGACTGCGGGCATGACGGCCGCAGAAGTTCACATGAGGCGGTCGCGTCGCGGTCGCCTCTTCAATTAAGGGCGATTGGGAAGCGGCAAGTGTTTGACGTATGGCGAGTGGTCTGGTGGTACACGTCGAGATCGGCGAGGAGCGGCACACGGAAGTGCTGATGCACGAGCGCATCCGCATCGGCTCTGACGCCGATTGCGAGTTGCGCTTCCAGCCCGGCAGCATCCCGCGCGCCGACGGCTTCCTGCTCGAACTCCGACGCGCCAACGGCAACTACCGCGTCGGCGACTTCGACCGCTCGCTTCGCCTGACCCACAACGGCGCACCCCTCGCGCCCTCTGCCGCTATCGCCGACGGCGACACGGTGCGTATCCCCGACACGGACTTCGTACTCCAATTCTTCCCCATCGAGTCGCCGCCCGCGCTCGTCACGAGCCGCCGCACGGACGTTCACGTCGCGCCCTTCATCGAATCGGCGGCCATCGAGTCGGCCGCCACCGCGCGGCGCGACGACGCGAAAGTCTTCCTGCGCGAGTTCACCACCGAACTCATCCGCGAGATCAACCTGAGCACGAAGATCATCGCGCTCGTCATCGTCGTCGCGCTCGTCGGCGGCGTCCTCTATTTCGGCTTCAAGGGCTTCAACGAACTCAAGCAGAGCCGCCGCCACATCGAGGAGCAGAACGCGCAGATCGCGCGCCTCAACCAGAAGGTCGGCGAGTCGCAGAACCAGTTCGAGGAAGTCAACCGTTCCAACAAAGACATCATCAACAGTCTCTCGCTCGCGCCCAAACTCCGCAGCGAGTACGGCAACGGCGTGTGCCTGATCTCCGGCATGTACATCTTCGTCGAGGCGGGGACGGGGCGACCACTTCGCTACCCGCAACGCCAGCAGGCCGCCGACACGGAAGGCGACGGCGCGGAAGGCGCGGACGCCGCGCAGAGCGAGATGCTCACGCCTGAGGGCGCGGGCGCAATCGCCGAGTTCCCTTACGTCGGCACGGGCTTTCACGTCGGCGGCGGCTACGTCGTGACGAACCGCCACGTCGGCGTCGAGCCGTGGGTGGCCGACGAGCGTTCGCTCGTCCTCGGCAGCACCGTCAGCGGCAAGCCGCGACTGACGCGCTTGATGGCCTACTTCCCCGGCCGCACGCAGCCGTTCGCTTTGAAGTTCAAACAGTCTTCCGCGCGCGACGATGTGGCCGTCCTCTTTTTCGAGTCGGGCGCGCAACCAAACGACATCCCCGCGCTGCCGATTGACGACAACTCGGACGCGGGCGGCGTGGGCAAGGCGGTCGTGATGATGGGCTACCCGTCGGGGCCGGATCGCATCCTCGTCTCTCTGCCCGACGACGAAGCCAACAACATCAAGCAGCGTTTCGGCTCGTCGCTCGACGTGCTCGTCGGCCATCTCGCCGAGCGCAACTTGATCAAGCCGCTGACGACGCAGGGGCACATCACCGACTCGCAGACGCGCCGCATCATCTACGACGCGCGCACCGCCGAGGGCGGATCGGGCGCGCCACTCTTCGGGCAGTCCGGGCGCGTGATCGGCATCAACTTCGGCATCTTCGAGGGATTGCAAGACGCGAACTTCGCCGTGCCCGTGCGCTTCGTCGTGCCGCTTCTGGAGCGCGCCGGGTGGAAACCCGCCGAGCCGCCCGCCGAGTCCGTCAACGCCGCGGCGGCGACAGCGGCGACGGGCGACACGACCGTCAAAGACGGGCGCAACGCCGCGGCGACCGGCGCGACGCAGAGTCAGCCGCGCTAAGTTTTTTAATTCGTCAACTGTTGATTTAGAGCGTGCGTCAAAGTGTGTGTGCGGGCGCGTCGTGACAATTCCGAAAGTGTCATAACGGCGGGGTCTGCGGCGGGCGTCGAAATTAAAATGGGCGCGCCCGTTTGTTTTGACAGACCGGCGGGCGCACAGTAACCTTTCGCCTTTTGCTCGACCGGCGCGCGCCGCTTCAGACGACGCGCGGCCGCAAATTTTCCGTAACGGGGTTTGACGAAACTTTTGTCCGCCACAACCGCAGAGACCGCCGTCACGGCGAGCATCACGCCCGAACTGTTCAAAGGGCAAGGCGCGCTCGTCGTCGGCCGCGCGCTCGTCGTCGCCGCGCTCGTCCTCGTCGTGGCGGCGGGCTTCGGCTTCCGCGCTCGCGGCCTCGGCGCGGAGGGCTTGAGCGAAGACGAGTTGAACAAATTGCGCGCCGTATACGACTACCGCACGCGCGGTTTGACTTCGACCAACGGCGAGCACCCGTTTCTGATGAAAGCGTTGATGACGGCGAGCGTCGCCGCCGCCGAGCGTTGGAACGCCGCGGGCAACACGTCGCTCCGCATGTCGGAAGAGACCGCGCTGCGCCTGCCCGCCGCGCTCTTCGGCGCGTTCACGTCGCTTCTCATTTATCTGGTGGTCTCCGAGTTGTTCGGCACGGCGACGGGCTTGATCGCGGCGGCGTTGTGGGCGTTCGACCCTGCTGGAATCAGTTTCAACCGCATCGCCAAAGAGGACACTTTCCTGCTCTTCTTTTTCCTGCTGGCAAACGTCTTCTGGCTGCGCGGGCAGCGCGCGGCCGAGTCGGGCGACCCGCACCCGACCCGTTACTACTGGGCTACGGCCGCGAGTTTCGGCGCGATGCTCGCCTCGAAATACATGCCGCATTTGATCGCCGTCAGCGCGGCCTACTACTACATCTTTCAGGGCATCCCCACGACGCGCTGGCGCATGGGCAAGCGCAAGTGGATACTCTTTTTCGTCGTCATGGGCGCGGCCTTCCTCGTCTGCAACCCGACGATCCTGTTGCCGGGCACCTGGCACGAGATGCGCATCTTCGCGGGCGAGCGGCGCATCGGCCACGACGCCTACGAGTTCATGGGGCAACTCTATCGCAATCAGATGACGCTCTGGTTCAAAGGCTCGCCGTGGTATTTCTACTACGCGTTCATGGCCTTCAAACTGCCGCCCGCCGTCGTCGCCGCGTTCCTCGTCGGCCTGCCGCTCCTGTTCTTGAAGCGACTCGGCGACGGGCGCTACTTCGTCTTCTTCTGGCTCTTCTTCTGGTTCTTCCCGTTCCCCTTGCTCGGCGGTAAATTCACGCGCTATTTCACGATGGCTCTGCCCGTCGTGCTAATGGTGGCGGCCATCGGCATCAACGCCGCCGGGCAGTGGCTCGCGCAAACGTTGCGACGCGGCGCGTCGTCCGGCGCGTCGTCTGCGAGATACGCGCACGCGGCCGTGGCCTTACTCTTCGTCGCCTCTTCCGTCTACGCGTCGGCGGGCGCGTCGCCGCATTACCGTCTCTACACGAACGCGCTCGGCGGCGGGCACGAGCGCGCCGGGAGCTATTTCCCGCACGACGAATTTTACGACGCGAGCATGCGCGACGCGGCGCGACAGGTCGCAGTTTTAGCTCGCCCCGGCGCGCGCGTCGCCAGCGAAGCGCCCGAACTCTTCACTCATTACGCCGCGCGCGCGGGACGAACTGATCTCGTCTCCGTCTCGCTCTCCGACCGCGCGGCGTTAAGTGAGTTAACAGTCGGCGACATCATCATCGTCGCGCGCGGGCGGCGTTATTTCAGCAACGACGCGCTCATCTCGAAACTCGGCGCGGAGAGCCGACCCGTCGCCGAAATGTCGCTCGCGGCCGTCCCGTCAACGCGCATTTATCAACTCGACGAGCGTGACCTGCGAATCGTTGCCGAAATTAACGGGCGTTGAGCGCGCTAATGAATTGCAACGCACGTTTGACCTGCACGCATCGGAGAGCAGATTGGAAGATCGCTTGTAAACGGGAAGATTGCTTGTAAACGTTTGGTGTCGCCGCGGCGTCAATTATAATGTCGTCCACCGAAACATCTCTCCCTCTTACGGCACACGGGTTGCGGTTCAACTGTGCGAAGTTCTTTTCGGGGCATTTGACGAAGACAAAGGCTGTGCGCCGGTAAAGCGCGGGGTCAAATGGCGCAGCTAATTTGCTCCAAGAGGAGCGGGTTTGTAGGCAACGGGACGGTATCGCACGAACGCATGAACTACGTGAACTTGAACGGGAGAGCGCGGCACATCGCCCGTCTTATCTTCGCGCTCCTGCTGCTCCAACTGCCCGGCGCGCAGAGTATCGCCGTCGCGCAGGACTCAACCGTCCCTGCTCCCACCCCGGCACAAAGTCAAACTGCTCAAACAACTCAAACAACTCAAACAACTCAAACGTCCGGCTTCCGTCTCGAACGCGTCGCGCTCGCGGGCGGCGCGGAACTGTTGACCGTCTTCGGCAGTCTCGACGGCCTCGCGCACGATGACGGTAACTCGACCGATTCCGACGTGCCGCTCGTCTCCATTCTGCGCGACACGCTCGGCGACGCGACGACCGAGAACGACCGCCTGCGCTACGTCTGGATGCACACCTACACGCGCCCCACCGTCGGCCAGCGCGCGGCTTCGGCCGTCCCCTTCCTCTACACGCGCGTCGCGAACAAGAAGAGCGCGGGCAAGGGCGCGCCGCCGCACCTGATCGATCTCGCGGGCACGAAGCGCGAGGTCTGGCACAGGGTCTTCTTGAACGCGCTGCAAACGCTCGTCCTCAACCCCTACAGCCTGACCGTCAAAGCCACGACGCACGCCTACCGCCGCAACGCAGACGACTATCGCAAGGCGCACGTCGTCCGCGCACTCGCCGTGCTCACGCTCTATCAAGCCGAGTCGGGCACGGAGTCGGTCTTCGCGCCGCACGAGTTGAAAGAGATACAGGCGCGCCTGATGCTCACGCAGAAAACTTTCGGCGGCCTCATTGACGACCTCTATCTCGGCCGCGTCTACGACAAGCAGAACGCGCAGTGGCTCGACACGCGCGGCCACAACTGGGAACTCCTGCGCCAGCGCGCCGAAACCGAAGGCTTCTACTTCGAGCCGCTCGACATGCCCGGCGGCCAGACCACGCACGCGCTCCTCTGGATCGCACGCTCCGACGTGGAAGCCAAACGCGCGCAGCCTTACGACAAGCGTTTTCTCAACCTCGCCAACCCCTACGGCGACAAACGTCTCCAACGCTGGCGCGGCTACACCGAGATGCGTTACTTCGACACGGACAACCGCCCCGTCGCGGCCGACGCAACGGGCGCACGCGCCGTCGAACTGATCCCGCTTGCGCTCTACGGACTCGACCACCCTAAGATTCCGATCCTGCTCGTAGACTTCCGCGACAACCTCAACCCGAAGCGGCGCGAGATGTCGCAACGCGTCTTGCAAGATGTCGCGCGCACGACGGCGAGCCTGACGCAACTCGATCTCCCCTTTCTTCTCGGCCGCGCCGTCTACGATTACGTCACCGAGCGACGCGGCGCGGACATCAACCAGCCCTCGCGCCTGCGCGCCTATTCGCAACTCAAACTGTTGCTCGCGCTCGACGCCTCGCTCGACCCCGAACTGCGCGACGAAGTTTCGCGGAAACTCGAACGCGTCTCGCTGAACCCGCTCGAAAACGACACAGAGGCCGAGGCGCGACTCGCCCGCGAGCAATACGCCGCGCTCTTAGAACACGCGCGCCGCCCCAACGGCGGACTCGCCGATCAACTCGAACGCGACCGCCGCGCCGAACTCACGCCGCTCGTCCACACGCGCGCCGAGCGGGTGCTGCTGCGCGCCGCCAACGTCGCCACCTTCGGACTCTACCGGCATCGCGAAGCGTCCGCGCCCGATTCACAACTAGCCACGCTCGACATCGCGCGGCGTCTCGCGCACCATCGCCAGTTCCTGCGCGAAGTGGCGCGTTCGAGCGCGGCCGTCGAAGTGCAGTGGGACATCGCGGACGTGCGCCGCTCGCTCGCCTTCGTCAACGAGCACGGCGAGCGCGCCGACGGCAAAACGGCCGCCGCCGTCGGGCACATCTTCGCCCACACGAAGGACGAGGAGACGCAACGGCTCTGCCTCTCAAGCCTCTACCGCATCAACAACGAGACGGCGAAGACGACGCTCGTGCGCATCTACCGCGACGAGGCGGCCGACGCCCGCTGGCGCACCCTGAGCGCGGGCTACCTGCGCAAAGCCGCGCGCGAATCGCAGCGCATCTCCAACGGCGACGCGCGCATCATCGCCACCATTTCCGCGGCGGAGGGGCAGTAGGCGCGCGATGCACGGACGACACGCACAACAACGCGGGCGCGAATCGCGATTCGAGCGAATGCTTTCATCCGGCGCATCAACCATCTCAACCGCTTCGTGCACTTCGTCGCCGATGCGCCGTCGCGCGCTCGTCTTCGTCGCGTTCGCGTGTCTCCTGCTTGCCGCGCACAACTCTTTCGCGCAGGCGCGTCGCCTCGTTCTGGTCAAAGTTGACGGCCTCTCGCAGGACGTGATTGATCGCTTCGTCGGCGAGCGCGACCCGCGCACGGGCAAGAGCCTGTTGCCGTGGTTCGAGCACATCTTCTACGAGCGTGGCACGCGCGTTGCGAATTTTTACACGCGCGGCGTGAGCCTCTCCGGCCCGTCGTGGTCGCTCCTCGACACCGGGCAACACCAGCAGATCAAGGGCAACGTCGAGTTCGACCGCCTCACTCTCCACTCTTACGACTACCTCAACTTCATTCCCTTCTGGCTCGGCACGGCGGGCAAGGTGCGCGTGGACATGCCCGGCGCGGAACTGCTCGACGAACTTGGCATCCCGCTCCTCGTGGACTCTTACCCTTACGACCAGCGGCACGTCAGCTTCCAACTCTACCAGCGCGGCACACGCTGGACGACGCTCGAACGCGGCCTCAAAAACCGCTTCCTCACGCGCACGCCGCGCGAGTTGTTCGACGAGTGGCTCGTGGAATTCGAGGGGCGCAACATCGTCATGGATCAACTCGAACGCGAGTTGCTGGAGAAGTTGAAAGACCCGCGCATCCGCTATCTCGACTTTTACACGACCGAGTTTGATCACGCCGCCCACCACAACCGCGACCGCCAGACGCAACTCGTCGCCGTGCAGGAACTCGACCGCATCATCGGCCGCATCTGGACGACCATCGAAGCGACGCCGCAAGCGGCCGAGACCGCGCTCGTCGTCGTCTCCGACCACGGCACGAACACGGACGAGCGCGTCTACAGTCAGGGCTTCAACCTCGTCAAGCTGCTCGCGAGTCGCGCGGGCGGCGGCCATCACGTCATCACCAAGCGGCGGCTGCTGAGCGACTACGCGCTCAAAAGCATCTACCCGCTCGTGCCTCTGATCACGACGACCACGGAGGATTCCTACTACCTCAAAGGCCAGAGCACGTCATACCCGACCGCCCTTGTTGACTTCGACGGCAACGAACGCGCCTCCGTCCATTTGCGCGACAGCGACCTGAACGTCCTGCACATCCTGCTCGAAGAGTTGCGCGGCAAAAAACTTTCGCCCGCGCTCGCACGCGCCGCGACCGACGCCTTCTTCAAGACTATCGAAGCGCGCCGCGAGGACTGGCGAAAGTTGCACGCGAACTTGCAGGAGGAACTCGCCGCGCTGCGCCGTCTCGTCGAGCGCGAACGCGCCCTCGTCGCGGCGCAGCCGAAGGAGTGGACGAAGGCCGACGCTGACGCCGGGCGCGACAAGGAAGCGCGCCGCGCCAAGGCGCGCGCCGATTCGTGGGCGACCGACGAACTCCAGTACACCGAATACGCGCGGACGCTCGCGAACCTCCTCGCGCTCAAACGCGAGACCTTCGACGCCGCGCGCCTCAACGTCCCCGACCACATCGCCAAAAATGCGATGGGCGAATCGAACACCATCGGCGAACTGCGCAATTACGCGGTCGGCGTCGCGCCCGGCGGACTCGCGCTCGCGCCCGACGGCTCGCTCGACATGCAGAAGAGTTTCGCGCGCGTCAACTACTTCGCGCTCCTGCGCGACGTGAAGGCGCGCAACAACGTGCAGAGCGGCGTTGACAGCCGACCCGTCGATTTCGTCGCCATGCGCGTCCCGGCCGAGGATTTGACCGGCGACCACGGCCGCGACTTTCGCGCCGACGAGGCCGTCTGGCTCTACCGCGACGAAGACAATCAAGCGCTCGTCCTCGCGCGCCACGGGCGCGGCGACGAACTGCGCCTGCGCTACGTGCCCGTCGCCAATTTGCGTCAGGCGGCCGACGGCACGATCCACTACGAGCGCGCCGCGTGGCGCGCTGAACTCCCCCTCAAGATGTGGGAAGACGCACGCCTCAACTTGCCCGCGGGCGAGCGGCGCGAAGACTGGCTCGGCGGCTGGCACACCGATCTCGAATGGCTGCGCGCGCTTCACCTGACGACCTACTCGAACGGCCTCGTCGGCCTACAGGAACACTTCGGTCGGCACGCGACACCAGCCACCGAGCCGGACGTGCCCGGCCTTTCCGAAGACGAACAACTCATACGCCGTTTCCGCCGCCGCCAACGCCTGCTGGTCGAGACAGACCTGCTCGTCCTCGCCAACAATCACTGGAACTTCGACGTGCGCGGCTTCAACCCCGGCGGCAACCATGGCTCTTTCCTGCGTGTCTCCACGCACTCCACGCTCATGCTCGCGGGCGGCGCGGCCACACATATCCCCCGCGCGTTGGTCATTCGCGAGCCGTATGATAGTTTGAGTTTCGTGCCGACGATTTTAGCTCTTACCAATCAACTGCCGCCGCCCGCGCCGATTTCGCCCGCGACATTCGACGCGCGCCCGCGCCCCTATCCCGGCCGCATCATCAACGAACTTTTCGATTCGCCGCAGACGCCTG
>JAUZFQ010000182.1 GCA_030838445.1 Pyrinomonadaceae bacterium | reverse complement strand
CCCGGAGATCATCTGGACGGCGCAACCCGACGGCGGCGTCGATTACTTCAACCAACGCTGGTACGACTTCACCGGACAGAGACCGGACGAGCCGCACGGGTGGGGCTGGCAATCCGTCCTCCACCCGGACGACGCGACGCGCAGCCTTGAGCGCTGGCAGCACTCGGTCGAGACGGGCGAGGTTTACGAGATCGAGTATCGCTTCCGGCGCGCGTCGGACGGCCAGTATCGCTGGCACCTGGGGCGCGCCCTGCCCCTGCGCGACGAGGGCGGACGCGTCATCAAGTGGTTCGGCACGTGTACGGACATTGACGACCGCAAGCACGCCGAGGAACAGCAACGCTTCCTCGCCGAAGCGAGCGCGGTGCTCGTCGCCTCGCTCGATTACGAGGCGACGCTCACGTCGCTGGCGCGCCTCATCGTGCCGCGCCTCGCCGACTGGTGCACGGTTGACATGTTGACAGACGAACGCGCCATCGAGCGTCTCGCCGTCACGCACCAAGACCCGTCGAAAGTGGAACTGGCTTGGGAGTTGAATCGCCTCTACCCGCACGACCTCTACGAGATGGAGGGCGTCTCGAAAGTCATCCGCACGGGTCGCCCCGAACTCTACTCGAACATCCCCGACGAACTGCTCGCGCTCGTCTCGCGCGACGCCCAGCACCTGAAAATTTTGCGCGAACTCGGTCTCAAGTCGAGCATGATCATTCCGCTCATCGCGCACAACCGCGTGCTCGGCGCGATCACGCTGATGGCCGCCGAGTCCGGCCGTCGTTTCGGCGCGGCCGATCTAGGGTTCGCTGAAGACCTCGCGCAGCGCGCCGCGCTCGCCGTGGACAACGCGCGCCTCTACCGCGAGGCGCAAGAGATAAACCGGCTCAAGGACGAATTTCTCGCCACGCTCTCGCACGAACTGCGCACGCCCCTGACCGCCGTGCTCGGCTGGACGCGCCTGCTCGGCACGGGGCAACTCGACGAGACGACGCACCGGCGCGCGCTCGAAACCATCGAGCGCAACGCGCAGTCGCAGGTGCAACTCATTGACGACATCCTCGACGTGTCGCGCATCATCCGCGGCAAGCTGCGTTTGAACGTGCGCACGGCCGAACTCACGCCCGTCATCGAGGCGGCCGTGGATAGCGTGCGCCCGGCGGCCGAAGCCAAGGGCATCCGCCTGCAAGTCGTCCTCGACCCGCGCGCCGGGCCGGTCTCCGGCGACCCCGACCGCTTGCAACAGGTGGTGTGGAACTTGTTGTCGAACGCCATCAAGTTCACGCCGAAGGACGGGCGCGTGCAGGTCTTGCTCGCGCGCGCGGGTTCGCACCTAGAACTCACCGTGAGCGACACGGGGCAGGGCATCGAAGAGAAGTTTCTGCCCTACGTCTTCGACCGCTTCCGGCAGGCCGACCCTTCGACGACGCGCAAGCACGGCGGCCTCGGCCTCGGCCTCGCTATCGTGCGCCACCTCGTCGAACTCCACGGCGGGACGGTGACGGCGGAAAGTCAGGGCGCGGGGCAGGGTACGACGTTCAAGGTGTCGCTCCCGTTGATGATCCTGCACCAGCCGGAGCACGCGTCGAACTCCGGGGAGCAAGCCGCGCTCACGGCCGAGCACCCGACGGCCGGGGGAAGTATCGCGCTCGAATGCCCGTCCGAACTCGACGGCCTGCGCGTGCTGCTCGTGGAGGACGACCCGGATTCGCGCGAGATGCTCGTCGTCGTGCTCACGCAATGCGGCGCGGAGGTGCACGCCGTCTCGAACGCCGCCGACGCGCTCTCGCAGTTGGAATCGTGGCGGCCGGACGTTTTGATCAGCGACATCGAGATGCCGGGCGAGGACGGCTACACGCTGATCCGCAAAGTGCGTGCCCTGCCGCCGGAGCGCGGCGGCAAAATTCCGGCCGCCGCGCTGACCGCCTACGCGCGCGCCGAAGACCGCATGCGCGCCCTGCTCGCGGGCTTCCAGCTCCACGTGCCGAAGCCCGTCGAACCGGCCGAACTCGCGACCGTCGTCGCCAGCCTTGCGGGGAGGACGGTGGAAAAATAAGACGGGAAAAGGGGAAGGGGTAAAGGGTCAGGGGTAAAGGAAACGGTCATGGAAAACGGACAGGGGTAGAGGAGAAAGGTGAAGTCACTCGGTAGAGTGCTCTCCTTTTCCCTTTACCCCTGTCCCTTTTACCTAGAGGTTTTCTTAGTGTCCGGCGGCGACTCCGGCGGCGCGCGGCGTGCGTCCCGTGGCGGCGGGGCGACGTTCGTGCTTGGCGCAGGCGCGCGCGAGTGCCTGCTCGACGCGTGGTTCGACGTTGCATTCGGGCTGGCGGCACACGGCGGCGAGTTCCGAGACGACGAGGTAATGAGCGCGTTCCAGCATCCGCTGTTCGCGGAAACTGAGCGGCTTGAGATGGCTCAGGTAAGTCAGGTGCTTGAGCACTCCGGCGACTTCAAAAATGTCGCCCGTCCGCATCTTGTCGGAAAATTCCTTGAAGCGATCTTTCCAGTCGTTGGGGGCGGCGGCGAAGTCGTCGCCGAGGTTCTTCAACAACATCTCACACTCGGCGGAAGAGATCGGGGAGCGCAGTCCAACCTCGCCTGCGTTGGCGACGGGGACGAGAACGACTGAGTTGGTGGCTGCGAGGCGAAGGGTGTAAAAGGGGATGGATGTTGCGCCTATCTGTTTCTGCTCGACCTGTTCGATAGTTCCGATGCCATGATTGGGATAGACGACTTTCTGACCAATTTTGAAGCCCACCGCGTACCTCCTAACACTGTCTGAGAAAAGTTTCGCTGCGCGTGAGCAGCGGCCGGGTTTTGTAGGTTTACCCTCTTGCTCTTGGGGCGCAGGACGCGCCAAAGGCTCTGCTTAAATCGTCACAAAAGTGTAACAGCGCTTCTCGCGAAGCGTCAAGAGCGAGGATGAAGGGGGCATCTGGAGACGGAGAAAAGCGTCGGCCTTTCATTCATCGTCCGGCAGTCATCAGTGATCGGCATTCACACTATGCGGCAGTTCGATGGTGAATGTCGAGCCTTCGCCGGGAGTCGAACGGACGGTGGCCTCGCCGCCGTGCGCGCGCGCGAGGTGTTTGACGATGGCGAGTCCGAGTCCCGTCCCGCCGAGGGCGCGCGAGCGGGCGCGGTCAACGCGGTAGAAACGCTCGAAGATGCGGTGGATGTGCGCGGGCGCGATGCCCTCGCCCGTGTCGGCGACGCTGATGCGGTCGCGCCCGCCCGCGCGCTCGTGCGTGATGGAGACCGCGCCGCCCTCCGCGCTGAACTTGACGGCGTTGTCGCACAAGTTCGTGAGCATCTGTTCGAGGCGGCGCGCGTCGGCATGGACGAAGACGTCTTCCGAGACTTCGTTGCGGAGCATCACGCCGCGCTCTGCCGCGCGCGCCGCGAGCGCGGTCAGCACCTCGTTGATCATGGAACGCAGGCGGACGGGGCGCGCCTCCACGGTCGCCGTCCCGGCTTCGATGGCCGAGAGTTCGAGGATGTCGTCAATGAGGCTGTGCATGCGCGCGGCGTTGCGGTCGATGATGGAGAGGAAGCGGCGGTTGTTGTCGGCGTCTTCGAGCGCGCCCGATTCGAGCGTCTCGACGAAGGCGCGGATGGCGGTCAAAGGCGTCCGCAGTTCGTGCGAGACGTTGGAGAGAAACTCTTGCCGCACGCGCTCCAAACGTTCGAGCCGCGTGATGTCGAAGAAGACGCCGACCGCGCCGCGCGCCGCCGCCCCCGGCAAGCCCGCCCCGCGGCGTTGCCTGAGCGGCGCGACGCGCAAATCGAAGACACGCCGCTCCGCGTCCTCCATCGCGACTTTGACTTCCACGCGCTCGCCCCGCTCAATCGCGTCGAGATAGGCCGACAGCACGGCGGGGTTGCGCGTCAACTCGCCGAGCCGCGGCCGATGTCCCGCCGCCGCCGTACCGCCCCGCCCGAACCCGAAGAGGACGCGCGCCGCCGTGTTCGACGCAACCACGTTCAAGTCTTCGTCTACGACGAGCATCCCCTCGCGCATGCTGTCCAACATCGTCTCGACCAACTCGCCCGCCGACACGCTCTCGGCCGCCGCTCCCTCGGCCGCCGACTCTGCGCCTTCCGCCGTCCTCGTCGTACTGGTTTGTGTAGAAGTCGCGCCGTCGCCGGATGATTGCCCGGCCGCGCCGCGCGTCAGGAGGAGCGCGACGCACGCGCCCGCCAGCGCGAACGCCAGCGACGCGAACGCCGACGCGGGACGCCAGTAGATGAGTGCGAGAAAAGAGATGAGGAGCGCGGCGGCGAGCGTGACGGCTGAGGATACGCGGAGAGACATCTAATTAATTCTCGACCACGGGGGCGGCGCGGTCAACCGTCACCCCTGTGTTTCCCCATCCGTCGCCGCCTTCGCTTCCGTCCCGGTCGTCGGCTTCGCGCACCCGACGAAGCGATAGCCGACGCCGACCACCGTCTCGATGCAGTTGCCGCACAGCCCAAGTTTCTGCCGCAGGCGGCGGATGTGCACGTCGAGCGTGCGCGTGTCGCCGTAGTATTCGTAGCCCCACACGTTGTCGAGGATGTGCTGGCGCGTGGCGACGCGGCTGCCCGTCTTGGAGAGCAGTTCGAGCAGGGCAAACTCCTTGCGCGTGAGTTTGACGGGCGCGCCGTCGCACGTCACGCGCATGTCCGCGAAATCAATCGCGAGACGTTCGTCGTCGTAGCCGGGCGCGCTCTGTTCGCCCGCACGCCTGAGGACGGCGCGCACGCGCGCCATGACCTCTTTCACCGAGAAGGGTTTCGTGATGTAGTCGTCCGCGCCGACGTCGAGACCACTGACGCGATCCGCCTCGTCGGTGCGCGCCGTGAGCATCATGATGGGCGTGCGGCGCGTGGCGGGTTCGCGCCGGAGACGTCGGCACAACTCCGTGCCGCTCATCCCCGGCAGCATCAGATCGAGGATGATGAGAGCGGGCGCGCGCCGCGTGTCGAGCGCGGCCGCCAAGCCCTGCTCGCCCGTCGGCGCGATGATCGCCTCCAACCCCTCGCGCTCAAGGTTGTAGCGCAAACCCTCCGCGATGTCCGGGTCGTCTTCGATGATGAGAATCGGCTTTGACATATTTTTAAGTGACGAGTGACGAGTGACAAGTGACGAGTTGAAGACAAACGACGTGAGCCGGATGGGCTTTCGGTTTTAACTTGTCACTTGTCACTCGTCACTGTCTTAATTGCTGTGTTTGATGAACGCCGCCTCGGCCATGTAGACCGTGAGTTCGCAGATGTCGGTGACGTAATCGCCGACGCGTTCGAGGTGTTTGGCGATGAGCAGGAGGCGCGCGCCGCGCCCGGTGGTCGTCGGGTCTGAGGACATCAACGCGATCAGGGTTTGGAACATGTGCTCGTAGAGCGCGTCAATCTCGTCGTCGCCGTCAATGACGTTGCGCGCCTCGGCGGCGTTGCCCGTGGTAAAGGCGTCGAGCGCGGCGCGCAGCATCGCCGAGGCGAGCGCGGCCATGCGCGGCAGTTCGGCGAAGAATTTGAGTTGCGGCTCGTCGTTCAGATCAATGGCGGCGCGCGCGATGTTGCAGGCGTGATCGGCGATGCGTTCGAGGATGGGCGTGACCTTCGCCACCGAGACGACGAAACGCAAATCGCGCGCGGCGGGCTGGCGCAAGGCCAGCACGTCAATGCAGAGCCGGTCTATTTCCAGTTCGAGTTGATCGATCTGGTCGTCGTCGCGCAAGACTTCCTCGGCCGCCGCGGTGTCGCGCTCGACGAGGGCGAACATGGCGCGCGCGAGCGCGGTTTCGGTCTTGCCGCCGAGGAGCAACACGCGGTTGCGCATGTTGTCCAGATCGTAGTCGAGATGCCTATGCCGTTCCATATTGCCAGAGCTTTTCAGCCAAACCTCCCCGTGATGTAGTCCTCGGTCAACTTCTCGTTCGGGTTCGTGAACATCTTCTCGGTCGCGTTGACCTCGATCAGCTTGCCGAGCCAGAAGAAGGCGGTCACGTCCGAGACGCGCGCCGCCTGCTGCATGTTGTGCGTGACGATGACGATGGTGTACTGCTTCTTGAGTTCCACGATCAACTCTTCGATCTTCTGCGTCGCGATGGGGTCGAGGGCGGAGGCCGGTTCGTCCATCAACAACACTTCGGGGCGCACGGCCAGCGCGCGCGCGATGCACAGGCGTTGCTGCTGCCCGCCGGAGAGTCCGAGCGCGGAAGCCTTCAAACGATCCTTAACTTCCGACCAGATGGCCGCGTCCTCCAGTGCTTGCTGGACGCGATCTTGCAACTCCGTCTTGTTCGTCGTCAGCCGGTTGATGCGGAGGCCGTAGGCGACGTTATCGAAGATGGATTTGGGGAACGGGTTCGACTTCTGAAAGACCATCCCGACCCTGCGCCGGAGGTCTACGACGTTCAAGCCCGGCGCGTAGATGTCTTCGCCGTCAATCAAGACCTCGCCCGTGGCGCGCGTGCCGGGAATGGTGTCGTTCATCCGGTTCAGCGTGCGCAGGAACGTTGACTTGCCGCAGCCCGAAGGGCCGATGAAGGCCATCACGAGCCGCTCCGAGATGTCGAGCGAGATGTTGAAGAGAGCCTGCGCCGCGCCGTAGAAAAAGTTCAGCTCGCGCACACTGACTTTCGCCTGCGCCGTCGCCTGTTGCTGCTCCGCCTGCGGCACGGCTGCGCGCGGCTCGATCATAAAAGATGGTGCGGACATAATAAAACAGTGACAAGTGGCAAGTGACAAGTGACGAGATCAAGGACAAGTTTAAAAAAAAGTGTGCTGCTTTAGCTTGTCACTGGTCACTCGTCACTTGTCACCAACTAAACCTTCTGCCGCGTAAAGAAGCGGACGGTGATGTTGATGACGAGGATGAGCGTCATCAGAATGAGCGTGGCCGCCCACGCCTGCGCGTGCCACTCGTCGTAGGGCGAGATGGCGTAATTGTAAATCTGGACGGTCAAAGAAGCCATTGGCTGGTCGAGATAGACGTTGAAGAAGCGACTGCCGAAGGCCGTGAACAGTAGCGGCGCGGTCTCGCCGGAGACGCGCGCGACGGCGAGCATCGCGCCCGTCACGATGCCGGAAGCGGCGGCGGGCAAGACGACTCCGGTCGTCACACGCCACTGCGGCGCGCCGAGCGCGAGCGCGCCTTCGCGCAAACTCGCGGGCACGAGCCGGATCATCTCCTCGGTCGTGCGCGCGACGATGGGGATCATGATCACGGCGAGCGCGACGCCCCCCGCCATCGCGGAAAATTGCTTCATCGGCAGGACGATGATCGTGTAGACGAAGACGCCGACGAGGATCGAGGGGATGCCCGTCAGCGTGTCGGTCAGGAAGCGCACGAGCGAGGCGAAGCGACCCGCGCCGTACTCGGCGAGGTAAATCCCGGTCGCGATGCCGAAGGGCATGCCGACGACGCAGGCCATCGCCAACAAAATTAAAGTGCCGAGGATGGCGTTGCCGATGCCGCCGCCTTCGCCGACGGGCTTGGGCGTCTCGATCAGAAATTGAAAGCTGATCGCGCCGAGGCCGCGATAGGCGATGTAACCGAGGATGAGCACGAGCACGGCGACGGCGAAGAAGGCGCACGCGGCCGTCAACGTCGTCATCACGGCGTTGGTCGCGTAGCGTCTGGCGTGCGTCGTTTGCATAAAAACAGTGACAAGTGACGAGTGACAAGTGACGAGCGGAAGACAAGTTTAAAGATAAGTTTCTGTTGTTAACTTGTCACCTGTCACTCGTCACTCGTCACTGTTTTTTCCAGCCTTCACGCTCTGGCCGTGCCGCTTGTCGAGCGCGTGACGCTCCAGACGAGGAGGCGCGCGGCGGCGTTGATGATGAACGTGACGAGGAACAGGATCAGTCCGAGTTCGACGAGTGCGCTCAGGTAGATCGCCTCGGTCGCTTCCGTGAATTCGTTGGCGATGACGGAGGCGATGGTGTAGGACGGCTCGAACAGCGACGCGCTGATCTGCGCGCGGTTGCCGATGACCATCGTGACGGCCATCGTCTCGCCGATGGCGCGGCCGAGTCCGAGGATGATCGCGCCCGCGATGCCGGGGCCGCCGTTGGCTAAGACGACGCGCGTCGTCTCCCAGCGCGTCGCACCGAGCGCGAGCGCGGCCTCGCGTTGCGTCACGGGGACGGCGGCCAGCACGTCGCGCACCACCGCCGAGATGATTGGCGTGATCATAATGGCGAGGATGATCCCGCCCGTGAGCAAACCGATGCCCGTGATCGTCCCTTGAAAGAACGGCGTCCAGCCGAGCCACTTTTGCAGCGGCGGCTCGACGTACCGGCGCAGGAGCGGCGCGAGCACGAAGATGCCCCACAGCCCGTAAACGACCGAGGGGATCGCGGCCAGCAGTTCGACGAGGAAAGTGATCGGGCGCGCGAGGCGGCGCGGGGCTTGTTCGACGAGGAAGACGGCGACGCCGAGCGAGATGGGGACGCTGATCACGAGCGCGAGCAGCGACGAGATGATTGTCCCGTAGATGAACGGGAGCGCGCCGAACTGTCCCGACACGGGATTCCACTCGCTGCTCGTTAGAAAGCCGAAGCCATACTCGCGGAGCGACAGGCGCGAGTTCGAAGCCATCGCCGCGATCATCGCGCCGACCAAAAGCAGCACCAACAGCGCGCAAGCAAACAGCGCGGCGCGAAACACTGCGTCGCCCGTGTTGCCCGTCGGCGACAGCGCGCGCCGCCAGTCCCACGCGCGCACGCGTGCGCCGAAGGCTGACGTGGGCGTCGGCAGGCTTGGCGGCGGGGTAGTCATAACAGGGCTGTCAGTCGTCCGTGGTCAGTTGTCCGTTGCATGTGCTCGACCGGCGTCAAGCTGTAAATGAAACATTCGAGATCGGGCAGCACGAAACAACTGACTACTGACCACGGACGACTGACAGCTTTAACTCCTGAGCGTCTTGCCGCCCGCGGTGATCGAGTTGATGATGGCCGAAGCCTTCTCGACGATCTCCGGGGGAAGCGGCGAGTATTGCAAATCTCTGGCGAAGCGTTCGCCGTCGTGGATGCTCCACCAGAGGAAGTCAACGAGGGCTTTGCCTTTGGCCGCATCCTTCTGCTCTTTGTAGACGAGGATGTAGGTGTAACTGGAAATCGGGTAGGCGGTTGCGCCCGCCGCGTCGGTGATCGAGACGCGCAAGTCCGGCGGCGTCGTGGCGAGCATCTCGGCGGCGGCGGCCGTCACGGCGTCGAGCGACGGCGCGACGAAGTTGCCAGACTTGTTCTTGACGAGCGCGACGGGCAGTTTCGTCTGCACGGCGTAGGCGAGTTCGACGTAGCCGATGGTGTTCGGCGTCTTCTTGACCTGACCGGAGACGCCCTCGTTGCCCTTGCCGCCGATGCCGACCGGCCAGTCAACCGACTTGCCCGCGCCCGGCGACGCCTTCCATTCGGGGCTGACCTTCGCCAGATAGTCCGTGAAGACGGCGGTCGTGCCGCTGCCGTCCGAACGGTGGACGACGGAGATGTCCGTGGCGGGCAGAGCGACGCCCGGGTTGTCGGCCTTGATGCGCGCGTCGTCCCAACGTTTGATCTTGCCGAGGAAGATGTCTGCCACGACATCGGGCGAGAAGCGCAGCGGCTCGGCGACGCCCTCCAAGTTGTAGGTGATGATGACCGCACCGAGGACGGTCGGGATGTGGAGGATCGCGCCCGGCGCTTTCTTCAAATCCTCGTCGCTCATCGGGGCGTCGG
>JAUZFQ010000181.1 GCA_030838445.1 Pyrinomonadaceae bacterium | reverse complement strand
ACAAGTGAAAATTTAAAGAAGAACTGTCTTGTTCTTTAACTTGTCACTTGTCACTCGTCACTCGTCACTTTTCAAATACCTCTGCATGAGTTCAGGCCAGCGGCCTTGAGCTTTAAGAATTAGTTCGCAGACTTCGCGGACTGCGCCGAAGCCGCCGGGGAGAGTCGTGGTGTAATGCGCGGCGGCGCGCGTGTCGGCGGTCGCGTCGGCGACGGCGACGCCGAAGCCGCAGCGGCGCATCAAGGGGATGTCGGTCACGTCGTCGCCCACGTAGGCAGCGTCAGCCGCCTCGATTCCGGCGGCGGCCAAGACCTCCGCGAAATCTTTGATCTTGTCCCAAGTCCCCTGCCGCACGTAGGTGATGCCGAGGTCGCGCGCGCGGCGTTCGACGGCCGAAGAGGTGCGACCGGAGATGATGCCCGATTGCAGCCCGGCGCGATGCAGGAGCACGAGGCCGTGCCCGTCGCGCGTGTGGAAACTCTTCTCTTCGTCGCCGTTCTCAAGCAGCGTGATGCGCCCGTCGGTGAGCACCCCGTCGCAGTCGAGCAAGAGCAGTTTGACGCGCGCGGCGCGTTGTTCGACGTTCATCGTGTCGTTCGTGTCCAACGTTTTAACGCACCTCGAAGATGGGCACGTCGGCGAGGCGCAGGGCGTTGCCGCTGCGCGCGAAGACGAGCACGGCCGTGCCCGTCTGTTCGCGACCGCCGAGCGTCTTGGCCGTGATCTGCACGTCGGCCGCGAAGCGATCCGCACCGAGCGACTCGGTGCGCAGCAGTTTCGTCTGCCACAGTTCGGGCTGGCTCGCGACGATGCCTTTAGCGAACGAGGCGAGTTCGCCGGGCACGAGCAGCGCGTCCAGTTCGGCCTTCCGGCCGCCGCGGATCGCCTGATCAAACTGCGCGACGGCGGCGCGCACGCTCTCGTCAATCGGGGGCGCGGCTTCGGCCTTCACACGCGCCGCACGCGCGGCGAGCGTCGGCGCGTAACCGCCCTCGGCGCGCACGGCCTCGTTGAAAAACTTCGCGGCCTCGGCCGCCTGACTGCGACGCAGGGCGACTTCGCCGAGTCCGATGTTCGCCCACGCGAGCGTCGAGGGCAGCGGGAGTCGCTCGTCGAGCGCGGCGCGAAACTCGCGTTCGGCGTCGGGGAGTTTGTTTTGTTCGAGCAGCGCACGCGCGAGCAGGATGCGCGCGTCCTGCATGAGCGGCGCGCGTGCGAGCATCTCGCGGGCGATTGATTCGGCCTGCGCGTGTTGCCCTGCGGCGAGCAGGCGCGTGGCGTCTTCGAGCGATTCTTCGAGCGCGGCGGCGCGCGGCGCGACGTCGTTCGCGTAGTCGAGTTGGGGATAGATTTTGTCGGGGTCAACTTCGACGCGGACGATGCGCGCCGTGGTCTTGAAGCGAACGTCGGCGAAGTCGCGCGCGGGGATGACGGCCTGCGACACGATGCGCTCTCCGCCGTCGGTCGTGGCGACGGCCGTCACGCTCGTCTCAATCGCCCCCGTGTTTCTGAGCGCGGACACCCACTCGCCGCCGCGCAGTTGCGGCAGCCCGATCAGGAGATCAATTTCGGTCGGCTGATCGAAACCGGTGTCGAGCGCGGTCTTCAAAGACGCGCCGCCCGCCGCGTTGAGAGCGGCGCGCAGGACGGCGAATGAGAGTTCGCTCTCGCGGTTCTTTTGCATCTGCTCGCGCAGCAGGGTGATGAACGCCTCGCGGCCGAGCACGCGTTCGGCGAGTCGCCAGATCATCGCGCCCTTGTTGGCGACGGAGAGGTAGTAAGTCGGCTCAAGCGGCGTGGTGACGGAGAGCGGAGCATCGCGTCGCGCGACGGCCGAATAGGCGATGCGCTGGCGCAGGCGTTCGGCGTCGGCGGCTTCGCGCCCGAACTCCTTTTCCAGAAAGAGCGTGGCGAGGTGGCGCGCGAGACCTTCGCGCACGACGCCCGAGCCTTCGCCGCGCACGGGCGTCGCGCCGCCTAACCACATGCGCGCGACCGCCTCGCCGATGAGTTGCGCCGTCAACGCGTCCACCTTCGCGCGACGGAAAGCGGCCGCGTCCAAGAGGATCACGCCGCCGAGGTCGAAGCCCGCACCGCGGTTGACGGCGACGAGACGGATCGGAGTCTCCGGCAACGCGCCGAACAGTCCCGTGTAATAACTGCGCGCAGACGCGGCGAGCGAGATGAGCGTTTCGGCGCGCTTGCGTTCATCAGGCGTCGCGCCGCGCAGGAGATGCGCGCTCACGCCGCGCGCCGCGTCCGCGCCTTCAACCGCGTCCCACTTGCCCGTCAGGAAAAACGGCTGCGCCGAAAGTTTCTGTTCAAAGCTCGCGCCCGTCGCGACGCCGGATGAGATGACCGTCTCGCCGCCCGCCGCGTTGACGGTGAGACGCACGGGAGCGGTGTCTGCTCCGCGCGCGGCAAACTGCGAGTTGGGCGTAGGATACCAACCGGAGAGCGGGAGAAACTGCGTGCCTTCGGGCGAGACGGCCGCCAGCCCCGTGTTCGCCGTGACGGGCAGGCGATAATCGAGCGCGACGTTGACGGACGAACCGGGCGCGATTGCTGCGGGTAAAGTCAGAGACACCTGCTGCAACCCCGTGCGCGGCTCGGCGCGCGCGAAATATTGCGTAGTCGCGTCGCCGACCGTCGCCGATTTGATCTCGGCCGCCGAGTTGAGACGCACGGTCAGACTGCGCCCCGCGCCCGTCCCGACGTTTCGCGCTGAGATCAAAGCGCGCCCCACGAGCGCGCGGTCGGTCGATGCGGGAGCGGGGAGCGTGGCGGTCACGTCGAAGCGCGAGACCTGCCACACCGGGCGCGCCTCTTCCTGCGCGCGGGCGCGTGGCGTGGTCAACAGCAGCAGTGTGAAGACGAGTGCGAGTTTGAGCAGACGAAGATTGTTCATACCTGAGCGAGTGTTTTAGTTTTCCACGCCGACGTTGCGACGGACGAGTTGGTGCAGGTCGCCGAGCACGCGCAGGAGCGGTTCGAGCCGCGCGAGCGGCAGCGCGTTCGGCCCGTCGGAGAGGGCGCGCGAAGGGTCTTCGTGAACTTCCATAAAGCCCGCGTCCACGCCGCAGGCGACGCCCGCGCGCGCGAGCGGTTCGATGTACTCCGACTGCCCGCCCGTTGCATGACCGAGGCCGCCCGGCAGTTGCAGCGAGTGCGTCACGTCGAAGACGACGGGCGCGCCAAACGAGCGCATGATCGGAAACGAGCGCATGTCCACGACGAGATTGCCGTAGCCGAAAGAGACGCCGCGCTCCGTGAGCAGCAGTTTGTCGCAACCTTCGGCGCGCGCCTTCCGCACGATGTTGCGCGCGTCGGCGGGCGCGAGAAACTGTCCCTTCTTCACGTTCACGACGCGACCCGTGCGCGCCGCCGCCGCGATCAAATCCGTCTGCCTTGAGAGGAACGCCGGAATCTGCAACACGTCGGCGACCTCGGCCACCGGCTCGACCTGCGACACGTCGTGCACGTCCGTCAACACCGGCACGCCGACCTCTTCCTTCACGCGCCGCAAAACTTCCAAGCCCTCGCGCATCCCGCACCCGCGAAAGCTCTCGTGCGACGAGCGGTTGGCCTTGTCGTAAGACGCCTTGAAGACGTAATCGAGACCGGCGGCACGCGTGCGCGCGGCGCACTCTCGCGCCATCCACAGCGCGTGCTCCGGCGATTCGATCACGCACGGCCCCGCGATGATCGTCAAACGGCCGTCGCCGAACGTGGCGTTGCCCACCTGAAAAGATTGGACGGGTGATTCGGTTGACATAGTTGATAACGACGCGACTCTATGAGTAATTATTTATAGTTACTAGAACGGGTTCAAAACTTTCTTCAGTTTCTTGAAGGCCGAGCCGACTTTCGACCCCTTCTTCTCTTTGCTCTGGGTCGGGACTGTCCGGGTCGCGCGCCGGGTTCTGACCGGCTGCGCCTTTTTGACCGTGGCCTCGTCGGGCGTGGGCGTCGCTTCCGGCGTGGGCGTCGGGGTGGCCGCGAGCGTCGCGTTCTCGACCGGAATCGTCGCGCCGCTGTTGCGCGTCCTGTTGAACACCGTCAGGCCGATCACCAGCACGAGCAAGGCTACCGCCGACGCTAGCAGCACGGGCGGCTGCTTGAGACGGTTGAGCAACGTGCGCCGGTCGGGCAACAAGACGTTGACGCGCGTGAACGGTTGCGCCGCTTGCGCCGCGGGCGCGTCGGGAATGTCGAAGGTGTCCGTGGCCGCGGCGACGACGCTGCCGGTCTGTGGCCGGTGTCTGCCCGTCGCGTCCGCGAGCCTCGTCGTGTCGAACGTCTGCCCGTCGGTGCGTCGCCCGCCCGAAGCAGTCTCCGTCAGCACGAACCGCCCCGTCGGCTCTGCCGCGCCATTCCCGTTCTCGAACTCGTCGGCCGAGAGGTAATCTTGCGCGCGCGCGAGTCCGGCTTGCTTGACGGCCGTCAGCAGTTCGCGGCGAAACGCCCCGGCGTCGGCCGGACGGTTCAAGGGATTTTTTTCGAGCGCGTGGAGCACGACTCGTTCGAGTTCGGCCGGGATGTTCGAGACCAACTCGGTCGGGCGGCGCGGCTGCTTCGACGAATGTTGGAGGGCGACGGCGAGCGGCGACGCGCCGGTGAAAGGCGTCGAGCCGGTGAGCATCTCGTAGAGGATGATGCCGAGGCTGTAGACGTCTGCGGCGGGCGTCAGGTGCGCGCCGTCGCATTGTTCGGGCGACATGTAACGCGGCGTGCCGATCATCACGCCCGTCAGCGTGAGCGCGTTCTGCTCCGACTCGTCAACCGAGTCGGCGGCGAGTTTGGCGATGCCGAAGTCCAACACTTTGACGAGGGGCGGCGCGTTCTTCGGCTGGACGATGAAGATGTTGGCCGGTTTCAGATCGCGGTGGATGACGCCGCTCTCGTGCGCCGCCTCGACCGCCGCCGCCACCTGCAACATCAGCGCGGCTGCGCGCCCGCTCTCCAAAGGCGAGTCGAAGGCGAGCACCTCGCGCAGGTTGCGCCCTTCGAGCAACTCCATGACGATGTAGACGCAGCCGTCCGAGGTGCGACCGAAGTCCGTCACCGTCACGGCGTTCGTGTGGTTGAGACGACCGGCGGCGCGCGCCTCGCGCCGGAAGCGTTCCTGCGCCGCTTCGTCCTCGACGAAACGCTGGTGCAAGACTTTGATCGCCACCGGGCGATCAATCAACAGGTGCGTCGCGCGGTAAACCGTCCCCATGCCGCCCTCGCCGAGTCGCCTGTCCAGACGATATTTTTCATCCAGCACGCGCCCCACGAGCGGGTCGGCGAGAGCGGGCGCGGCGATGGTCGAGTCGGCGCGCAAAGTCGCGCCGTCGTGCGGGCACGTCTGCACGTTGGCCTCAAACAGCCGACCGCATGTGGGACAATGAAGCATAACCTCAAGTGGCAAATGACGAGCGACAAGTGGCAAGCCGGAACGACTTGTTCCCTACTTATAAAG
>JAUZFQ010000143.1 GCA_030838445.1 Pyrinomonadaceae bacterium | reverse complement strand
CGGGGGTGTACTTGGGGACGTTCAAATACCTTGCCGTGGCAGTGGTATTCGCGCCCCTCATGCTGTTTCGTACTGACTTCTCGGCCGATTGGGGGCTACATCTCTATGAACGACTAACGGATCACTTGAGTGCTGAGTGGGATCGATCTAATGGTATCAGAAAAGGATTAGTAGCAATCTTAACCTTGATTGCATTACCTTTGGCGGGAACAGCGATCAGGGTCGTAGCAACCGTGTATTGGGCAGTTCGAAGGCCTCTACAGACTCTAAGGGACGCACCGCGGAATTGGCTGCGCCAGTGCTTTTGCACTGACCTTGCTCACCCGCCTGAAATTGTTCCGAAAGAGGCAATAACTGATAACAATACTGTAATCAAGTTCTCATCTCTTTTGAATGATGTCCGGCGTGAGGAGCGGATTTTTGACAAGGCTGGAATCATATCCATATCCTTACCGTTTATTATCCTCGGGTGGATACCTTCTTTAATCTACCGCGTCTCCTTCAAAGCTACGGCTCTAGCTTACACGCCGTTCGTCTTTGTGGCCCATGCCACCTTGCGGAATCCGCTGCCGGTCAAAGCGCGGCTTGAGCGCGTAACGAAGGGAGAGTTAGAGAAGGTGCGCCACTGGATCTCCGGGTTAGTCTTAACCACGCTTGTAGCAAAACTCGCCTTGATTTTCACTTGGGTTGATAGGAGCTACGTCGAGTCAATGTTCCCGAGCCAGCGGATCGTGACGAATTTCGTCGTCCTCGATGGATGGCCGTGGTGGCAAATCACTCTGGGGGCGGATGCGGTGCTCACTTTCATCCTGCTCTTCTTTGCCGACGCCGCGCTCGCCCGCATCGAAGGAGAGAGACCATGGCCGGAAGGATTTGTGATGACGACTGTAGCATCGATCTCATTTCTTCGGGCTGCCTTGAGCATCGTCACGATTTCACACTTCTTCCACATCGCTCTACTCGCAGCGGTTCCTGAGTCGGTGCGCTACCTGTTGGTCATTTAACGGGCACTCCTTGATGAAAGTGAATTTTGTGTGCGAAATGTGTGCGAACCAATCGAAACTCATCTGACGGAGGCGCACTGAGCCAAAGAAGAGGGCGCGCGAAGTAGCTGAAAATTCCAACATAGAGCAACATCGCACGCCCTAGCTGTCTCCGCCAAACTCAGCAAAGGAGACTTAAAGTTGACGGGCAGGTATTAGGTCAGGAACCCAATTCCTACCCTGCCGGCAGATTACCGATGAAAGTCCGGCGAAACTTCGTGCAGTAACGGTCGTCAAGCATCTTGCTACGAAGGGCCACGTTTCAGCCTAAAAAATAGGAAAGCCTGCGTCCACGCCAAAGCACGGTACACGCTTCAAATGCTTATTGAAAGTGTGAAGGGAAGAAAGTGAGCGGTGAGCGGTTCGGAGCCGCGTAAGCGGCGGCAGTTAATAGCCCCGTACGTGAGCGCGGGGATCGAGCGATAGACGAAATGATGAAGCCCCGAAGGGGCGGCACAAACGCAACGCGCGATTGTGTCGCCCCTCCGGGGCTTGGGCGTGTTTGCAATAATTCCCGACCCCCTGACGGGCGGGGCTACTATCTGTCGCCGCTTCGCGGCTGCAAATCGCGCACTGCTCACCTTCTCCTGCTCACTACTCATTGCTTACTTTCCACCGAGGGCGGCGAGAAGTTTGTCGTGGATGCCGCCGAAGCCGCCGTTGGACATGATGGCGACGGTGTCGCCCGCGCGGAGTTCGGGCGCGAGGCGGCGCACGATCTCGTCCGCGCCTTCGATGGCGTCGGCGGGCGTGCCCCCGGCTGCGACTTCGGCCGCCAGTTCGTCCGTGTCGAGCAGCGCGCCGAACTGCGTCAGCGTGTCGGGGTTGAAGACCGAGGCGACGACCACGCGGTCGGCCTGCCGGAGCGCGTTGACGTAATCCTGCTGGAAGACGGCGAGGCGCGAGGAGGTCGAGCGCGGTTCGAAGACCGCGACGAGCCTTCCAGCGCGATACTTCTGCCGCAAGGCCAGCAGCGTCTCGCGCACGGCCGTCGGGTGGTGCGCGAAGTCGTCAATGACCGTGACGCCGCCGATTGTGCCGCGCACCTGCATGCGCCGCCGCACGCTCTTGAACGTAGCGAGGGCTTCGGCAATCGCCGCGCGTTCGATGCCCCACGCGTTGGCCGCGATGATGACGGCCAGACAGTTACGCACGTTGAAGTCGCCGATGAGCGTCGTCTGGAACTCGCCCCACTCCTTGCCTTCACGAAAGACGCGGAAGCGCGTCAGTTCGCCCGACGGGTCAATGTCGCGCGCCTGCCAGCGCGCGTCGTCCGCGGTGCCGAAGGTTTCGAGTTGCGTGTGGAGGTTCGCGCCGAACTCTGCGACCGTCGCGCGCACGTGCTCGCTGTCCCACCCGGCGATGAGGCGGCCGTTCGCGGGCACGAGGTTCATCAGGCGGCGGAAGGCGAGTTTGACGTGCGCGAGGTCTTGGTAGATGTCTGCGTGGTCGAACTCGATGTTGCCGACGACGGCGAGTTCCGGTAAGTAGTGCATGAACTTTGGCCCCTTGTCGAAGTAGGCCGTGTCGTACTCGTCGCCCTCGATGATGAAGTAGTCACTATCAGCGACGCGAAAACTCGCGTCGAAATTCTGCACCACGCCGCCGACGAGAAACGACGGGTTCAGGCCGCCGACTTCCAGCACCCACGTCGCGATGCTCGTCGTCGTCGTCTTGCCGTGCGTGCCCGCGACGACCAGCGAACGCCGCCCGCGGATGAACTCCTCTTTCACCACCTCGGCCTGCGAGCGGTAGAGCAGGCGGCGGCGGAGCGTCTCTTCCACCTCGGCGTTGCCGCGCGAGAGCGCGTTGCCGACGACCACACAATCCGGCGCAGGTTCAAGGTGCGCCGGAAGGTAGTCCTGCCTCACCTCGATCCCCAACTCCGCGAGCATCGTTGACATCGGCGGGTAGACGTTTTTGTCCGACCCCGTGACCCTGTGCCCGCGCGCCTGTAGCATCCCGGCGAGCGACGCCATCGCCGTCCCGCAAATCCCGATCAAGTGATAGTGCATATTAAGTCAGTGACAAGTGACAAGTGACGAGTGACAAGATAAAACAGTGAATCGTGAATCGTAAATCGTGAATAGACGGAAACGGCTTTCTTCTGTTCAGGATTTATGGCTTTTTCTGACTTGTCACTTGTCACTTGTCACTCGTCGTCCTTCGTGTTGTTGCCCGCGACGGGCAGGGTGAAAGAAAAAGTTGAGCCGCGGCCGACTTCGGACTCGACGTGAATTTCGCCGCCGTGGAGTTCGACGAGTTGGCGCGTGATGTAGAGGCCGAGTCCCGTGCCCTTCTCGCCGCGCGTGGCGCGATGGCGCGCCTGCTCGAACTTGTCGAAGAGCGACGGCAGATCGTCGGCCGCGATGCCGACGCCCGTGTCCGTGACCGAGAGGCGCAACGCATCGCCGCCGACGCGCTCGACGCGCACGGTGACGCTCCCGCCCGCCCGCGTGAACTTCAAAGCGTTCGAGAGCAAATTGACGACGGCGCGCCGGAGTTTGGGGCGGTCGGCGCGCACGGGCGGCAGATTGGCGGGCGCGTCCTCTTGCGTGAGCGTCAGACCCTTTTCGCGCGCGAGTTGCTCGAAGGGTTCACAGATTTCGTGGACGAGCGCGGGGAGGTCAACGTCCGCGAGTTCGAGTTGGAGCGAGCCGGATTCGAGCTTGGCGGCGTCGAGCAGATCGTTGACGAGTTCGATCAAGTTCTGCGTGTTGCGCTCCATCATGCTCACCATGTTCTTCTGTTCAGGCGAGAGTTCGCCGAGGCGGCCGGAGGTGAAGAAGCTGATGACGCCGCTGATGACCGTCAGCGGCGAGCGCAGGTCGTGCGTGGTGACGGCGAGAAACTCTTCGCGCATCTCGGCCAGTTCGTGCAGGCGCGCGTTGGCCTCGTTGAGTTCGGCGTTCGAGGCGGTGAGTTGCTGGTTGAGGCGTTCGAGTTCCTCGCGCTTCTCTTCGAGTTCGCCGAGGATGCGCACGAAGTCGCGGTTCTGCCGCGAGAGTTCTTCCACGGCGGATTCGTCTTCTTCCGCGTTGAAGTCCTCGCGCAAGGCGGCAACGCGCTCGTTGATCCCGGCGGCCTCTGCGGGCGGCAGCCACTTGATGATCGTCACGCGCGTGCCCTTGCCGCCCTCGCCCGACTCGATCTCGAACTCGTCCATCAGGCGGCGCGTGCCCGTCAGCCCGACGCCGAGACCGGAAGTGGAACTGTACTGGCCGCGCATGATGGCGTGCAAACTCGCCTCGTCAATGCCGGGGCCTTCGTCGCGCGCCGTGATCTGCAAGCCCGCCACGCCCCCCTGACGGCAGGCGACGGCGAGCGTGATCGCGCCGCTCCCGGCGTACTCGTAGATGTTGCGCGTGAGTTCGGAGACGGCGGTCGTGATCTTGATCTGCGTGGTGGTGTCGAAACGCATCTCGCGCGCGAGGCGGCGCACGCGTTCGCGCACCTTCACGATGTCGGCCTCGCGCCGCACGTAGATGTCTCCGAGCCGGGTGGTGTCAATGCCTTCCATAAAAGTTTCAAGTTTCAGGTTGCAGGTTTCAGGTCTGAGGTTGTGCGTGCCTCAAGTTAAAAGTTCGGGTCTGAGGTTCTTCGTTCTTTAACTTGAAACCTGCAACCTGAAACTTGAAACCTACCGTGCGACGAGGACGGTCGCGTCGTCCGTGTCGCGGCCGTAGTCGCGCATTAGAATCCCGGCGAGCAGTTGGGGGCTGCGCTGCAAGAGGCCGGGGTAGTCGTTCACGTCCCACTTCGCGCTGAGTCCGTCCGAGGCCAGCACCACCGACGCGCCCTCCGCCCACGCGTAAGACCAGACGCGCAGCCTGTCCATGCGCGCGCCGAGCGTGCCGTTGTTCGAGATGGGGCGCGCGGGTTCGGGCGCGTTGAAGACGCGCACCTCGATGTTGCCCACGCCCGCATATTGAAACGTGCCGCGCGCCGCATCAATCACGCACGCGCCCATCACCGCGCCACGCGTCGGCCTGAGCGCCGCGTGCGCCGCGCGGAAAACTTCTTCCAGCCCTTCGCCCTGCCAGTCCGCAAGCACTGCAAGCGCGACCAGCGAAGCCTCGTGCGCGCCCTGCCCGTGACCTAAGCCGTCAACGACGGCGAGCAAAGTCTGCCCCGCGCGGCGACGGATGAAGTAGGCGTCGCCGTTGCGATCCTCGTTCGGGTGCGGGCGCGTCCAGACGCCGATGCGCCGCGCGGTGGCCGCGTGCGTCTTGTCGGAGAGGCGCGTCGCGGCCACCCACTTGCGCAAGAGCAGCGACGTGCCGTGTGTCGTCCGGCGCGAGAGCGACGCGAGCCGACCCGTGTTCACGACGGTCGAGTAGACTTCAAACTCGTCCATCAGGCGGCGCACCGCGCCGAGTCCCGCGCCGAGCGAGCCGCCGGTCGAAACGCCGTCGCGCACCACGCGGTCGAGGTCGTAGATGCCGGGGCCGCGATCCGTGTAGAAGAGTTCCAGCCCCGGCTCTGCGCCGAGCGTCGTGGTGAAATGAATCTGCCCGCCGCCCTGCGCGTAGCGCGCCGCGTTCGTCCCCACCTCCTGCACCACGATGTCAATCTCGGCCAACTCGCGCTCGGTGAACCCGATGTTCCCGGCGTAGGCGTGTACGGCGCGGCGCACCGCGCCCACCTGCGCCTCGTCCCTGACCTCCATTGACTGAATGACTCTCATAAATTCCTAAAACAGTGACGAGTGACAAGTGACGAGTGACAAGTTAAAACTAAAGCTGTGAATCGTGGATCGTAAATCGTGAATGGAAAGAAACCTGTCTCCGTCTATTTACGATTTACGATTCACGATTTACGTCTTTTATCTCGTCACTTGTCACTCGCCACTCGTCACTGCTTTCTCATCTCCAGCGCACGACCGTCACGCGCGTGCCGCGTTCGGGGCTGGATTCGATTTGGAACTCGTGCGCGAGGCGACGCGAACCGGGCAGCCCTTGCCCCAGTCCGCGCCCGGTGGTGAAGCCGTCGCGCATCGCGGCTTCGATGTTCGGGATGCCGCCGCCGGAGTCCTCGAAGATGAGTCGCATCCCCGTGCGCCCGTCGGCGTGCTCTGCGGCCTGCGCGATCACACGGCCGCGCCCGGCGTACTTGACGATGTTGCGCGCGAGTTCGGAGGCGACGGTGGCGAGGCGCGTCTGATCGATCAGGCTGAAGCCGAGCGCGACGGCCATCGCGCGCACCTCGCCGCGCGCGACCACGATGTCGTGTTCCGACTCAAGCCTGATGGCGCGGCTCTCCAAACGAATGCCATTCCCCCTGAAGTTCCGCTTCCTCTTCGTCGCGCTCGTCGTCGTCGTCGTCCGCGCCGAACTCTTCGCGCAGCAGTTTGATCCCTTCGTCAACGTTCAGCACGGTGTCCACGCCGCGCAGTTCCAAACCGAGTTCGACGAGCGTGATGGCGACGGCCGGTTGGATGCCGACGACCACCGTGCGCGCGTCCATGACGCGCGCCATGGCCGCGATGTCCGAGAGCATGCGCCCGATGAAAGAGTCAACCATCTCCAGCAAAGAGATGTCTATGAGGACGCCGCGCGCGCCCGTGCGTTCGAGTTCCGCGAGAATCCGCTCCTGCAAGCCGATGACGGTCTGGTCGTCCATGTCCACCTGCACCGGCACGACGAGGACGCGGCCAACTTTCAGAATCGGAATGCGCTGTGCTCCATTCATTGGCATTACTCCGTAAGACAGTGACGAGTGACAAGTGACGGGTGACAAGTTAAAACTAAGAACCTTGTCTTTAGCTCGTCACTTGTCACTTGTCACTGTTTTATCCGTCGGGGGCGGCGTGCCGTGTTTGAGGCGCGCGAGCGCGGCGGCGGAGACAACTTTGCGGCCGATCATTTCGAGCGCGAGTTTGATGCCGTCGGACATTTGCGCGCGGGTGGTGATCTCTGTGAGATCAATGCCGAGTTGCACCATCGTCTGCGCGATGGCGGGGGAGACGCCCGTCAGGATGCAGCGCGCGCCCATCAGACGCGCCGCCGTGACGGTCTTGATCAAATGGTTCGCGACGAGCGTGTCCATCGTGCGGACGCCGGTGATGTCGAGAATGGCGACGGTCGAGCCGGTGTCCACGATGCGTTGCAGGAGGGCTTCGGTCATCATCTGCGCGCGGCGCGAGTCGAGCGTGCCGATGATGGGGAGCGTCAGGATTTTGTCCCACACCTTGATGACCGGCGTGGAGAGTTCCAGCATGTCGGCGCGCTGCTGGCGAATGATCTCCTCGCGCGAGCGGATGAAGTTTTCCACCATCACCAGCCCCATCCGGTCGAGAAGGCGCGTGAAATGATCCATCTCGCCGACGAGCGTCACGGTGTCGCCCTCGAAGTCTTCGGCGAGAGTGGGGAGCACGACGTTGCGCAGGCTGAGGATGTAGGTGGCGTTCTCCGAAGGCGTGTAGCCTTTGACGGCGCGCTGGCGCGAAATCTCGTTGAGGAAGCCGCGCAGTTCGTCGAACGAGGGGTCGTCGAAGTCCGCGCCGTCGGACTCTTGCAGGGCGCGAGCGAGCATCTCTACGATCTGCTGCGACTGCTGGCGCAGTTCGTGCTTGGAGATCAGTTCGTCGCGGAAGTCTTCCGATTCCAGACGCTCTTTGATCCAGATGTTGAGTATTTCGTCGCGGCGCGTGGAGAGCAGTTCCACGACGCGGCCGGAGATTTGAGTCTTCGTTGAACTAGGCATCCGTATCCCTCTACATGTGGCGCGCTCAGGCTGCGCTTGAGCGCGCGTCGGGCGCAAAACTTCGCGCGAGTAAACAAATTACCGCCGCACGGAGAGAGAGAACGGCGTCGGGCGTATTTTGGGGGGCGTGCCTGTTTATCTTAGCATCGCGGGGGCGGGTAAAAGCAAATGCGGGCGCGAAACGAAGGGGCGGCGGGCGTCGTGTGCAAATTGCAAGCGCGTGGGGAGAGAGCGTGACGCGCGTCACGGTCAAATGACAGTCAAGTGACGGTCAAGTGACAGTCAAGTGACAGGCACGCGCGACGCCCTCTCTCCCCGCGCGCGTAAAAATTATTCCGAACGGTTGCGACGCGCTTACTACATCTTCTGCATCGTGACGGAGACGATGGGCGAGTCGCCTGCGGTGCGGCTGTAGGAGACCCAGTAACCGGCCTTCGGGTAGCGCACCAGTTTGTAGAGCGACCCGTCGGGGCGCGCCTCAAGTTCGCCGCCCATGACGGCCTTCGGCGTCATGGCTTTGTCGCCCGCGTTCATGTAGATGAGCGCGATGGCGGAGACTTTTTTCTCGCCGTCGTACATCACCTGCACGCTCTCCTTGTCCGAGACGAGGTAGAAATCCTCCTTGTCGCCTTTGTCGGTGGGCGAGCCGAGTTTCTTCCGCGTCTCTTCGGCGCTCATGCCGATGCGGACGCCTTTGTATTCATGAAAGGGCGGCTGCTCGTCGTTCGGTTCGGCCTTTGCGGCGGGCACGGCGGCCGTGTTGTGTGCGGCGTTGCCCCCGCGCGCCGACTGTGCCGGGGCGACGAACGCGGCGAGGCACAGGAGGCAGGCGGCGGCGAGCGACAGGCGACACAGTTGGCGTGGGAGACGAGACTGCTGCGGGACGTGTGACATGGGCGGACTCCTTCTAAGGGGCAACTGGCGACGGCCGGGCGGCCGTGCTGGTGGAATCTTGGAACGGCGATGCGGGAGACGAAGCAAAGCGAGGCGGGCGCGCGTGGCGTCTCTCAACACACGGCCAACTCGGAAGCAAACTTTAGCGGCGAGAAGATATTACTGCCGGGGGGGCAAGTCAATAGTGAAGTTGCAGGAAGTTGCGAGTCGGCGCGCTCCCGGCAAGCGGCGGCGGTGAAGTTGGCCTCTCGCACGAGCGAGAACCGTCGCCGGGTGAATGAGCTAAATCTGAATCCCGCGAAACTTCTCGACCTTCTTCGTCGAGGTCGGTTTGACGACGACGGCCTCGTCCTGCTCGCGGTGCTGCTGTTCGCTCTCCGTGTGCCAGCGCGCCCACTCGTCCGGGGCGTCGAAAGTCTCGCCGCCGTGGCGTGTCAGGCGTTCGCGCACGCGGCACATGACCGGCGTGTTGACGCCGACGCCGCTCAGGATGGCCTGCCCCTTCGTCAACGCGGGCAACTCGTTTAAGAGTTGACGACCCGCGCCCTCGACCGACTTCGCCACCGTGTCCTGATCAATCGGGTTGACGATGCGCATGATGACCTGCGTCATGCACTGCGAGAGCACGTCCTGATCGAGTTTGCCCGGACGCTGTGTGATCAGCCCGATGCCGACGCCGAACTTGCGCCCCTCGGAAAGTATCTGTTTGAGGATGTTCGTCGAGACGACCGTCTGCCCGGCGGGCGCGAAGCGGTGAGCTTCTTCGAGCAGGGTGAAGACGGGGTAGGGCAGGAAACTCTCGCTCGCGCCGTCGGCCTCGCCGCGCACGGTCGCCATGCGCGCCTTGTTGACGCGGCGCAGGAGCGTGGCGACGACGACCTGCTGCTCGTGCTGTTCGATGTCCGAGAGTTGGAGGACGGTGCAGCGACCGGGGCGAAAGAGTTCTTTGAGTTCGATGTGTTCGTGGTCGGAGAAGATCGAATCGTGCCGGTCGAAACGGTTGTCGAGCCGCCACAAGAGCGCGTCAATCGAACCGGCGTTGCCGCCCGACCCCGCGCCGCCGCGCGCGTCCTCGTCGCCGTACTTCTCGGCCGTCACCAGATCGCGCAGATCGTGATAGCCCCACAGGCCCCGCGCGCCGCGTTCGCCCGCCGTCAGCTTGCGATAAGCCTGCGAGAGATAGTGCAGCATCTTGTCGCTCGCGCCTTCGGGCAAAAGGTATTTGATGTCGGCCTCCGTGAGCGACGAGAAGCGGACGCGCACGCGGTCGTGCGTGAAGATTTTGACTTCGGGGTGATAGCCGTCCGGCGTGTGGAAACGCGCGTCGCCTTCAATCGAGCGCAGCGTGTCGTACTCGCCGTGCGGATCGACGATGAGCACGGCCGCGCGGTTGTGCGGCATCATCAACTCTTCGACCAGCACGCCCGCCGTATAACTTTTCCCCGCGCCCGTCGAGGCGAGGATGGCGAGGTGCGTCGAGACGACATCCTTGACCGAGAGCACGACGGGCACTTCGCCCGCGCTGCGTGTCAAGAGACTGCCGAGGTGCGCCGAACCCGTCTCGTGCACGCGCCGCGAGCTGAGCACGCCCGCGAGCGTCTCGGAAGAGGCGAGGAACACCGCGTCGCCCGCGTTCGGCGGGATGCGCGGGTTGACGAAGTCGCCCATCTGCGCGTGAAAGTAACCGATGGTCTCGACATTGATCTCGTACAACTCGCAGCCCTCCGAGTCGAGTCCGATGAGCGCGGAGATGACGGCGGGCGGCGTCTCCGGGTCGGACAAAAACGCGTCGGGCAAATTGCGCACGAGTTTGCGCGAAGTGATGTTCCCCAGAATCTGCCGCACCTCCGCCCCATCGCGCGCGAGGTAATAGACGAACTCGCCGATGCGCGCACGCCGGTTGTCCGCCGTGATGAAGAGAAACTCGTGCGGCCGCTCGCCCGGCCCCTTCACCGTGCCCGTGCGCGCGTCGGACGTTTGATCTTGAGAACTCATCTGTGATTTACGACTATGACTTGTGATGCAGCGACCCCGGCCGGCAAAATCAGGTCTTAAAAGTGAACTAACGCGGCCGAGTATATCACGCCGCAGAGACACGCTAACGAAGCGTTCGGCGGAACGTGCGACGGCCAAGCGTTCAACTTACCGTGGGCGTCCCCGTCAAATATCATTCCGCTGCAAAGCATCAACGCCCCTTCCCGCGGGGCGCGCCGTCTCACACGCGGCTCGCGGGCTGTGCGGCACGTTCGACTCCCTTCGCCGTCCTGCCGCCTTCCAACTGCGCGGCTTCGAGGTCGGCGGCCACCATCTCACGAATCATCCCGGCAAACGTGTACTCCGGCTCCCACCCCAACTCCTCTCGCGCCTTCCTTGCGTCTCCAATCAGCAAGTCCACTTCCGCCGGGCGCAGGAACCGCTCGTCTATCTTCACGTACTCCTTGTAATCCAGCCCTACCTCGCCGAACGCCCGCTCGCAGAACTCCCTCACCGTGTGCGTCTCGCCCGTTGCCACCACGTAGTCGTCCGGCCTCTCCTGTTGCAGCATCAGGTGCATCGCTCGCACGTAGTCCTTCGCATGCCCCCAGTCCCGTTGCGCCTCCAGATTCCCCAGCTTGAGTTCATCCGCCAGCCCCAGCTTGATGCGGGCGGCCGTCGAGGTGATCTTCCGTGTCACGAACTCATACCCTCTGCGCGGCCCCTCGTGGTTGAACAACAGCCCCGACGAGCAGTACATCCCGTACGCCTCCCGGTAGTTGCGCGTTAACTCGAACCCCGCCACCTTCGAGATGCCGTAAGGTGAGCGCGGGTGAAAGCGTGTGGTCTCCGTCTGCGGTGTCTCGGCCACCTTGCCGAACATCTCCGAGGAGCCTGCGAAGTAGAAGCGGCACTTGGGGCGCAACTCTCTGAGTGCGGCGAGCATGTAGTGCGTGCCGTTGATGTTGGTGTTCATCGTCGAGAAGCCGTCGGTGAACGACTCGGCGACGAAGGACTGTGCGGCGAGGTGGTAGCACTCCGAGAATTCGACCTGGCTGACGACGTGAAAGAGCGACGGGTAGCTCTCTAAAGATGCCGGGTGCAAAGTCACTTTATCCAGTAAGTGCGCGATGCGTTGGAAGCGGCGGGCGGGGTCTTCCAAGGCCACGCGCCGCACGAGGCCGTGGACTTCGTAGCCTAACGAGAGCAGGTGCTCGGCTAAGTAGCTGCCGTCCTGTCCCGTGATCCCCGTAATTAATGCTCTCTTCGTCAATGGTGTGTCTCCAAAAATTTATTGATTAGGGTAAAGCATAAAGTTCTTTGTTGGGAGAAGCAATGCGGCGTTCTCCGTAAATCGCCGGGCGTCAGGCCGCGCGGCCGTGCGTGGGCGAACGGGTCGCCCCGGCCGCGAGCGTGATGCCGCGACACGCCGATTTTTTAGCGCGCTGGACTGGCTCACTCAGACGCCCGCAGTCTTTGCGTCCGACGCGTGTCGGCCGTCGAGTGCGTCCGACAGACGTTGCTCAAGGCGTTCCACCGAGGCGGCGACCGACCACTTCTCTGCGACTTCGCGGCGGGCGGTCTGCCCCAGACGGCGCGCGTACTGCGGGTCGTCCGCGAGGCGCATGATGGCGGCGGCGACCGCGCGCGGGTCGCTGTCAACCAGCAGGCCGTTGACACCATCAACGATGGTTTCGCGCACGCCCCCCTCTGCGACTGCGACGACGGGCAGGCCGCAGGCGTTCGCTTCGAGCGGCGCGAAGCCGAACGGTTCGAGACGCGAGCAGTAGATCATGAGCGCGGCGCGGTTGAGCGTGCGGACGAGTTCGTCGTCGTCAATTTTGACGAGCGGCTCGAAGTCGACTTTGAGCGCGACGGCGAGTTGCTTCATCGCCTCTAGATAGGTCGGGTCGGCGGCGTTGCCGATCCAGACGAGGCGCGGGCGGCGTGCTTCCGGCACGGCGGCCACGGAGCGCAACGCGAACTCCACGTTCTTGAGTTTGACGAAAGCCCCCAACCCTACCACAAAGTTTTCGCGCGGCAGATTCAACTCGACGAACTTCGCGGTGTCCACGCCGAGGTAGCAGACGCGCGCGTCTATGCCGTAGGCGCGCAGGATGCTCTCGCGGCTGTAGAACGAGTTGACGAGCACACGGTCGAACGCGCGTGCGTTCCGAACCTCTTCGCGCATCAACACGCGCAGCGATTGCGTACGGTAGACGTCTCTCAAATAGTCGCGAAGGTACGCGGGCGACAGGTAACTTGCGGCCGGGGGCAGGGCTTGCCAGAGCGGGTCGGGCATCGCCTCGTAGAGTTCGCGCACAGGCTCTTGCAGGTAGACGACTTTCGGCAGCGAGACGTAGCGGCCGACGGAACTGACCGCTTGATAGAGCGACGTGTTGGCGAACAAGAGGTTGAAGCCGCCGCGGTTGATCTCTCCGGCGCAGAGGCGGCAGTGCCGGTCGAGCGCGTCAATGCGTCGCAGGAAGTCGAGGCGCAAGTTTGTCAACTTGGACGACAGCTTTTGCGGCGCGGCGGGCGTCCAGTCGAAAGGCCGGACGTGTTCGGGGATGAACTCGCCGAGCGGCAGGTAAGTTTGATCCGCCGTCGGCGGACACCACGACTCGACGGTGTGCCCGCGCGCGACGAGGCCGCGCACGTGATCGTAGAGCGCGCGTTTGCCGCCGCCGCTCGGCAGGTTGTGCCAGACTGCAATCTTCATCTCTCGGTGTTCTCGTGCCCGCGCGCCACGGCCTCTTTCGGCGTCCGCGTCGAAGCCCTCCAAAAATTTTTACGTCTTCGCGTGCCGGTAGCGCAGCGGGCGCACGAGCGCGCTGTAGATCGCTTCGAGCGGCACGACGACCGCGGCCACGGCGAGCAGGCCGAGCGAGAGGCCGTACTGGCCGCCGCGCCACGCCGCGCCCACGCCCGACAGCCCTTCGCGATAGAGTCCCATTCGCACCAAAGGGTTGCGCACGCAGAAGTCCACAAGAAACTGTAGCGTGAGCGACAACTTTTCCAACAAGCGAAGCGGCGCGAGCCAGATGCTCCGGCAGAGTTCGACCGTGAGCCGACCCCAGTTGACCGACATCGGGCCGCGCGCTCCTGCCGACGCAGACGCAGACGCCGGGGCGAGCGTGGCGGCGGCCTGCTCGCCGGTCTTGCCCTTGATGATGCGGTAGGAGAACAACTTCTCCGGCACGAGCAGCACCTCGCCGCGCAGGCTCATCTCCAACATCAGGATCACGTCGAAGCCCCAACTCGGTTGCGGCAGACGTGTCGCGGCCAGCACGCGTCGGCGCATGAGGCCGTAGAAGTCGTACCAGTAGAGCGAGCGCGAGATGGCGCGCACGCGCCCGCCGAGGTCGTGCCCGCCCATGCGGATGCCGAGCGGGAAATCCGTTTCGCCGACCTCGCGCCCCGCTTCGTCAATGACGCGGACGCCCGTGCAGCACATCACGGCCGCCGGGTGCGACTCCAACTCGGCGACGCACCGGCTGAGATACTCAGGCGCGCGCAAGTCGTCGAAGGCCGCCCACATGAAATACTCGCCGCCCGCCAACTCGAAGACGCGCCGGAAATTCCAGACCGCGCCCATGTTGCTCTCCGCGCGTCGGTAGCGGATGCGCGCGTCGCGCGCGGCATACTCGCGGCAGATGCGCCCGGTCGCGTCGGTCGAGGCGTTGTCGGAAATGAGCAACTCGAAGTTCCGGTAGTCCTGCGCGAGCAACGCGTCGAGCGCCTCGCGGACGTACCGCTCGGCGTTGTAGAGCGGCATCCCGATGCTCACGAGTGGCTGCCCGTTGCTGTGCGTCGAAGGCTTCACTACTTATCAAACCCGGCGAGAACGTTTAACTCAAACTCTCATACCGCCTCGTGCGCGTTGGCTTACTACCATACTGTGGCGGCTTACTCTCATACTTAAGTTACGCGCCGACGCCCCACGCGCATTGCTCCAAAAAAACTTTCGTCGGCGCGTCGGCCTCCGCGTACTGGCGCGTGCGGTTATCCGCGACGAGCAAGTTAATCTGCCCGCCGCTCCTGAAGGTGCGACTTTCGCGCCACTGCTCCGGCGCGTAAGCCGCGCCGTCGCGTCCGACGACGAGCGCGCGCGCGAAGCCCTTCGCCGACAGTTGCCGCGTCAACCCCGCCCGGCCGCTCTCGAAAGCGGCGGCGTCCATCTTATTCCTGATCGCGCCCACCTTTAAACCGAGCATCACGTCGCGCGCGATGACGAAAGCGTTAGTGCGGACATGTTGATTGGGGAACGGGTCGAACGCCTCGCGCGCCGCTTTCAACTCCTGTCGCCTCGACAGGTAATCGCTCATGCTCTCCTGCGGCCGCCCGCCGTGCCGGATGCCGTAGGCCACACGGCGCAAGTACTGCGCCGGACGCAACTCGCGCGCAAGGTTCGTGTAGTGGCTCTCGTATGAGCCGGTCGCGCTGACGACGCCGACCCCTTCGTCCTCCGCGTGCGCGGACAATTTCGCCAGCCAGCCCGCGTCGAGCAGGCGACTGAACGAGTTGAGGAAACAGAAGCGGCGATAGTCGAGTTCGCGTGCGGCGACGAAGTAGGGGGCGATGTCGAAGCCTTCATCGGCGACGAACAACAGCCGGTGCGGCACGTCACGCGCGAGCGCGTCGTAGTCGTCGGGCAACTGCGCCGCCGCGCCGAAGCCCTTGCACAACAGCAGCAACTCGTGCGCGACGCCCGCCGGATGCTCTCGATACGACCGCATGAAATCCGCGAATGGACTCAGCCCGTTCTTCGCTCGAACTAAATGAACGACACAAATATTCGACATGCTATTCGACATGCTATTCGACATGCCATTCGACATGTGTTGTGAAGCTTTGCCTGCTTGAGCGCGCTCTGACCAAACCGCTCAGGCTATGGCTGCGGCGGCGACGGCGGGCGGCTTTCGCGCATCCGGCTTTCGCCCATGTTGCGCCGCCACCATTCAATCGTCGCTTGCAATCCGGCGCGCAGGTCGTAGCGCGGCGACCAATTAACTTCCTGTGTCAGTCGCGCGGTGTGCGCCGCCAGTCTCGGCGGCTCGTTGGTCGGCGCGGGGAGCACGCCGAGTTGAATCAGGTGCGACCGGTCGAGGGCGCGCCCGATCTCTCTGATCACTTCCTTCAAGGCCACCGTGCGGCCGGAGGCGATGTTGACCGCCCCGCGCACGTCGGACGCGAGCAAGGCCGCGAAGGCGTCGGCCACGTCGCGCACGTAGAGGAAATCACGCAACTGTTCGCCGTGGGTGCAGCGCGCGGCCTCGTCACGCAAGAGTGCGCGGATGACGGACGAGACGAGGCGTTGCGGATGCTCGTGCGCGCCGTAGAGAAAAAAGACGCGCCCCCACGCCGCGCTCAGGCCCCGCGCGCGCGCGAGTTCGTCGAGCGCGCCGTGGAGGGCGTGCTTGGCTTTCCCGTAAGGGGTCGCGGGCGCGAGCGGCGTCTCCGACTCGACGCAATAACCATCGCCGCCCCAATCGTATTCCGCGCATGTCCCGGCCGCGACCACGCGCTCGCCGCCGTGCTCCGCGAACGCCTCGAACAGCCGCACGCTCGCGCGCCGCCACTCCTCGTTCAAAGGCGAAGTCCAATACTTCCCCGGCTCGGCGTACCACGCCATGTGCAACAGGTGACTCGGACGCACCGACGCGATCAAACGCTCCGCTTCCACGCCCGACAGCAAATCCGCCCTGTGCCAGCGCACGCCCGCCGTCGCCGCGTCGCTCTTTAACTCGTCGTCGCTCGTCGCCGCTTCGCGGGTCGAGACGGCGTGAATCTCTTCGAAGCCGCGCGCGGCGAGGGCGGGCAGACAATGCCGCCCGATGAAGCCGGTCGCGCCGGTCAGGAGCACTCTCTTCATAGGGTGAAATCCGCGTACTCGCGGTCGCGCGCGATGATGATGCGCTGCCCGTCGTTGCCGGACACTTCCGGCCACTCGATGCCGAACGCGGGATCGTTCCAGCGCACGCCGCCCGCGTGTTCCGGCGCGAACGCGTCGGACATCTGGTAGAAGACTTCCGTCCGGTCTGCGAGCGTCTGGAAGCCGTGGGCGAAGCCTTCGGGGACAAAGAGCATCCGGCGATTCTCGGCCGTCAGTTCGACGCCGACCCACTGCTTGAACGTCGCGGACGCGGGGCGCAGGTCAATGATCACGTCGTAGATCGCGCCCATCGTGCAGCGCACGAGTTTGGCCTGCGCGCGCGGCGCGTGCTGAAAGTGCATGCCGCGCAGCGTCCCCCGCCAGTGATTGAACGAGATGTTGCACTCGACGAGGCGCGCGTCCAACCCCGCCGCCGCGAACTCGCGCTCCGACCAACTGCGCGCGAAGAAGCCGCGCGTGTCCTCGAAGAACTCCTGCTCGATCACGAACGCGCCCGCGAGTTTTGTTTCGTTGAAGATCATAAAAAGGACGGGAGGCGCGCGGAAGCGTAGACGTTCGTCAAACGCGACGGCGAAGCGGAAGTTCGCCCGCCGCCGTCGCTGTTGTCGCCGTCTACTGCTTCGGCTCGCCGGAAACTCACACGATTTTAACTTCCGGGATGGGGAGGATGAAGCGGCCGCCGCGCTCGCGGTAGGCCGACTGTTGCGCGAGAATCTCTTCGGCGAAGTTCCACGTCAGCAGCAGGACGTAATCGGGCATCTCTGCGACGAGCGTTTCCGGCGCGCGGATCAAGAGGTGCGTCCCCGGCGTGTAGTAGCCCTGCTTGACGGTGCTGCGGTCAACCACGTAGTCGAGCGTCTCCGCGCCCAGCCCGAAGTAGTTCAGGAGCGTGCTCCCCTTCGCCGACGCGCCGTAGACGGCGATGCGCTTGCCCCCGGCCTTCAATTCTTTGAGCAGCGCGAGCAACTCTTCGCGCAGGCGCGCGACCTCTTGCCCGAAGCCGCGATAAAACTCCATGCCGTCCACGCCCCAAGCCTTCTCTTCCGCCAGCATCCGCGTGACGCGTTCGGAGACGCCGCCTCCGGCCGCGACCGCGCGCTCTTTACCGGCGACGACGAGAAGCGATCCGCCGTGGATGGGCAGCAGTTCGACGTCCTGAATCCGCAGGCCGTGGCGTTGGAACAGGCGGTCGAGCGCGGTCAGCGAGAAGTAGCACAGGTGTTCGTGGTAGATGGTGTCGAACTCGCGGTGGTCAATCATCTCCTTGACGTATGGCGCTTCGATGACGGCGACGCCCTCGTCCTTCAACATCGTTTCCAGACCGCGCACGAACCCGTTCAGATCGGCGACGTGCGCGAGCACGTTGTTGGCGTGAATGACGTCGGCGCGCGTGCCTTCGGCCGACAGTTTCGCGGCCAACTCTTCGCCGAAGAACTCGCAGACGGTGGGGATGCCGCGCTCCTCGCGTGCGATGCGCGCGATATTGGTGGCCGGTTCGATGCCGAGCACGGGCACGCCCGCGCGCTTGTAATACTGCAACAGGTAGCCGTCGTTGCTGGCAACTTCAACGGCGAGACTCCCGGCGTCGAGTTTGCGTTCGGCGACGAGCCGCGCGGTCAACTCTTCGGCGTGGCGCAGCATCGTGTCGGAGAAGGACGAGAGGTAGAAGTACTCGCGGAACAACTGTTCGGGCGGCACGGTCTCCGTGATCTGCACGAGCGAACAGTCGGGGCAGAAGACGAGATCGAGCGGGAAGGTCGCTTCCGTCTCCGCCAGTTGCTCGGCGG
>JAUZFQ010000111.1 GCA_030838445.1 Pyrinomonadaceae bacterium | reverse complement strand
TGACCGCTTCGACGACATCCGCCAGCAGAGCGCGCTTGCGCCGCCCGCCGGTTTTTTCCTCGCCGTGCCCGAGGCGCAAATAGTCGCCGAGTCCGAGGCGGCGCGCGACGCGCGCGAGCATCACCGTGCTCACGAGCCGGTGCTTCATGCGCGAGAGATCGCCTTCCGTGGCGTCGAGGGTGGATTGATAAAGATAGTCGGCGACGGCCAGACCGAGCACCGAGTCGCCAACGAATTCCAACGCCTCGTTGTGCAGGCGACGCGCTTCGACCTCCTCGCCGGGCGCGACGTGCTCGTGCGCCCAGGAGCGATGCGTCAGCGCGCGCTCCAAGAGCGTGCGGTCGTTGAAAGTGTAATTGAGCTTTTCTTCCAACGCGCCCAGATCAGGTTCTGTCATTTCGGAATCTTCCACAGTGCGCGCGATTGTAGCAAACGGCATGCGGAAAGCTGAACCGGAAAGGAGAAGGGGGAAGGGTGAAAGGGAAAAGGGGTAAAGGGTAAAGGGGAAGGGTAAAGAACAAGCAGCGCACGATGAACGCGTCTCCTTATTCTTTACCTTTACCCTTTACCCCTTACCCCTTCCCCCATCTTTTACGGGAGCGGTTTCGCCGTCACGCCCGCGATGTAGGCTTCGAGGCCGTCGGCGGAATCGTTGTTGCGGAATTTGTAGAAGCGTGTGAGTTCCTGCATCCAGCGAGCGCGCGCTTCGGCGTACTGAGCCTCCGTCCCGCTCAGGGCGACGGCGCGGGCGTAGGCGTCTGTGATGAGGTCAACCGTCGCGTTGATCTCTTCGAGCGCGGCCTTACTCTCCGGCGTCGCCTCCTTGCCGCCGAAGCGCGCCTCGAACTCTTTCGACTGCGGCTCGTAACGGCTGGCGACGTAGGCGGCGGCGAGGCGCGAGTAGATGACCGGCGTATTTTTGACCGCGCCCTCGGACGCGATGGCCTTGCGAAAATAGTTGACCGACTCGGCGGGCGTCTCTCTCAGGATCAGTTCGCCGGTGATGAAATTGAGGTACGCGAGCGCGTCGGGCTGGCCGGTGAAGGGCTTCCAGTCGGAAGGCTTCGCGCCACCTTCGAGCAACGCCGTCGCCCGCCGCGCGTAATCGAGCGTCTCGGCGTTGGATGAAGCGTCGCCCGCGTTCGACGCGAGGTAGCCCGCGGAGGCGAGGTTGATGATCGTCCTCAAGTTGTCCGGCTCGTTCGCCAGCACTTGCTTGCCCACACCGAAGGCCGCCGCGTACTTCTTCTCCTTGAACAGTAAACTCTCGAACTGCAACTTGCGCGCGGCACGCTCGTAAGCCTCCACCCACGCGCGCACGCGCGCGCCGTACTCGCCGTCCGGGTATTTCCCGACGTACTCGCGCCCGGCCTCGAAGGCCGCCGGTTGATTGAGGTTGATGTTCGCGCGCCAGCGTTCGTAGAGGTCGGCCTGCGCGTCGGTGAGTTGCCCCTGCTGATGCCTGCGCGCCGCGGCGGAACGACTGGCCGTGGGCTGCTGCGCCGCCGACGGCAACGCGACGAGACAGAGCAAGGCAAGCGGGGCGGCGACGAAAGCGAGTGCGTGTCGCAGTGTGTGTCGTAGTGTGTGTCGCGTCGCGCGTAACGCGTCGGGTTGTGTTTTCTGTTTTGGGTTCATTGCGGGTTCTGCTGCTTCCACTGCTCTGATGCAGGCGATGCGGAAATAGCTTGCCAAGCCTCGTCCATTTGCGTCAAGCGCCGGAGACTTCCGGCGAGCGACGGACGCGTGCCGAAGTTAAACTCGCCCACGCGAAAGCCGGGCGCGTCGTGTGCAACACGGACGCGCCCGGCTTTTGTGGTCTGAGACGATTCTTGTTTGTAAGGTCTGGTTACGGTTTTTTGGTCGCCGTCTTGGGCTTGGCCGCCGTCGTGCTCTGCGCGGGCGCGGTCGCCGCCGGAGCGGTCGCGGTTGTCGCGTTCATCGTGCCGTTACCGTTGCCTGCGCCGGTGTCGCCGCTATCGGAAGCCGTGCCGCCCGTGGAAGGCGCGGGCGTCGGCGCGGGCACGTAGGGCTGCGGCGTGAAAGGCGCGGGCAAAGGCTTCGAGGTCGCGCTGGAGATAAAGGCGTCGAGGCCGGTGGTCGAATCGTTGTTGCGGAACTTGTAGAAGCCGGTCAGGGTTTCCAACCAGACCTTCTTGTCCTCCGCCATCTTCGCATCGCTCCCCGCCAGATTGACGGCGCGGGCGTAAGCGTCAATGACGCGATCCATGACCTGATTCAAATTGTTGAGCGCGAACTTGCTCTCTTCCGTCTCCGGCTTGCCGCCGAACTTGGCCGTGAACTCCTTCTGCAAAGGGTCGTACTGGCCGACCTGATAGGCCGCAGCCAGACGGGCGTAGGCGGGCGCAGTGGTCTTGACGGGCGTCTCCATCGAGAGCGACTTCAGGTAGTACGGAACCGCGCCGGCCGGGTCGGCCTTGATCATGTATTCACCGACGGCGAAGTTGAGGTAAGCGAGCGCCTCGTCTTTCGTTTTGAACAGCACCCACTCGGACGGAGTCTTACCGGCTTCGAGCATCTCGATGGCCTTCTTCGCGTAACCGAGCGCGGTCGGGCTGTAGGTGGTGACGGACGGCTTCTGGCTCTGCGCGTTGTACCCGGCGTAACCGAGTTGGATGAGCAGGCTCAGATTTTCGGGGTCGGCCGCAATCACCTGATTGCCGACCTGAAAGGCTTTCGCGTAATCCTTTTTGACATAGAGGGCGTCGTTGAGTTCGGCCACGTTGCCCACCTTGCGCACGGCCTCGCCGTACTGCGTGACGAACTTCTGCACCGCTTTCGAGTAGGTGTCATTGCAACTGGCGTACTTCGTCAAATACTCTTGCCCGATCCCGTAGGCTTGCTTCTGGGCGTCGGCGTCGGGCTGCCCCTTCGCGTCCTTCTTGCCCTTCAACTCGTAATATTTGGTGTACATCTCACCGCGCGCGGCCTCTTCGCAGGGGTTGCCAGCGGCGGGCGCGGCCGCCTCTTGCGCGAACGCGGGCAGCGCGAAGAAGGTGGCGAGCGCGGCCAGGGTCAATAGTCTGATCAGGTTTCTCATGATGTCGCATGTCCTCCAAACAAAAATCGTCTGCGTGATTCGGAGCTACTTACTTGTGGGGGCGTGAACAGCTTCAAGCCTCGCGCGTCAATCAGATGCGCAAGCTGCGCGGCTCGTTGCCGTCCCTCGCGCGGCGCGAGTTCGGGTGTGCTGACCTTTGGGGAGGTGCGACACCGGGGTCTCTGACGAATTGTGGGATCGGGCGCAAGCCTTAACGCGTTGCGCCGTGATACTGCAATAACTGACGGAAACGTGTCAAGCCACGCGCTACTTCCGCCGGCAAAAAAATGCGCCGCCTTTTTGTGTCCTCAATTAGACACCAAAGGGCGGCGCATTGTTCCTTCTATTCCGGTTATAAGTTCGTTACGGGGTGTTGCTCAAGACGCGGCGCGGGCGCACGTCCGACGAGGGCGGTTGCGTGCCCTTCGACGGCACGGCGACGGGCGCGTTCGACGGGCGAGTCGTGACGCCGGTCGGGCGCGTCTCGACGGGCAGCAGCACACGCTTGAGGCCGTCGCTCGTCGAGCGCGAACTTCCGTTCGCGTCTTCGGCCGTCGCGTTCTCGTCGCCGCCGTCGGAGTCTTCCTGCCCTTCCGTGTCGGCGAGCGCGTTGGGATCAACCTTCGGGCGCGGCGCGAGCATCTCCGGCGTGAGACGAAGCGACGGCTTGCCGTTGGTCTTGCCGAAGCGGTAGGCCAACGCACGGTAGATTTGACCGGCGACCGACGCCGGGAAGCCGTGGCGCGCGTCCGGCCCGCGGCCGATGACGGCGATGGCGAGTTGCGGGTCTTCGACGGGGGCGTAGGAGGTGAAAGAGCCGTCCCAGACGCCTTGCGCGCCGATGCACGTGCCGGTCTTCCCGGCGATGGTCTGCTGCGAGTCTTGAGCCTTGCGCCCCGTGCCGTAGTTGACCGAGCCGATCATGCCCGGCAGCATCCGGCGCAGAGACTCCTGCGGGATGTTGAGTTGGCGGCGCACCTCGGTCTTGAACCGGGCGGCTTCCTGCGGCGTGCGCGGCAGGTGCGGCGTAAGGAGCGTGCCGCCGTTACCGAAGACGGACGCGAGCGTGGCGAGTTGCAGCGGCGTGACCTCGAAGTCGTCGCCGTGCGAACTCATGCGCAGCATCCCGACATCGTTCTTGAAGAGCGGCACGCGCCCCGCGTACTCGTTGACGTGGTTGATGCCGGTGCGTTCGCCGTAACCGAGTTGGCGCGCGTAGCTCGACATGCGGTCGAAGCCGACGCGGCGGCCGACCTGCTGAAAGTAACCGTTGTGCGAGTAGGCCAACGCGTCGGTCAGGTTCATGCGGTTGCTGCTGTAAGAGGCGTTCTCGATCAAGGGGTCAATGACGCCCTCGACGACGCCCGCCAGACCCGTGATGAGTTTGATCGTCGAACACGGTTTGAAGCCGCGACGCACGCCCCACTCCTGATTGACGATGGTGTAGACCTGCCCGGTGCGCGGGTTCATCACGACGACCGAGGCGGCGTGATAGCCGAGCGCCTGCACGGCCACGCGACGCACTTCCGGGTCTTCGCCCGTCGCGTCGTCGCGCAAGATGTTCGTCTGCACTTCGTCGCGGATCGCCTTGTCGAACGCGCGCTGGCGAGCAATCGCCGCCTGACGCGCGATCTCCGCGCGACGCGCGGCCTCAGCGCGGCGTGCGGCCTCGGCGCGGCGCGCGGCCTCTTCCCGGCGCGCTTGCGCGAGGCGTTCGCGCTTGGAGAGTTTTCCGCCCCGGCCGCGTTCGGCGCGCTCCTCGCGCTTCGCGGCGGCGCGCTCGGCGCGCGTCTCCCTCGCAGAAGGCTTCCGCGCGGCCGTCTTGCTGTCGCGGCCTCTGTCTGCTTTCGACTTTTTATCGGCCTTCGCGGATTTGGCCGACTTGGCCGGGGCGGCTGTCTTGGCCTTGGATTTCTTGGCCGCAGCGAAACCGGGGGCGGCGACGCAGATGATTAAGAGAAGGGAGACGAGAAAGGGGGACGGGGGATGTGGCATTCGGGTCATCAAAAAATCCTCTCAGGCTAAAGCTACTTCGAGAGCGCACGACTCTTCCGGGGTGGAAGTCCGCGCGGTTTGCTGGCACATGAGTTTGGTGGACACGTCCGGGCGATTTTGCCGGCGCGAGGGCATGCGCTTCGAGCGGCGTGTCCTGAAACGGTCTTGGGACGAAACAGTTCGTCGGGCTGAAAGTACGCTCGCTAAGCCGTCCTTTCAAACAGTTCCTTCGGTTCAAGTTGACTATCTTCGTAACTGGCGTGGTGGGGAGACAATCCCCCTAGAGTCTCCGGGGGGTTTGCGTTGGAGACGCCTGCGACTATAACATCACGAATTAGTGGCGGGCAACACCTTTAGTTAATTTTGTTTAGCAGAACGCGTCTATCGTTCAACTTGAAGGAATGATGTATTAAAACGTCACGTCTCGAATGGGAATTTTCAGACTCTTAAACAGTTTCCGCGTGCGTCTGTTGCTGGTGTTGGCCGGTCTACTCGTCGCCACGCTCGGCGTGCAGTTCTATCTGAACCGCCTCTCGGAGCAGCAGGTGGCGCGCACCATCGCCGAGCAGGAGCAGGCGCTCGCCGCAGGCATCTCGCTCGCCGCGCAGACCTTCCCCACCACCAAACGCATCAACGAACTCGATCAGGAACGCGGCTTCCTCCTGCGCGAGAAACACGCCGGGCGCGTTACGAACGTCCTCATCGTCAGGGACGAGGGGCGCGTCCCCAACCGTCTCGACGACGAAGACATCATTGACGACAGCCTCGATCCCAAACTCAACCCGGAGCAACTCGAAGACGGCACGGTGCGCTCTTTCACCGTCGCCACGGCGAACCTCCCGCGCCTCGTCAACGCCGACCAACTGGCGAACGCGCAGCCGGTCGCGGGCGAGCCGCGCGCCTTCACCATCTCCGCCGCCACCTCGCGCGGACTCAACTACATCATCGTCGTCCTCGGCTCGGCGCAGATGAACACCACGCACTCGCTCTGGCAGGCCGCGCGCCCGCTGCTGCCGACGCTCGCCGTCCTCCTGATCGCCACACTCGCTGCGGCGATCCTCGTCTGGCGATTCACGCGCCCGATCAAAGAGTTGACCGACGCGGCGCGCCGCGTGGCCGCAGGCGATTTCAACTTCCGCGTCCCCTCGGCCACGCGGCGCGACGAGATGGGCGCGCTGGCCTCCGTCTTCAACGAGATGATCGCGCAACTCGGCGGCCTGCGCGATCTCGAAGGCCGCCTCAACCTCGCGGAACGCTCGGCGGTCGTCGGCCGTCTTGCCTCGGCCATCGCGCACGAGATACGCAACCCGCTCAACTACATCAACCTCACGCTCGACCACCTGCGCACCTCGCTCGCGCCGAGCGACCCGCAGAAGCGCGCGATGGTCGAACGTCTCACTGCGCAACTCAAGGTGGAAGTCGCGCGCATCAACACGCGCATCACGGAGTTCCTCAAGTACACGCGCCCGGCGCAACTGGAGATGCGCCCCGTCAATCTGCGCGAGACGGTCGAAGACGCCCTGCGCATCGTCGAAGGACAGGCCGCCGAGAGCAACATCGAGACGCGCGTCGAAGCGGAGGGCGGCATCCCGCCGGTGCGGGGCGACGCCGAATCTTTACGTTCCATCTTCACAAACCTTATTATCAACGCGGTGCAAGCTATGGAAGGCGACGGCGCGAAAGATGACGCCGAAGAAGGCGACGCGATTGAAGACGACGCCGAAGAGGACGACGGCGCGGGCGGGCGTCTGACGATCACGCTTTCAGAGAGTGCTCCGGGGCGCGCGTGCGTCTCCATCTCCGACACGGGGCGCGGCATCGAGGCCGAGAACATCTCGCAGGTGTTCGAGCCTTACTTCTCCACGAAGGAGACGGGCACGGGACTCGGCCTCGCCATCGTCAAGAAAGCCGTTGACGATCACGACGGCACGATTACCGTCACCAGCAAGCACGGCGAAGGCACGACTTTTACGATTACACTACCAACAACGCAGGAAGTGACAGGTGACGAGTG
>JAUZFQ010000070.1 GCA_030838445.1 Pyrinomonadaceae bacterium | reverse complement strand
TTGGCCGAGCGCTTGGAGGCGAGCAGGTTGGGGATGGCGATGGCGGCGATGATGCCGATGATCGCGACGACGATGAGGAGTTCGATGAGTGAGAAGCCGCGTTGGCCTTTGTTCTGTTGCATTTCTTTCGTGTGCTCCTTATAGCAAGGGGAATGGTTGAGTTTAGTGTTCGCGCTAACGGTCGCCGTCTGTCAGGCTCGTGCGCCGTGCGAACTAGGAAGTAACAAGAGTCATGCCACACGCGCCGCGTCGTCGGGCGACTCGCAAACTGCGGTTTTTCGGCGGGGAAACGTGTGACCGGCCGGGAGGCTCGAAGGCAGCAGGGGACGATTAACAAAACTCGTCAGATGTGGACTGACGAATTTTGTCAACAGAGAGGGCGGCGGGTGACGAACAACGGCCGCGTAAGTTGTCTTGGGGAGATGGTCAAAAGTCTCTGACCGTGCGAGCGAGGGGAGAAGCTGAATGGCGTTCGCGAGGGCGGCGTTAATAGTTGATCGGACGGCGTGCGTTAATAGTTGATCGGCGGGCTTGTGCCGTCGGCCGCCCTTCCGTTCTCGCTGCGGATGACGCCGGAAACGTCTATGTAGTAATACTGCCACGGCGCGATGGACGGCGTGGCAGTCACTTCGTAAAAGCTCGTAGAGAGGGTCGCTGCGTTGACGACGAAGTTGTAATTGCTGCGCGTGCCGGAGGCGAGCAGCGGATCGTCGAGCACGTTTGCGGCGCGCAAGGCGGCCAGATCGCCGTATTGTGTGTTACGCATGCGGTAGGCGATCTGGGCGGTGTGGATGAGCCTGAGCGAACTGAACGCGCTGGCGTTGTGTGCGGCCTGCCGCGAGTTCATGAAGTGCGGAACTGCGATGGCGGCGATGATGCCGATGACTGCGACGACGATCAAAAGTTCGATCAGTGAGAAGCCGCGTTGACGTGTGTGGGTGGGGGAAGTCTGCATCTTTGTCCTCTTCAATCGCACGCAATCAATCTGTCTGACTGACACCGGAGTCAATCTGCTTCATCCATTAGCAAGGCTCATGCCAACGGGAAGAAAGGGGCAAGGGGTAAAGGGGAAGGGAGAAAGGTATAAAACAAAAACGGGGCGCGGCAGTTAATCGCCGCGCCCCGTTTTTGTTTTCTTTTACCCCTTACCCTTTCCCCGGCTTCTTATTTACCCCTTACCCTTTTCCCTTTCCCCGGCTTCTTATTCGTGCGCGCCGCGCGCGGCGTCGTTGCGGATTTGCGCGGTGAGGTTGCGGATGCCGTGCTTGTCGAGGAGGTGGCGCAGGGAGCGGACGGAGAGTTGGAGGAGTTCGGCCGCGCGCGTCTGGTTGCCGCCGGTGCGGCGCAACGCTTCGAGCAGGTAAGTCTTCTCTAACTGATCGAGGTGCGCCGTCAGGTTGAGTCCGTCGTCGGGCAGGTCGAGCGCGTCGGCGACGCGCGCGGGGCTGTAGTTGGTGATCTGTTCGGGCAGGCGTTCGGGTTGAATCTGTTCGGTGCGTTCGAGCGCGACGGCGCGTTCGATGGTGTGTTCGAGTTCGCGCACGTTGCCCGGCCACGAGTAGCGTTCGAGCAAGGCCATCGCCGCCTCGGAGACGGTCAAACTGCGACCGGCCTGCGCCGAATATTTCGCGGCGAAGTGGTTGACGAGTTCGCGTATGTCTTCGCGCTTCTCGCGCAGCGGCGGCAACTCAATCGGGATCACCGAGACGCGGTAAAACAGATCTTCGCGGAACGTGCCCGCCTTGACCATCGCGGGCAGGTCGCGGTTCGTCGCGGCGATGACGCGCGCGTCCACCGTCAACTCCTCGTGCCCGCCGACGGGACGCACCTTGCGCTCTTGCAGCACGCGCAGCAGTTTCACCTGCATCGCGGGCGACATCTCGCCGATCTCGTCGAGAAAGATCGTGCCCTTGTCGGCCGCCTCGAACAAGCCCTTGCGGTTCGCGGCCGCGCCCGTGAACGCGCCGCGCACGTAGCCGAAGAGTTCCGATTCAAGGAGCGTCTCGGTGAACGCGCCGCAGTTGATCGAGACGAACGGCTTGTCGTTGCGCTGCGAAAGATTGTGGACGGCGCGCGCGACGAGTTCCTTGCCCGTGCCCGACTCGCCCGTGATCAAGATCGTGGACTGCACGACGGCGACCGTCTCGATCATCTGGTAGACGGCCTGCATGCGTGGCGAGCGGCCGATGATCTGATCGAGCCGCCCGCGGTCGCTCTGCGTCTTGCGCCAGTCCTGAATCTCCTGTTTGAGTTGGCGCAGTTCCAGCGCCTTCTCGACGATCAACTTCAACTCATCAACGTCGAACGGCTTCTGGATGAAATCGTCCGCGCCTAGTTTGAACGCCTCGCGCGCCGTCTCCACGGTGGCGAACGCCGTCATCATCACGACGGCGATGTCGGGCGACAACTCGCGCGCCGCGCGCAGCAACTCGATGCCGCCCATGTCCGGCATCCGCACGTCCGAGACGATCAGATCGGCCGCCGCTTCGCGCAACATCTCCACCGCGCGCCGCCCGTTCTCCGCCGCGCGCACCTGATGCCCCGCGCGCCCGAACACCAGCGACAACAACTGCCGCATGCCCTGTTCGTCGTCAACGATTAGTATGTTTGCCATAACGATGAAGGAGAAGTGACAAGTGACGGGTGACAAGTGACGAGTTGAAGACAAGTTTACAGACCGGAGTGCTGCTTTAACTTGTCACTCGTCACCCGTCACTTGTCACTGCCTTCTCGTCTCCGGTAACTCGATGATGATGGTCGTCCCGTGTCCTTCGCGGCTGCTGACGTTTATTGTACCACCATGATCGCGGATGATTTGATAAACAATCGAGAGGCCGAGTCCCGTGCCGCCGGTTGTGGAGGATGAGAACGGCTCGAACAATCTTTCGACCTGTTCGGGCGACATGCCCGCGCCGGTGTCGTTGAAGGTGATGCGGACGCGGCTGTTGTTCGCGGGGCGCAGTTCGACGCGCAGACGACCGCCTGCGGGCATGGCCGAGAGCGCGTTGCGCGCCAGATTCCAGAAGACCTGACGCAAGCCCGCCGCGTCGGCCTGCGCGCGGACGGGCGCGTCCGGGTAGTCTTCTTCGATGGTGTGGCCGTCGCGCGTCTCGGGGCTGTGGCGCAGGAGCGTGAAGGTTTCGCGCAGCGGTTCGCGCAAGTCCGTGTCGGCGAGCGAGACGGGGCGCGGGCGCGCGTAGGTGAGAAAGTCCGTGATGATGTGATTGAGGCGGTCGGATTCGCGCAGGACGATCTCCATGAGTTCGGCCTGTCCGGGGTCGCCGTTCATCTCGGAGCGCAACACCTGTATCGAGCCGCGCATGGCCGCGAGCGGGTTGCGTATCTCGTGCGCGATCCCGGCGGCGACGCGACCCACGGCCGCGAGCCTGTCCTGTCGCCGCGAAGTCTCTTCGAGCGCGCGCACCTGCGTCAAATCCTGAAAGGTGATGACGAGGCCGGTTCGCGCGCCCGTCTCGCCGAAGAGCGGGAAGATGCTGTAGCCGAGACGCAGGCGCAGGCCGTCGGCGGTGAGACAGTCGGCCTCGTAGCGCGGGCTGGTCGCGCCCGCCTCGGCCGCGCGCAGAGACTCCTCGACCTTCGGGGCGAGCGCTCCGAAGAGGATGGACACGTCCTGCCCGCGCAGGGCTTCGGCCGTGTGCCCTGTGATCTCTTCGGCGGCGTTGTTGAAAGTGTAGATGAGGCCGTCGAGGTCGGTCGTGACGAGGCCGGAGCGGATTGATTCGACGATGCGTTCGTGCAGCGCCCGCAGGTCTGCGAGCGCGTGCTTGGCCTCGATGAGTTGGACTTCGGAGTGCGCCTGCCGTTCGGCGAGGCGCGAGGCGAGCAGGCCGACGACGAAGAACGCGATGTCGTGCAAGCCCACATTCCCGATCACTTCCGGCACGGACGCCGCGGCCACGTCGCCGCCGCCCGCGTGAAACCACCCGAACGCGCCCGCGCAGACCACGAACGTGTAGCAGACGGCGCAGCCGACCGACGTGACGAGCGCGCCGCGCACGCCGAGGAAGATACCCGCCGCCGAGATGATGACGATGTAGAGCGCGACGTAGGGCGAATGCAAATCGCCGCGCAGCGCCGTGAGCCACGTCACGAGCAGCACGTCGCAAAAAATCTGTGCCGCGGCCTGCCACTGCAAAGGCACGCGTGAGAAGCGCAGCGCGGCGGCCGACAGCGCGGAGAGCAGCAGCACGGCCAGCCCGAAAGTGAGCGCGCTCCCAAGCGAGTCGAAACTCGCGGCGCTCGCCGTCCCGCTTCTGGCGAACTTGAGGCTCAACGCGAAGAGCGCGACCGCCAGCACGAAACGACCGGCAATGAGCCACCACATTTTGCGCCGCAAAGGTGCGGCCGCTTTCGCCTGTGCCTGCTCTTCCCGCATCACGTTTCAAGCCTATCACAGAAACAGCGGACGACCGGAAGAAACATAAACGTCGCCCGTCGCACTTTAACGGCGTCGGACAAAATCGAAAGTTTCAGTCGTGATGAAAGCGTAGTTTCGGTCGAGTCTTGAAGAGGGTGAAGCGGCGAGTTGATGTCGTCGAGTTGACGGCGCGGGCGAAAATTTTTACCGGCAGCTAATGTTGCGATTCGGATGGGCTATGTTGCAATTAATCAACAATTTGCGCCTTGCAAACTAATTGTCAATGGGTTGCAACTCGAATATTAGTAAAAAATAATACTTGACACGCGTCACGGTCGAGTTTAAAGTGCCCGCACCCCTTGAGAGAAGTTTGATGCTGTTCTCACCAAACCCCTGAGTCTCATCAGCCGTGTTTGAGACTCCGTGTATCGAAGCATCCTTAATTTTATACGTCAGTAGTTATCATCCGCTGAGCGGCCGCAACCCATTCACTCAGCAGGCGGATTGTATCGTCCAAACCTCGTCGTGAAAGAGAACGTCAACATAGCTTTGGGGTAAATATATTGTCCCCGCCGTCACTTGCCGGTGACGGCGGGGACAGTTTGCGTAAACAACTTTCGCCACATCGCTGCGTACAAAAGATGCAACGCCAGACAGCCCGCATCTTAGCGCATCCTGTGGCATCTGCTCAACCTGTTTCTTCGTCAGGGGAGATGTTTTCAGATGATGCGCACCAGTCTTAGCACTCGCTTCCGCGCACACGAAACTCTCCTTAAACACGTCTCCATACCGGCCACCCGGTCAGCGTAAGAGGTGAGTCTCATGTCTACAGATCGTGCCTATCGCCAATCGCTCCTGTCTCTCGTGATGTTCTGCGCGGGCTTAGCCGTCGTGCTGTTCGTCCTGCCGTCGAGCGCGGCGGCAAACACCGCGCCGACGCCGACGCCCACAGCGACGCCTACACCGTCCCCGACCCCGGCAAAGGCTACGACCTCATCCGCCGCGGCGACGGGCACGGCGGCGACGGGGTTCGCCCCGGAGCCGACCCCGACGCCGTTGGTCTTAGAGGAGCCGACGCCGACGCCCGACGAGGCGTTGCAAGATCAAGGCAGTGACGAGCCGTCCATTGACGACGAACTGCTGAAGGAGGAGACGCCCGTTCAGGATGGCTCCGGCCCGGCGTCGGAAAGCGATCAGGCCTTCGCCTCGCAGGATTACAAGGAGTCGCACTCAAGCACCAACGACGCCTACTATAAGACGGACGATCCGAACGCGATCTCGTACGAGTACACCACGGCGGAGAGCGGCCGCTCGCCGTGCCTGCGCACGATCAAGGCGAGCGTCGTCGCCTTCGATCAGGTCTTCTTCTGGAATCGCCTCGGCGCGGTGCAGCCGCAGGGCATGATCTTCGCGCTGCGCCACAACGTCGTGCCGATTGACTGGCGCAGGGGACTCACGCCCGGCAACGTCCGGCTGCGCGGCGACAAGCGCCCGCGCCCGCTCGTCCTGCGCATGAACGTCGGCGACTGTTTGCAGATTGATTTCCAGAACTTGCTGCACCCCACGCCGCGCGACGAGGAGCAGCCCGCCACGCGCCACGCCTCGATCCACGTCGTCGGCCTCCAACTCGTCAACAGCATCAAGGACGACGGCTCGAACGTCGGCAACAACCCGAACCCGCCCGGCGGCCTCGTCGCGCCCGGCGGCCGCACCACCTACACGCTCTACGCCGACGAGAACATGAAGGAAGGCGTCCACCTGATGTACAGCGCGGGCGCGACGACGACCGGCGAAGGCGACGGCGGCCAGATTCCGCCCGGCCTGTTCGGCGCGGTCAACGTCGAGCCGAAGGGCGCGGAGTGGTATCGCTCGCAGTTGACGCGCGACGAAATGTTGATGGCGACCAGCGGGCACACGCCGGGCGGCCAGCCGATCATCAACTACAACGCCGTCTACCCGTGGTGGCATCGCTATCGCGGCCTGCCGATCCTGAAGATCATGAACAAGAACAGGATCATCGTGCATCAGGATTTGAACGCCATCATCACGGGGCCGAACCGCGGCAGATTCCCCGCGGGCACTTTCAAGGACATCCCGGTCGTCGCGCCCAACCGCGACTGGCCGTTCCGCGAGTTCACCATCGTCTACCACGACGAGATCGGCGCGGTGCAGGCGTTCCCGCATTTTTCAGAAGGCCACCCCGACAATTTGGAGTTCACCTTGCACGGCTCGCGCGACGCTTTCGCGATCAACTACGGCACGGGCGGCATCGGCTCGGAGATTCTCGCCAACCGTCTCGGCGTCGGGCCGATGAAGGATTGCAAGGAGTGTCTGTTTGAAGAGTTCTTCCTGTCGGCGTGGGCGGTGGGCGACCCGGCGATGATCGTGGATCGTCCGGCCAACTCGCCGTGTAAGGTTGACGCCTTGCGCGAAGGGCGTTGCACGGACAGCCTCGTCAACCCGCCGCCGGGCTTCAAGGCGACGAAAGCCTTCTACCCGCAAGACCCGTCGAACGTCCACCACAGCTACCTCGGCGATCACGTCAAGCAGCGCATCGTCCACGCCGGGCCGAAGGAACATCACATCCACCACCTGCACGCGCACCAGTGGTTGAAAGCGGCCGACGGCGAAGGCTCGTCTTACAACGACAGTCAGGCGCTTGGGCCGAGTTCGGGTCATAACTTGGAGATCACGCACAGCGGTTCGGGCAATCGCAACCTGACCGTCGGCGACTCGATCTTCCACTGCCACTTCTACCCGCACTTCGCGCAGGGCATGTGGGAACTCTGGCGCACGCACGACGTGTTCGAGGAAGGCACGCGACTCGACTTCGCCGGTCGTCCGGCCTCGGGCGCGCGCGCTCTGCCCGACGCGGAAATCCTGCGCGGCACGCCGATCCCGGCCATCGTGCCGCTGCCCGGCGGCTCGGCCACGAACATGGCGAAGTACGTCATGCCGCCGATGCCGGAAGCGACGGCGCAGATCGTCAACGGTCAGGTGCAGGTGTCGGGCACGGGCAACCCCGGCTTCCCGTTCTTCGTGCCCGCGCGCGCGGGTCATCGCCCGCCGCACCCGCCGCTCGACACCGAGTTCAACGCGGGTCTACCGCGTCACATCATCTTCGACGCGATAGTCACCGTCGAAGAACACACGCGCACCAGTTTCGAGAAAGAGATCGAGCAGATCAGGGCGCAGGAAATCATCGAGACGGGCGAACCCGTCGAAGTGGCCGCGATGAACTACCACGCGCAGGCCACGCACAACAGCTACCGCACGGACGGCTCGGCCGCCAAGTTCCTCACCAACGGTCGTCCGCCGGTCGCGGGCGCGC